>NZ_CP130701.1:2753091-3106183 GCF_030553075.1 Halomonas sp. I5-271120
GAGCAGCACGAAGGCCAGCGGAATCCACATCGTCACAATCCTTTGAATCGACTCGCGCGCCAGCCCAAGCCTGGAGCAGGCGGGCATGTCGGGCTGAGCTCTATTGATGTCACGTATGCCTGAACGGGTCAAAAAAAACGCCCGAACGGCTAGCCGTTCGGGCGTTTTTACGAGTTCTGGTGGCTACACCCTGATTCGAACAGGGGACCCCATCATTATGAGTGATGTGCTCTAACCAGCTGAGCTATGTAGCCAACGGCGATGAATGTTACTCAAGAGGCTATGATTCGTCAACCATAAGAGCATGATACATCGGCTTTTTTCATCGCTTTGAGTCAAAACCTCTGCGCCGGGGCATGCCGATCAGGTCTTCGGCTCTCAGGGCCTAGACGTTGAAGCGGAAGTGCACCACGTCGCCGTCTTTGAGGATGTACTCCTTGCCTTCCAGGCGCCACTTGCCGGCATCCTTGGCACCCTGCTCGCCTCCCAGTGACACGAAATCGTCGTAGCCGACCACTTCGGCGCGAATGAAGCCTTTCTGGAAGTCGGTGTGGATCACGCCAGCGCCTTCCGGGGCGGTGGCGCCGACCTTGACGGTCCAGGCGCGCACTTCCTTGACCCCGGCGGTGAAGTAGGTCTGCAGACCCAGCAGTTCATAGCCGGCACGAATCACGCGATCAAGGCCGGGCTCGTCCATCCCCAGCTCGTCGAGGAACATGGCGCGTTCTTCGTCTTCGAGTTCGGCAATCTCGGCCTCGATCTGGTTGCAGACCGGCACCACCATAGCGCCCTCGGCGCTGGCGATCTCGCGCACCTTGTCGAGATAGGGGTTGTTCTCGAAGCCATCGTCGTTGACGTTGGCGATGTACATGGTCGGCTTCAGAGTCAGGAAACCAAAGCTCTTAAGCTGCTGCTGCTCGTCAGCATCGAGGCCGAAGCTGCGCAGCGGCTGGCCCTCGGCCAGGTGAGGCTGGATGCGCTCAAGGATCGCCTTGGTGGCGATGGCATCCTTGTCGCCGCCCTTGGCGACCCGCACCAGGCGCTGGATGGCGCGCTCGACGGTATCGAGATCGGCAAGCGCCAGCTCCATGTTAATGATCTCGATGTCCGCCTCGGGATCGACCTGGTTGGCGACGTGGATGACGTTGTCGTTATCGAAGCAGCGCACCACGTGAGCGATGGCGTCGGTTTCGCGGATGTTGGCCAGGAACTTGTTGCCCAGGCCCTCACCCTTGGAAGCACCGGCGACGAGGCCCGCGATATCGACGAACTCCATGGTGGTGGGCAGCACCTTCTGGGGCTTGACGATCTCAGCCAGCTTGTCGAGGCGCGGGTCCGGCATCGGCACGATGCCAACGTTGGGCTCGATGGTGCAGAAGGGGAAGTTTTCGGCGTCGATGCCCGACTTGGTCAGGGCATTGAAGAGGGTGGACTTGCCGACGTTGGGCAGGCCGACGATACCGCAGTTGAAACCCATGGTGTGTTCCTGGAATTCGGTGGAAAAACGATGGCGGGCATTCTACGCCACACGGCAGACCTTCTCTAGCAGCGCCGTGCCCAGCGAAAAACTGGCGGGCAACGGTTCGGCCAGGCAAGCCTCAGCGCGCGAGTAGCGGTTGTGTCGTCACCCCTTGAAGCTGTGCAGCCGGTTCATGGCTCGCGCCCAGTCACCGCTGACGGCATCCGGCAGAGTGCGTTCGATCTCGTCGATGGAGGCGTCGATGGCGGTGCGTTCTGCCTTGCCGGGACGACCCAGCACATAGTTGACGACCTGGCGGGCGTCACCAGGGTGGCCGATGCCGATGCGCAGCCGGTGGAAGTCCTTGGCGTTGCCCAGCGAGGCGATGATGTCGCGCAGACCGTTATGGCCGCCGTGTCCACCGCCTTGCTTATAGCGCGCAGTGCCGGGGGCGATATCGAGCTCGTCGTGGGCGACCAGCAGCTCTTCGGGGGCAAGCTTGAAGAACTTGGCCAGGGCGGACACGGAGCCGCCGCTCTTGTTCATGAAGGTCTGTGGGTACAAGAGGTGCAGGTCCTGGCCGGCCAGAGTGATCTTCGAATAGAGACCCAGGAACTTGCGCTCTGGGCGCAGGGCGACGTGATGATCGCGTGCCAGGGACTCTATCAGCCAGGCGCCGGCATTGTGCCGGGTGGCATCGTAGTCGGCACCCGGGTTGCCAAGGCCGATAATCGCTTTCAGCTGACTCATGCCGGTGTCCTCGCGTGTTCGGGGGCGTGTGTTCGAGGGGCTACAGGTAGGGCTTGTGACAGGCAAAAAAAATCAAGCGCCGAAGCGCTTGATTTTCAGAAGACAGCACGGGCATGACGGCTAGCCGGCATGCCCGCAGGCGTCGCCGATTACTCGGTTTCGCCTTCGTCTTCAGCCGGCTTCGCTGCCGGTGCGTCGGCTTCTTCGCCTTCTTCGCTTTCCTCGGCCCGAACCTTGGCCTTGGTCACGCTCAGTACGGCGTTGTCGTGATCTTCGCCGTGGGTCAGTGCAACCAGGGTCACGCCCGCCGGGACGACAAGGTCGGACAGGTGCAGGGTGGTGCCCAGCTCGAGGTTGCTGATATCCACTTCCAGATACTCGGGGAGATCCTTCGGCAGGCAGCTGATCTCGACGTCGGAAGCCAGCACGTGCAGCTCGCCGTCCTCGTCCTTGATCGCCTGGCTGGTGTCTTCACCCACCACGTGCAGCGGAACATGCAGGGTCAGCTCGTGGGTAGCGTCGACGCGCAGGAAGTCGGCGTGAGTCACCAGCGGCTTGAAGGGGTGACGCTGCAGGTCACGAACCACGACCTGCTCCTTCTGACCTTCCACGTCCAGTGTGATCACGGAGGAGAAGAAGGACTCATCTTCGATGGCCTTGTAGAACGGGGCCTTGTCGATGGCGATAGACTTGGGAGCCGTCTCACCGCCGTAGATGATCGCCGGGATGGCGAGGTCCGCACGACGCAGGCGGCGGCTCGCACCTTTCCCCAGGTCGTGGCGAACGCTGGCATTAAGATTGAAATCGGACATTGAATGAAACCTCAGTGGTTTGATGAGGAGAACGCCAAGCCCGCGACCAAGCGTTGACGTTTCCAAGAGCGCCTGACGGCGCGCGTATCCTGCGTGGTGTTCCGTTTGTCCCTTGTCGGGACGTCAGTGGAACATCGCGCTGACGGATTCTTCGTTGCTGACGCGGCGGATCGCCTCGGCGATCAGACCGGCCACCGACAGCTGGCGGATCTTGCCGCTCCGGCGTGCTGATTCGGACAGCGGGATGGTATCGGCCACCACGACCTCGTCGAGCACCGAGCCGGTGATGTTGTCGACGGCCGGACCGGACAGGATCGGGTGAGTGGCGTAGGCCACCACGCGGCGTGCGCCGTGCGCCTTGAGCGCCTCTCCGGCCTTGCACAGGGTGCCGGCGGTATCGATCATGTCGTCCACCACCACGCAGGTGCGGTTTTCGATCTCGCCGATGATATGCATTACCTGAGCCTGGTTGGCCTGGGGGCGACGCTTGTCGATGATGGCGAGATCAGCATTGAGCTGCTTGGCGATAGCCCGGGCGCGAACCACGCCGCCCACGTCCGGGGAGACCACGACCAGGTCTTCGTAATTCTGGCGCTCGATATCGTCGAGCAGGATCGGTGAGCCGTAGACGTTGTCGACGGGCACATCGAAGAAGCCCTGAATCTGATCGGCGTGCAGATCCATGGTCATCACTCGGTCAACGCCGGCCTTGACCATCATGTCGGCGACGATCTTGGCGGAGATGGGCACGCGGGCCGAGCGGACGCGGCGGTCCTGGCGTGCGTAGCCGAAGTAGGGAACCACCGCCGTGATGCGGGCGGCAGAGGCGCGACGCAACGCATCAATCATCAGGACCAGTTCCATGATGTTGTCGTTGGTGGGCGCGCAGGTGGACTGCAGTACGAAAACGTCCTTGCCGCGGACGTTCTCGTTGATTTCGACCGCGATTTCGCCGTCGCTGAACTGGCCTACCGTGGCGTGGCCTAGGCGATTGTCGAGTCCTTCGGCAATCTTGCGGGCAAGTTCGGGATTGGCGTTCCCGGCGAAAACCATCAATTTAGACACGCGCAGCCACCTTTGGAGTCTTGGGAATCTCTATGAGGGATGTTGACGGGCGGTCGACTCGGGAGGGAATGGCTGGGGTAGCAGGACTCGAACCTGCGAATGCCGGTACCAGAAACCGGTGCCTTACCACTTGGCTATACCCCAGTAACCTTGCCTGTCGACTCTGCTTACACTCTTTCCCGGGAGAAATGCCTGGGAACAAAGAGCCGTCGTGCGGGCAATCTAGGCAGATTGCCTCACCCCAGAGCCTTGTGCAGAGGGGAGACGTTCATGCCTTGCGCCGTGAAGGCGTGCCAGCGTGGGTCGACTTGGCGCGCTATGCTAGCGGCCTCTTCGACGTTCGTCAAACTTCCGAACAGGCAAGCGCCAGTGCCGGTCAGCATGGTCGGCGCCCGCTGGGCCAACCAGCTGATGGCTTCGTCGACCTGCGGATAAAGCCTGCGAACCGTGGTCTCGCAGTCGTTTCTCCAGCACGACGCGCCCCCCTCAAGTGCGCGCGAAAGTCTAATGGCCGCAGTGTCGCGTGTCAATTCAGGCGCCTGGAAGACCCGCGCCGTCGCGACCGATACGCCGGGGTGAATCACCACGAAGTGAGGGGTGTCCAGGGTGACCGGCGTCAGGCGTTCGCCGACGCCTTCGGCCCAGGCGGCGTGACCACGCACGAAGACGGGAACATCGGCGCCAAGGCTCAGCCCCAGCGTGGCCAGACGCTCCTCATCGAGACCGAGCGCCCATAGTCGATTCAGGGCGAGCAGGGTGGTGGCGGCGTTGGAGCTGCCGCCGCCAAGACCTCCCCCCATTGGCAGGCGCTTGGCCAAGTGAATATCGACACCGCGGCGACAGCCGGTCTCGGCTTGCAGCAGGCGGGCGGCGCGCACCACCAGGTTATCCTCGGCGGCCACGCCGGCGAGAGCCGGCGTCAGACGGATAGCGTCATCGTTTCGGGGAGTGAAGTGCAGGGTGTCGCCGACATCCAGAAACTGGAACAGGGTCTGCAGCTCATGATAGCCGTCGGCGCGGCGCCCGGTGATATGCAGCATGCGGTTGAGCTTGGCGGGTGCTGGCAAGCTGATTGTGTTCTGAGAAGGTTTAACGGCAGCGTCTGATGTTCTGGTCTCAGTCACCCTTGGCCTCCGGCTGCCAGGCGTTGATGATCAGGGTGGCCTCGATGCCGGTGCGCTGCATATTCAGGCGGCGTGGCAGCCATAGCCCATTGGCCGGCATCCAGCCCGAGTAGTCGATGGTCCAGCCGGCCTGGGTCAGTTGGGTGGGGTAGCCCAGGGCGTCGGTATCGCGTTCAAAGGCATCGCCCGGGGCGGGCAGACCGCGGACCCAGTGATCCAGCGATGAAACCGGCAGTGACCAGCCCAGCTCCTGGTCGAGCAGCGCCTCGGCGCTTGCGGCGCTCACGCGGCCTTCACTGGTGGTCAGCGTCACCTTCTGGGCGGTGCCCTCGAGGGTGCTGCGGCCGGCACCGAAGGGCCCGCTGATCAGCAGCCGGTAATAGTTGGGCGTCTGACGCCAGTCCAGGTTGGCGCTAGTGCTTTCATCGGCGGTATGCAGCCCCACCTTGCCGGCCAGTGTCCAACTGGTCAGGGCTTGTACGCGGGCGACCTGATCCTGCCAGGGGCCGCGCTCGGCGCTGCCGCTGGTGACAGGTCCACGGGTGGCACAGCCGGCCAGTAGGACCAGGGCGATCAAAAGGACGAAGCGTCGGGTCATCGGGCTCTCTCGGTTTCGGGTGTCGGCCAGGGGTAAGGGGCGATCCTTTCGACGGCGCCCTCAGGGCGCCAGGGCGGGGATACGCTGTATCAGCTCATCAAGCTTGGGGCGGTCCTCGAAGCGTGACAGGCCACGTTCGACCAGGCGACGAGCATCGGCGGTGCGTTCAAGGGACCAGAGCACCTCGGCGAGATGGGCGGCAATTTCCTGATCCGGCATCATTGCGTAGGCCTGCTCTAGATGGGGCAGGGCGCGGGCATTCTCCCCCTGCTTGTGCAGGACCCAGCCAAGACTGTCGAGGATGGCCGGATTGTCGGGCGCCAGGCGATGGGCCCGCTCGATCAACTCATAGGCTTCATCGAAGCGCGTGGTCATATCGGCCAGGGTAAAGCCCAGCGCATTCAAGGCCATGGCGTTGTCGGGCCGGCGCTTGATCAGCTCGCGCAGATCGGCTTCCATGCCGTCCAGGTCGCCGGTGTTGAATTTGCGCATCGCCTGCATATATAGCAGGCCGTTGTCGTCGGGGTGGTGGTCGCGGGCCTCGGCGAGCACCTCATCGGCGGCGGCGCGCTCGCCCTCCTGATCAAGCAGCTCGACCTCTAGGGAGGCGATATTGGCGGCCTGATCGTCATGGCGCAGCCGCTCGAGTCGCAGGAAATCCAGGGCATCGGCCAGGCGATCCGCATCGATCAACATGCGCGCCGCCTGCAGGCGGGCACTGAGAAACTGATCGCCCTCTGGCACCTGGCGGTAATAGAGCAGGGCATTGTCGACCTCGCCCTGCTGCTCGGCGATGCTGCCCAGCAGCAGGAAGGCCGCCGGAGGCGTGGCGTCGTCGTCGATCAGCGGCAGCAGCAGGCGGCGGGCCGGAGCAGGTTGGTTGGCTTCGAGGAACAGGCGGGCCAGCCCCAGGCGCAGTTCAGGATGCTCATCCTGCTGAGCCAGTAGGCGATCGGTCTGGCGCTCCGCGGCGTCGACTCGACCCAGCGCCAGCTCGCTTCGGGCCAGCAGCAGCAGGAAGCGAGTATCGTCGGGAGAGGTCTCCAGGCCGCGCTGGGCGGCGCGACGCGCAGCAGTCGGGTTACCTCGCTGCATGGAAATGCGTGCGCGGGTGAGCCACAGGGCGGGAAGCTCGGGATGAGTGCGGGCCAGGTCGGCAAGCCGTGCGTCGGCCCGCTCGGCTTCGCCACCGGCGGCTTCGAGCAGGGCGGTAGCCAGCACGGCGTCGTAAGCGTAGGGGGTATCGCCATCGGCCACCAGCAGGTGGCGGCGTAGACGAATCGCCAGTGGCTGTGGGTCAGCACCCTGAGTCAGCGCCTGTTCGGCGAAGCTTGCAAGCTCCCCCGGCTCGCCTTGTGCAACCAGTGTCAGCCGTGATTCCAGAGCGGTTTGCCAGTCACCGCGCTGCTGGGCAAGGCTCGCCAGCAGGCGCAGCGGGGCCTCTGCGTCGGGGGCGCGCTGATGCCAGCGGCGGGCGGCTGTCTCGAACAGCTCGGGCTGCTGGCTGAAACGGGCCGCTAGGGTGGCGCGCTCGCTCAGCGCTGCGGAGTCATAGCGCTCGGCGGCGTCAAGATACCCCTGCGCGGCGCGTTCATACTGGCCGCGACGACCGGCCAGCTCTGCCACCAGCAGGGTTTCCAGGCCCTGGGCATCCAGGCCCTGAGTGACCGGCGGCGCTCCCCGCATGGGGTCGTCGATGCCGGGATCGTTGGCATCGTGGGTCATCGGCATGCCCTGGCAGGCCGTAAGCAGCGCGAGGGTCGCCGTGATGAGGGCCGTCTTGAGCAGGCGTGCGCGCATGATCGTCTCGTCAAGGGAATCAGCGTTCAGCATAACGGCTTGCCGGGCAAGGGCAAAGCCATGGGGGCGTGTCCCATGGGTGGGCTGTGATAGAATTGCTGTCTTCGGACGATCCGGCGACCACTCCCCAGGCGTAAATATAGGTGTTAGACAGGCTACCCTGCTGTCGCGCTGCGCCTCGTGGCGTGCGCCGTGATTCGCACCCACCCCCTTGAGCGAAGACTCTGATTGCATGACGCTTTTGGCCCTTGGCATCAATCATAAGACAGCAGCGGTCGAGGTGCGCGAGCAAGTCGCCTTTACCCCGGCGCAGCTGGAAGCGGCTCTGACCGAGCTATGCGCTCTGACCGAGGTGCATGAGGCCGCGCTGCTGTCGACCTGCAATCGCACCGAACTCTATTGCGTGATCGAACGCGATGGTGAGGCGGCGATCCTCGAATGGCTGAGTCGCTTTCATGCGCTCAGCGTCGAACAGCTGTCGGCTGCGGCCTACCATTATCTGGACGGCGACGCGGCCCGTCACCTGATGCGGGTCGCCGTGGGGCTGGACTCCATGGTGCTCGGCGAGCCGCAGATCCTTGGCCAGCTCAAGGATGCCTACCAGGTGGCGCGCAGCCACCAGGGTCTGGGCGGCGAGCTCGAACGGCTGTTTCAGCACACCTTCGCGATAGCCAAGCAGGTGCGCACCGAGACGGGCATCGGCGAAAACCCGGTGTCGGTGGCCTACGCTGCGGTGAGCATGGCCAGTCGCATCTTCGATGACCTCAAGCGCTCCACGGCGCTGTTGATCGGCGCCGGCGAAACCATCGAGCTGGTCGCCCGCCACCTGCGGGAGGCGGGGGTGCGAACGCTGATCGTGGCCAACCGCACCCGTGAGCGGGCCGCGCAGTTGGCGGACTCCTTCGGCGGCGAGGCGATCTCCCTCAACGAGATTCCCGATGCCCTGGCTCGTGCCGACATCGTCATTTCATCCACAGCAGCGCCGCTGCCGATTCTCGGCAAGGGCATGGTCGAGCGGGCGATCAAGATGCGCCGCCACCGGCCAGTGTTCATGGTCGATATCGCCGTGCCTCGTGACATTGAGCCGCAGGTCGGCGAACTGGATGATGTCTTCCTTTATACCGTTGATGACCTTCAAGAGGTTATCGAAGAGAACCGCCGTCATCGTCAGGTGGCTGCCGATCAGGCTGAAGTGTTGATCGAGCACGGCGTAGGTAGCTGGCAGCACGAGCGCCGGGTGCGCGGCGCCGGTGACTTGATTCGCCGCTACCGGCAGCAGGGCGAGCAGATGCGCGCCGAGTCCGAGGAACAGGCGCTGGCGCAGCTGACACGCGGGGACGACCCGGAGAAGGTCGTTGCACGCCTGGCTCGTCAGCTGACCAACAAGCTCATGCACGCCCCCACCCTTGGCCTGCGCGAGGCCTCCGGGGCCGAACGCCAGGATCTGATCGAGGCTGCCGAGGCGCTGCTTTTCGACGTCGAGCGCGGTCCCCAGGACCCTCGATGACCGGCACCAGACAACAGGACCCTTCATGAAAGCCACACTGCGTCAGCGCCTGGATACCTTTGCCGAGCGCTTTGAGGAACTCTCGGCCCTGCTGGCCGAGCCCGACGTCATCGCCGACCAGCCGCGCTTCCGCGACTATTCCCGGGAATATGCCGAACTCGAGGAGTTGGTGGCTACCTGGCAGGAATTCCGCGCCACCGAGGGCAATGTCGAGGCCGCCCAGGCCCTGCTCGAAGACAGCGACGCCGAGATGCGCGAGCTGGCCGAGCTCGAGCAGGCCGAAGGTCAGGAGCGTCTGGCGTCGCTTGAGGAAGCGCTCAAGCGGCTGCTGGTGCCCAAGGACCCGGACGACGGCCGCAGCGTCTATTTGGAGGTGCGCGCCGGTACCGGCGGTGACGAGGCGGCGCTGTTTGCCGGTGATCTGTTTCGCATGTATTCCCGCTACGCCGAAAAGCACGGCTGGAAGGTCGAGGTGATCAGTGCCAGCCACGGCGAGCAGGGGGGCTACAAGGAGCTGATCTCGCGGGTCAAGGGTGAGGGCGTCTATGCCCGGCTCAAGTTCGAATCCGGCGCACACCGGGTGCAGCGGGTGCCGGCGACCGAATCCCAGGGGCGCATTCATACCTCGGCCTGCACCGTGGCGGTGATGCCTGAGGCCGACCAGGTCGGCGATATCGACATCAACACCAACGACCTGCGCGTCGATACCTTCCGCTCCAGCGGTGCTGGCGGCCAGCACGTCAACACCACCGATTCGGCGATCCGCATCACTCACCTGCCCAGCGGCGTGGTGGTCGAGTGTCAGGAAGAGCGCAGTCAGCACAAGAACCGCGCCAAGGCCATGTCGCTGTTGGCCGCGCGGCTCAAGCAGAGCGCCCAGGAGAGTCAGCAGCGCGAGCAGGCCGATACCCGTCGCTCGCTGGTCGGCTCCGGGGATCGCAGCGAGCGCATTCGCACCTATAACTTTCCTCAGGGGCGAGTCACCGATCACCGCATCAACCTGACGCTCTACAAGCTTAACGAGGTGATGACCGGCGAGCTTGGCGAGATCATCGAACCCCTGCTCCACGAGTATCAGGCCGAGCAGCTCGCTGCCCTGCAGCAGGAAGCCTGATGGGTCAAAAAGAAAGCCTGATGCGCAAAGGAGAACGCCTGATGCGGTTCGACGTGCTGTTGGCCCGCGCCGCCCAGCGTCTCAAGGCAGCAGCTTCGCCGAGCCCAAGGCTGGATGCCGAGGTGCTGCTGTGCCACGTGCTCGGTGTCAGCCGTGCCTGGCTCTACACCTGGGGCGATCGCGACGCCGAGCCCCTGATGCGCGCGCGCTTCGAGGCTCTCGTCGCGGCGAGGGGGCAGGGTAGGCCGGTGGCTCACCTGGTCGGTGAACGCGAGTTCTGGGGGCTGACCCTCAAGACCTCTGATGCCACCCTCATTCCGCGCCCTGATACCGAATGCCTGGTCGAGGCGGCGCTCGCTCGTGGCGCCGCCGAAGGCGGCAAGCTACTGGACCTCGGTACCGGCAGCGGCGCCATCGCGCTTGCGTTCGCCAGTGAGCGCCCCGGCTGGCAGGTGACCGGCGTCGACCTGTCGCCGCAGGCCGTCGCCTTGGCCACAGACAACGCCGCTTATCTGGGGCTGTCGCGGGTCCGCTTCCTCGAGAGCGACTGGTTCGCAGCGCTTGAGGGTGAGCGCTTTTCACTGGTGGTAGCCAACCCGCCGTACCTTGCCGACGATGACCCCCATCTCGCGCAGGGTGACGTGCGTTTCGAACCACGCTCGGCGCTGGTGGCCGGCGACGAGGGGCTGGCCGACCTTTATTGGCTTGCCCGCGAGGCTCGTGCTCACCTCGAGCCGGAGGCTTGGCTGCTGCTCGAGCATGGCCTCGAGCAGGGCGCGGCGGTGCGTCAGGCGCTCGAGCAGGCGGGCTATTCGGACGTCACGACCCTTCAGGATCTGGGCGCGCGCGATCGGGTCAGCCTGGGGCGCTGGTCCGCATAGGCTCGCTTTAAAAGAGCGTTGGTGGTGCGACTCGCACCGCCTGGAGCGGATATGGTACTTGTATGGGAAACATGGGAGAGAATGACGAACCTCTCTGGCAAGCCTTCATGTGGCCCGACCAATCACTGAGGTTTTCGTCGATCCCCCCTTCCAACAACTATGGAAGCCATGATGCGCAGGCGATCCGGCGGCGACGCGTCAGTCGTTGTCTGCGTATCGAGCTTGGACACTGGATGACCATGAAAGCCAAGACCCGCTCGCTTGACCGTATCGACCTGAAGATCCTGCGTGCCCTCCAGGACAATGCCCGCATTTCCTATGTCGACCTGGCCGCTCAGGTGGGGCTATCCACCACGCCGTGCCTGGAGCGCGTCAAGCGCCTGGAGCGCTCCGGGATCATTCGCGGCTACAAGGCAGTGCTCGACCCCAGGGCCCTGAAGGCCAAGCTGCTGGTGTTCGTCGAGATCAGTCTCGAGAGCCAGTCGCCTGCGGTGTTCGACGAGTTCCGGCGTGCCGTGCGCAAGCTGCCGCAGGTCCAGGAGTGTCACCTGGTCTCGGGGCAGTTCGACTATATCCTCAAGTGCCGGATTCCCGAGATGTCGGCCTACCGCCAGCTGCTTGGCGAGGTGGTGCTGACCCTGCCCGGCGTCAAGGAGTCGAAGAGCTATGTGGTCATGGAAGAGGTTAAGGAAGAATTTACCCTGCATGTCCCGGATGTCGAGCAGCTCGAAGAGTACTGAGCACTTAGTATCGATACTTGGCATTAGCACCTAGCACTTGGCTCATAGCACCTAGCCCTCGGCACTGAGCGCCGACGCAGGCCGATTGACGCAGGCCGATTGACGTCGGCCGGGAACCAAGCAGGACCTGAGATAAAAGGCCCAGAAGACACGTGACGATGAACGACCAGGCGCTGCTGCGCTATAGCCGCCAGATCATGCTCGATCCGATCGAGATCGAAGGCCAGGAGCGTCTCCTTGCAAGCCATGCGCTGGTGATCGGCGCTGGCGGGCTGGGCTCGCCGGTGGCGCTTTACCTGGCGGCAGCGGGGGTCGGCCGCTTGACGCTGGCCGACGATGACGCGGTCGAGCTTTCCAATCTGCAGCGCCAGGTCGCCCACGGCCAGGCGGACATCGGCCGCCTCAAGGCCGAATCGGCTCGCGATGCCGCGCTGGCGCTCAACCCTGACTGCCGGATCACCGCCGTCACCGAGCGCCTCGACGGCGCGGCGCTGGCAATCGCCGTCCAGGCAGCGGATCTGGTGCTCGACTGCACCGATCGCTTCGCCTCGCGCTATGCCATCAACGCCGCCTGCCAGGCGGCAGGGCGGCCGCTGGTCTCCGGAGCGGCGATTCGCTTCGGTGGACAGCTTGCGGTCTTCGATCCTCGCGACCCGGAAAGCCCCTGCTATGCCTGCCTCTATCCACCGAGCAAGCCAGGAGAACCCGTCGATGACGAGGAGCTGCGCTGCGCCGAGAACGGCGTGGTAGCACCCCTGGTCGGGCTGATCGGCAGCTTCCAGGCTTTGGAGGCGGTCAAGCTGCTCAGCGGTGCCGGTAGCGCCCATCAAGGGCTTTCCACCTTCGATGGCCTCACCGGCGAATGGCGGCGCTTCCGGGTGCCCCGCGATCCGGCCTGCCCGGTCTGCGGGCAGCGCTGCGGTCAGGACTGACCCATGGCCGAGCACGCAGCGCCGCCGCTTGGGCGGGTCAGCGACTTCGAGGTGCGCCTGATCCGCGTGTTCAAGGCGGTAGTCGAGTGCGGAGGCTTCACCGCCGCCGAGGGCGAGCTAGGCATCTCCCGCTCGGCGATCAGCCTGCACATGAGCGATCTCGAAAAACGCCTGGGCCTGCGCCTGTGTCAGCGCGGACGCGGCGGCTTTGCACTCACCGAGGAGGGGCGTCAGGTCTATCGGGCCGGGCTGACCCTGCTAGCTTCTCTGGAGACCTTCCGCACCGAGGTCAACGGCCTGCACCGCACCCTGCGCGGCGAGCTCAATATCGGCATCACCGATAACCTGGTCAGTCTGCCGCAGATGCGTATCACACATGCCCTGGCCGCCCTCAAGGCCAAGGGACCTGAGGTGGTGGTGAATATCCACATGGAAGCACCGGACAGCATCGCCCAGGGAGTGCTCGATGCCCGGCTGCATATCGGCGTGGTGCCCGAGGTCAACCTGCTGGCGAGCCTCGAGGCGCGCCCGCTCTACGATGAGGCCTCACGGCTTTATTGCGCCGATACTCACCCGCTCTACGCCGCTCCTGATGCTGATCTGACAACGGAGCAACTCGCCGGCTTCGAGGCGGTGATCCCCGGCTATCCGTTGCCGGAAGCGGCGCGGGCGGCCCATGCCCCGCTCACCGGCACCGCCACCGCCAGTGATCGCGAGGGCGCGGCCTTTATGATTCTCACCGGGGCTTACCTCGGCTACCTGCCGGACCACCTGGCCGCCCACTGGGTCGCCGCCGGGCGGCTTCGGGAACTCGACCTGCCAGGCTGTCGCTTCAGCACCCCTTTCGTCACCATCACCCGCCGCGACCGGCGCCCGCATCGGGTCCTCGAAGCCTTTCTCGACGAGTTGGCCAACCAGTCCTGAGGGGCGGCGGCCTCAACGACAACGGCCGGCCCCGAAGGGCCGGCCGTTTCCGATCCTGACAACTTATATCAGCTACCGGAGGGGAAGTGAAACTCGGCGTGAGTGGTTTCGAAGGCTGACGGCCAGCGCTGGGAGATCGCCTTGCGCCGGGTGTAGAAGCGCACTGCGTCCGGGCCATAGGCGTGCAGGTCACCAAACAGTGAGCGCTTCCAGCCGCCGAAGCTGTGGTAGGCCACCGGCACCGGCAGCGGGACGTTGATGCCGACCATGCCCACCTGGATGCGATCGGCGAAGCGCCTGGCCGCCTCGCCGTCGGCGGTGAACAGGCAGGTGCCGTTGCCGTACTCGTGGGCGTTGATCAGGGCGATGGCCTCATCGAGGCTCTCCACCCGCACCACGCACAGCGCCGGGCCGAAGATCTCCTCCTGATAGATGCGCATCTCGGGCGTCACCCGGTCGAACAGGCAGCCGCCGAGGAAGTAGCCGTCTTCATGGCCGGGAACCGTCAGGCTGCGGCCGTCCGCAACCAGGCGGGCTCCTTCCTTGGTGCCGATTTCCAGATAGCCCATCACCTTGTCGCGGTGTTCGGCGGTCACCAGGGCTCCCATGTCGAGGCCGCGCTGGGTGCCGGGGCCGATCTTCAGCGCCTGGATCTTCGGCACCAAGGCCTCGATCAGTCGGTCGGCGCTGTCATCGCCCACGCATACGGCCACCGAGATCGCCATGCAGCGCTCGCCGGCGCTGCCAAAGGCCGCACCCATCAGGGTATTGGCGGCATTGTCGAGATCTGCATCCGGCAGCACCACGGCATGATTCTTGGCCCCGCCCAGCGCCTGGACGCGCTTGCCGCCGGCCGAGCCGCGGGCGTACAGGGACGCGGCGATGGGCGTCGAGCCGACGAAGGAGATCGCCTCGACCTCGGGGGAATCGAGCAGACCCTCGACGGCCACGCGGTCGCCCTGCAGCACGTTGAGCACCCCCGGCGGGGCCCCTGCCTCGCCGAGCAGTTCGGCGATCGCCAGCACCGAGGAAGGATCCTTCTCCGAGGGCTTGAGGATGAAGGTGTTGCCGCAGGCGATCGCCATCGGGTACATCCACAGCGGCACCATGGCCGGGAAGTTGAAGGGCGTGATGCCCGCCACCACGCCGAGCGGCTGGAAGTTTGACCAGGCATCGATGCCCGGGCCGGCGTTATGGGAGTACTCCCCCTTGAGCAGCTCCGGCACGCCACAGGCGTACTCGACGTTCTCGATGCCGCGCCGGAGCTCGCCCATGGCGTCCTCGACGGTCTTGCCGTGCTCCTCGCTGATCAGCTGGACGAGGCGTTCGGCGTGCTCCTCGAGCAGCTGCTTGAAGCGGTACATGACCTGGGCGCGCTTGGCCGGCGGAGTGTCCCGCCAGGCCGGGAAGGCCTCCCGGGCCGCCGCGATGGCGCGCTCGACGGTGGCGGCATCGGCCTTGGCGACCTGGCGGATAACCTGGCCGGTGGCCGGGTTGGTGACGGGCAGCGTGGCCTCGCTCAACTGCGACTGGCCGTTGATGAAGTGGGCGATCTGTTGCATGAGAGCTCCTGAAGAAAGGGCAGAGGGCAGAGGGCAAAGAGCACAAAGAATAAAGGGCGCTCAGTCCAGGGTGTCCAGAGTAGTCGCCACGGCGTCGAAGAGCCGCTCGAGCTCGTCCTCGGTGGTCGAGAACGGAGGGCCGAACTGCAGGGTGTCGCCGCCGAAGCGGACATAGAAGCCCGCTTCCCATAGCGCCAGATGGGCATCCCGTGGGCGGATCGTCGGGTCGCCATCCCTCGGGGCGAGCTGGATGGCGCCGGCCAGGCCATAGTTGCGGATGTCGACCACGTGACGCCGGCCGCGCAGGGCATGCAGCTTGTTCTCGAAGGCCGGGGCGATGGTGCGCACCTGGGCCGGGAAGTCCTCGCGCTCGAACAGCGCAAGCGCCGCCAGGCCCGCAGCGCAGGCCACCGGGTGGCCGCTGTAGGTGTAGCCGTGGGGGAACTCGATGGCGTGGGCCGGTGCGGTGCCGTCCATGAAGGCCGAGAAGACCTCTTGGGAGGCGATCACCGCGCCCATCGGCACCGCGCCGTTGGTCAGCTGCTTGGCCACGTTCATGATGTCTGGCGTGACGCCAAAGGCCTCGGCGCCGGTGCGTGCGCCGCAGCGGCCGAAGGCAGTGATCACCTCGTCGAAGATCAGCAGGATGTCATGAGCGTCGCAGATCGCCCGCAGTCGCTCCAGATAGCCCTTGGGCGGTACGATGACACCGCCGGAGCCGGACATCGGCTCGACGATCACCGCGGCGATGGTCGAGGCGTCGTGCAGGGCGATCTGGTCGAGCAGGGCGTTGGCCAGTTCCCAGCCGGTCTCAGCCTGGCCGCGAGTGAAGGCCAGACTCTGTTGCAGGGTGTGCGGCAGGTGACTGACGTCGAGAAGCGGGCCGTAGTGCTTGCGATTGGCGCCGATACCCCCAAGGCTGGTACCGCCGATGTTGACGCCATGATAGCCCTTGGCGCGACCGATCAGCCGCGTCTTCTCGGGGCGCCCCTTGAGGCGCCAGTAGGCCTTGGCCATCTTCACCGAGGTGTCGGCGGCCTCGGAGCCCGAGTTGGTGAAGAACACATGATCGAGGCCGGCTGGCGTCAGCTCGGCGACCTTGTCGGCAAGCGCAAAGGCCAGCGGATGGCCGACCTGAAAGCCGGGGGCGAAGTCGAGGCTGCCCAGCTGGTGCGACACTGCGTCCTTTATCTCGGCGCGGTTATGGCCGGCGCCGCAGGTCCACAGGCCGGAGAGGGAGTCGAACAGCCGGCGACCCTTGGCATCGATGAAGTAGCGTCCTTCGGCGCCGGTCACCATCCGCGGATGGTTGCGGAAATCGCGGTTGGCGGTATAGGGCATCCAGAAGGCGGACGACAGGGTATCGGGAGCCGAGGTGCTGGTGGGGTCGGTCTCAACGTCAGAATGCAGCATGGAGCCTCCTGGTCAGGCGCTGGGGGGTATGTCCACAGCATGGCGCGGCTGGCACGTACGAAAAATCCAACTTTACTCACACCAACGTGAGTAAAATATGGCGTAACAGCGGCAAGGCGCCTGTCCCTATTGGTCCCAACGGCACAGTTCTATAGACTGCGCGACCGGCCATGATCCGGTCGGCGAAGGCCGGCATGCGACAAGACGAGGAGAGCGATGAGCGAAACCAGCACGGCGAGCGCCCCGCCCCGCCAGGGCCTGACTGACAAAGGCCCGACGCCGCGCCGCGCTGCGGCGATCGCCCTCGAGGGCCTGCATAAGCGCTTCGGCCCCGACTCCGTGGCGCTGGACGGCGTCGATCTCACGATCCGCGAGGGGGAGTTCTTCACCCTGCTCGGGCCATCGGGCTGCGGCAAGACGACGCTATTGCGCATTCTTGCCGGGCTCGAGTCGCCGGATGCCGGCCGTCTGACCCTTGGCGGGCGCGATATCACCCAGGTGCCGGCTCACCGGCGCAGCGTCAACACCGTTTTCCAGTCCTATGCGCTTTTTCCGCACCTGTCGGTGCGCGAAAACCTGGCCTTTGGGCTGCGCATGCAGGGGGTGGCCAAGCCCGAGCGGGAGTCGCGGGTTGCCAAGATTGCCCGCTTCATCCAGCTTGGCGAGCTTATCGAGCGCAGAGTGGACCAGCTCTCTGGCGGCCAGCGTCAGCGTATCGCCCTGGCCCGGGCGCTGGTCTGTGAGCCGGATGTGCTGCTGCTCGATGAGCCGCTGTCAGCGCTGGATGCCGGGCTTCGCGGTCAGCTCCAGGTCGAGCTAAAGCGCGTCCAGGAGCGCCTGGGCATGACCTTTCTCTTCGTCACCCACGATCAGCAGGAAGCCATGGTGATGTCGGATCGCATCGCCGTGCTCGACGGTGGCTGCATCCAGCAGGTCGGTTCGCCCCGCGAGGTCTATGAGCGGCCGGCGAACGCCTTCGTGGCTCGCTTCATGGGCCATGACAACCTCTTCCCGATCCTTTCGCGTGACGGAGTGCAGCTCAACACCGGCCTGGGGGCGCTAACGGTCGAGGCGCCGGCGTCCGAGCCACCAGAGACCCCGGATGCGGACTCGCTGCTGCTGATCCGCCCCGAGACGGTGGATTTGCTGCCATCGGGCCAGGCCGGCGCCAACTGCCTGCCGGCACGCGTCACCGACTGCCTGTACCGGGGCAGCCACGCCGAATACCGCCTGGCAGTGGGCGATACCGAGCTGCAGGCGATGGTCAATAACCGGGGGCGGCAGTTGCCTGGCGTAGGAGATCGCGTCTGCGTATCGGTAGCGGCCGAGGACCTGGTGACGCTGACTGGCGAGGAGGGCACATGAGCGGGGCCGGCGTTTCGCACGCTCCCGGCGCGCGCAGGGCCCTTGGCGATACCCGCCATCTGCTGCTCACCGTGGCACCGGGGGCGCTCTGGCTGCTGATCTTTCTGGTGCTGCCCGGCATCTACCTGATGGGGGTGGCCTTCATGACCAACGGGCCCTATGGTCAGCCCCAGATGCCGCTGACGCTGGATGCCTTCGAGCGGCTGGCCGGCTATGGCATCCTGGGCTGGAGCCCGGCCAATCTCTACACCCTGCTGCGTTCGCTCGCGCAGACTCTGGTCGCGACCCTTCTGGTAGTGGCGATCAGCTATCCGCTGGCCTACCACATCAGCACTGCCAATGCGCGCTGGCGGCCGGTGATGCTACTGGCGCTGGTGGTGCCGTCCTGGACCAATCAGGTGATTCGCACCTTTGGCTGGATGAACCTGCTGGCGCCTGGTACGCCCCTGGCGGGTCTTGCCGAGTCGCTGAGCCTGATACCGCCCAACATGGGGCTTTATCCGTCCAATGTCGCGGTGACCCTAGGGCTTGTCTATAACTTCCTGCCGTTCATGGTGCTGCCGCTCTATGCCGCCTTCGAGAAGCTCGATACCTCTCAGGTGGAGGCGGCTCAGGACCTCTATGCCTCGCCGCTGTGGACCTTTCGACATGCGGTTTTTCCCCAGACCCTGCCGGGGCTGCTGGCCGGCGGTGTGCTGGTGGCGATTCCCGCCTTCGGCATGTATGTGGTCTCTGAGCTGCTGGGCGGTGGCAAGCACATGCTGCTTGGCAACCTGGTGGCGCGGCAGTTTGCCGGTGGCGCCAACTGGCCGCTGGGGGCTGCCGGCGCGATCCTGATGCTGTTGGCGACCTTTGCCGGGCTCTATGTGATGAGACGGCTGGGCAGGCGCCTGGGCGGTGGCGATGAGGTGGTGATATGACCCGTCGTGGACTGCATCGAGGCTTGCGCGTCTTCTGGTGGTTGACGCTGGTGTTTCTCTATCTGCCACTGGCGGTGGTGGTGCTCTACTCCTTCAACGCCTCCAACAGTGCCGCCCACTTTACCGGCGTCTCGCTGCGCTGGTATCACCGGCTGATGGGCAATGAGGCGCTGCTCACTGCGCTTGGCAATAGCCTGCTGCTGGCGGTGGTTTCTTCACTGATTGCACTGCTGCTCGGCACCCTGATCGGCTATGGCATGTTCCACCATCGCTGGCGGCGGCTGGGCTGGCTGGTGGTGCTGATCTATCTGCCCCTGGTGCTGCCGGATATCGTCTTCGGCATCGCCGAAATGGCCTTTTTCGTGCAGGTGGAGCGCCTGACCGGCTGGCTGTCACCGGGGCTTGGCACCATGGTCATCGCCCATGTTTCCTTCCAGATTCCCTTCGTGGCGCTGATCGTCTATTCGCGGCTGGTGGGGCTCGACCCGAGCCTGTTTGAGGCGGCCAAGGACCTCTATGCCTCGCCCTGGCAACGGGCCCGCCATTTTCTGGTGCCGACCCTGAGGCCCGCGTTGATCTCAGGGGCCTTTCTGTCATTCACGCTGTCGCTGGATGATTTCGTGATCAGCTTCTTCACCGCAGGCCCCGAGAGCGCGACGCTGCCGATCTATATCTGGGGGGCGATCCGCAAGGGCGTCTCGCCGGAGATCAATGCCATTGCGACGCTGATGATCGCTGCCGTAGTGCTGGTCGCCGTGGCCAGCCTGCTGCTAGGCCGTCAGCGTTCGGGGCGTGGCTAGCGAGCCTCTGCCACGACCGCTCCGGGCCAGCGGCCGTGACCTGGCCCCACGGTGATGTCGCCAGGAAGGCCTTGACGTGGCACCCTGCCGGTTTCGCCGATCTCATCCCGCTAACATCACATCATCGCTACTCAGGAGAGTCACGCATGCTGCATTCGCTTCCTCGTCCCTTCCTTCGTTCGGTCCGCCTGGCCTGGCCACTCATCGGCCTGATGCTGGCCGGCGGCGCTCAGGCCGCAGACGACAAGCTCTATCTGTTCAACTGGACCGAGTACATGGACCCGGCGATCATCGATGCCTTCGAGGAGCGCTACGATGTCGAGGTGGTGCAGAACTATTTCAACTCTTTGCCGGAGATGTTTGCCAAGCTCAATGCTGGCGGCGTGTCCCAGTATGACGTGATCGTGCCGTCCAACTACTATGTGCCGCGCCTGATCGAGACCGGCCTGGTGCAGCCCCTGGACAAGACGAAGCTTTCGCACCTCGATAACGTCTTGGACACCTTCCAAGACCCCGGTTATGACCCGGGCGGCGACTACAGCGTGCCCTACCAGTGGGGCACCACCGGCATCATCTACAACACCGACACCTTCCCCGACGCGCCGAAGAGCTGGTCGCTGCTGTTCGATTCGGACGAGAATCCGGATTACCCCTTCGCGGTAGCGGGCGATGGGCAGGTGACCATGGGTGGGGCCTGCGCCTATCTCGGCCATGGCTATGACTGCACAGGCCTGGATGCCTGGCGGGAGGCGGCGAAGCTTCTGATCGAGACCAAGGGACGTGACACCTTCAGCGGCTTCACCGACGGCACCCCGGCGCTGCAGCAGCTGTCCCGCGGCGTGGTGCATGCGGCGATGAGCTTCAACGGCGACTATCTGGCTTTCAAGGAAGAAGATCCCGAGGGTTTCGCGAATACCGCCTTCATGATCCCCGATGAAGGAGCCGAGATGTGGGTCGATACCATGATGATTCCCGCCGAGGCGCCAAACCCCGATCTCGCCCATGCCTTCATCGACTTCCTGCTCGAAGCGAAGGTAGGCGCCCAGCTGTCGAACTACAACTACTACGCAAGCCCCAATGCGGCTGCTGAGCCGTATCTGGACGCGGTGCTGACCCAGCCGCCGGTGCAGCCAAGCGATGAGGACATGCAGCGGCTGCGCTTCATCCCGAGCCTTGCAGGCGACGAGCTGCAGATCTTCCAGCAGCTATGGTCAGAAGTTCAGGCGCGCTAATCCTCAATGGATCATGTCTGCTGGGCCCGGGGTCGCCATGACGGCTCCGGGCCTTTGCTCGTTTGGGCGCATGAATGGCGCCGGCTGAGGGCTTCGTCTCACTGCGTCTGCCGATGGCGACAGGCCGTCGGCAAGTGTGGAAACACCGCACAGCTGCCGTGATTCACGTGTCTGCTTTATGATCCCTGCGCTATACTCCGCCCGTCTCCGACTCGTCAGCGGCAGGATGTCGCCCGAGTCCTCGTCTCATCCTTTCCCGTCACCTCGCCTGGCGCCAGCGCGTGCCCCGGGGGCGAGATTCCAGTTTTTGGATTCCCCCGAGCCGACTCTTATCCATGTCGACCCCTGTGTGGTCGACCCCTGTGTCGTGTTTGAGGAGCGAGTGATGAACAAGTCCATCGTGATTGGTAGCACCCTGTCAGTTCTCGGTCTTGGCGGCTTGGCGGTGGGGGCCTATCAGGTCAGCAGCTATTCCCAAGCGCCTGAGCCGGTCTATGCCGACATCCTGCAGGTCGAGGCGGCGACGCGAACCGTCGAGACGCCGCGCCAGGTCTGCGAGAACGTGGTGGTCAGCCAGCAGGCGCCCAGCCGCGACCCCAATCGCATCATCGGCACCGCCGCGGGTGCCATCGTCGGCGGCCTGCTCGGCAATCAGGTCGGCGGTGGTAATGGCAAGAAGATCGCCACTGTGGCCGGTGCCGTGGGCGGTGGCCTGGCGGGGCGCGAGGTTCAGGGGCGCATCGAGGCCGGTCAGACCAGCACCACCACCCGACAAGAGTGCCACACCGTCACCGATACCCGTCAGGAGCACCTGGGGTATGACGTGGAATACCGGGTCGATGGTCAGGTCTTCAGCGCCCGTCTCGATGAGGCGCCCCAGGGCAACCGGGTGTTGATGCAGAACGGCCAGCCCCAGTGGCAGGCTGGTCAGGCAACGTCTCAGGGTGACTCTCAGGGCTGAAGCGAAGGGCTAGGTGGTCGGGCCGGCATGCTGTCGGCCTTCGATATTTTCCATGCCTGTTCCCATGCCTGTTTCCATTCCCATGCCGGGCGCCTGGTGGCGCCCGTGTCGTCATGATTATCCGGTCAATGTGCCTTCCAGTCTGCCGCACGTTTCTCGGCGCTTTCCCGCTTTCCCGCTGGCCTGTCAGGCTGCCACCTCGCCGACTTGCGGAGGGATGTTGAGGTTCATGCGGAACAGGTTGCCGGGGTCGACCTGCTGCTTGATGGCCTGTAGGCGGGCAAAGTTGATCCCGTAGGCCGCCGCCACCCGGTCGCCTTCATCCTCGGTGAGGAAGTTCACATAACCGCCGCCCGTGGCGAAGGGCGCCAGGGACGTAAAGGCCTGGCGGGCCCAGTCGCGGCAGCGGGCATCGTCCTCGGCGGCTTGCCAACGGCCATGAACATTCACGACATAGGTGGCGTTGCGTCCCGCGTAGGCGGTGGCGCTGGGCTCAACCCGGGCCATGGCGCCGCCCAACTGGGCGGCGAAGATCTCGCACTCCGGGCCGGGCAGTGTCTCGGCCGCGCGGATCAGCGCCGCGAGAGCCTCATCATCGAGCCGAGCGAAATCGTGGGACTTCCAATAGTTGCGTGCGCCCGGGGTGAGCAGGGGGTCGAAGGCCGACTGGAAAGCGGTGTAGGGCTGGGCGCCGAGATGCTCGCCGAGCGGGGTGCCGAAGGCAAGTACTGGAGCCGCCAGGCGTTCGCCCTCGGCGATCTCACCGGCATAGAGCAGGGCAAATACCACTACCGGTTGGCCATGGGCGGATTCGGGCAGGAAGGGCAGCGGTGGGGCCTGGCGGAGCACTGCCCAGACGCTGAGTTCGTCAGGAGCGGTCTGGGTGAAGTCCCGCCAGGCGCGCATCACCCGCTCGGCCTGATCGAAGGGGTAGACCACCAGGCCCGCGTAAACGTCGGGGCCCACCGGGTGGAGCTGGAACTCGAAGGAGGTCACGACGCCGAAGTTGCCGCCGCCACCGCGAATGGCCCAGAAAAGGTCGGGCTCCTCGCTGGCCGAGACCCAGTGGCGCTGACCATCGGCGGTGACAATGTCGGCGCTCAGTAGATTGTCAGCGGTCAGGCCGTGGCGCCGCGTCAGCCAGCCGAATCCCCCGCCCAGGCAGAGGCCAGCGACCCCGGTAGTGGCGTTGATGCCCAGTGGTGTGGCCAGCCCGAAGGCCTGGGTCTCCCGGTCGAGATCGCCGAGCAGGGCGCCAGGATCGACCCGGGCAGTCCGTCGGCGCGGATCCACCCGCACGTTGCGCAGCGCCGAAAGGTCGATAGTCATGCCTTGCTCGGCGATGGCATTGCCGGCGATATGATGGCCACCTCCCCGCACGCTGAGCCGCATGGCATGATCGCGGGCGAAGTTAATGGCCTGGGCGACGTCATTGGCGCCCAGGCAGCGGGCGATCAGTGCAGGGTGCCGGTCCAGCATGCCATTCCACAGCTGGCGCAGCATGTCATAGCTGGCATCGTCCAGGGTGATCACGCTGCCGTGAAGGGCGGCGCGCAGGCGGTCAATGGCTTCTAGGGGCAATGACTGTTCATCGCCCTCCAGAGTCCGGTAGGTAAGTGTCTTCATGGCAAGCCCCCTTGAGGGGAAGTCTGGCTGGCCCGTAGGGCTTCCATGCCGGGTGGGGAGGGTCGAAGGACGTCGCCGTTCCGGGCGACGGATGGAAACAGAGAGAGTGGGGCTTAGGCGCACCCTCGTCACTAACAGCACATGACGGTTCTTAAAGAGTCTGGCGGGTAGCGGGGCGCATGGGGCACCAAATCGTCTAGGGGAATGGTCGAAGAGTGGGGAGGCGGGAAGGCATAGCGATGTACAATACCTGTATCGATATTGTACATAAATTGGCGTAGTCTGCAGGGACATTACTTCAGGAGCGACGCCATGTTTGGGATCTTCAAGAGCGACCCGACCAAGAAGCTGCAGAAGGCCTATGAGCGCAAGCTTGAGCAGGCCATGGAAGCCGCCCGCAATGGCGACATGCACGCCAATGCCTCCTTGACCGCCGAAGCGGAAGCCCTGCGAGAGCAGATCGAGGCGCACAAGAGCGGCTGACCGGGCCTGATGGTAGTGACACCGCCGTATACGACGACGCCCCCTTCAAAGGGGGCGTCTTGCGTTGCGGGCAGCGCGCGGGATTCACTTCCCACGCCTGCCATTCAGTGCCTTGGATGGTTCAGCACAGGGCGTCGAGCTTTTCCTTGAGTAAGCCGTTGACCTGCTGGGGATTCGCGGTGCCGCGGGAGGCCTTCATGACCTGGCCGACGAAGTAGCCGATCATCTTGCCGCGCTTATCCGGTTCTGCATCGCGATACTGGGCGACCTGCACCGGGCTGTCAGCGATCACCTGATCGATCATCGCCTCGATGGCGCCGGTGTCGGTGACCTGCTTGAGGCCGCGGGCCTCGATGATCGCATCGGCGCTGTCGCCTTCACCGTCCCACAGCGCGGCGAAGACCTGCTTGGCGGCCTTGCCGTTGATGGTCTCGTCCTTGACCCGCGCCACCAGCTCGCCAAGCTGGGTAGCCGATACCGGACTCGAGGCGATCTCCAGGCCTTCCTTGTTGAGGCGGCCGGCGAATTCGCCCTGTACCCAGTTGGCGGCCAGCTTGGCATCGCCGCAGACGTCCTTCACCCCCTCGAAGAAATCGGCCATGGCGCGGGTCGCCGAGAGCACGCCGGCATCGTAGGCGGACAGCCCCAGCTCGCCCTGGAAGCGTGCGCGTTTCTCTGCGGGCAGTTCCGGCAGCGAGGTGCGCAGGTGGTCCACGTAGGCGTCATCGAGCACCACTGGCAGCAGGTCGGGGCAGGGGAAGTAACGGTAGTCGTTGGCCTCCTCCTTGGTGCGCATGCTGCGGGTCTCGTCGGCGTCGGGGTCGTACAGGCGCGTTTCCTGCACGACCTTGCCGCCGTCCTCGAGCAGTTCGACCTGGCGTTCGACCTCGAAGGCGATGGCGCGCTCGACGAAGCGGAAGGAGTTGACGTTCTTGATCTCGGCGCGGGTGCCGAAGGCCTCCTGCCCCTTGGGACGCACCGAGACGTTGACGTCGCAGCGCATCGAGCCCTCGGCCATGTTGCCATCCGAGATGCCAAGGTAGGTGACGATGGAGTGGATCGCCTTCAGGTAGGCCGCGGCTTCCTTGGCAGAGCGCATGTCGGGCTCTGAGACGATCTCCAGAAGCGGTGTGCCGGCGCGGTTCAGGTCGACCCCGGTCATGCCATGGAAGTCCTCGTGCAGCGACTTGCCGGCGTCTTCCTCGAGGTGGGCGTGATGAACGCGGATGCGCTTCGTTTCGCCGTCATCGAGGGTGATCTCGACCTCGCCCGGCCCGACGATCGGGTGATACATCTGGCTGGTCTGGTAGCCCTTGGGCAGGTCCGGGTAGAAGTAGTTCTTGCGATCGAAGATCGAGACCTCGGGAATCTCGGCATCGATGCCGAGCCCGAACTGCACCGCCATGGCCACGGCGGACTCGTTGAGCACCGGCAGGACCCCGGGCAGGCCCAGATCAACGGCGCAGGCCTGGCTGTTGGGCTCGGCGCCGAAGGCGGTGGAGGCCCCGGAGAAGATCTTCGAGCGGGTGGCCAGCTGGACGTGGACCTCTAGGCCGATCACGGTTTCCCATTGCATCATGCGTTCTCCTTGCCGAAGGCCGGGCGTTGCTGGTGCCAGTCGGTGACCTGCTGGAACTGGTGGGCGACGTTGAGTAGCTGCGATTCGGCGAAGTGCGGGCCGAGGATCTGCAGACCCACCGGGCGGCCGTTGACGGCGCCTGCCGGCACGCTGATGCCGGGAATGCCAGCCAGGTTGATGGCAATGGTGTAGATGTCCTGCAGGTACATGGACACCGGGTCCTTGTTGGCGCCCAGGTCAAAGGCCGGCGTCGGCGTCGACGGGCCCATCAGCACGTCGACTTGTTCGAAGGCGTCCATGAAATCCTGGCGGATCAGGCGGCGAACCTGTTGGGCCTTCTTGTAGTAGGCGTCGAAGAAGCCTTCGGAGAGGGTGTGAGTGCCGATCAGGATGCGGCGCTTGACCTCGTCGCCGAAGCCTTCGGCCCGGGAGCGCTTGTAGAGATCCTCGAGATCCTTGGGCGCGTCGCAGCGATGACCGAAGCGCACGCCGTCATAGCGGGACAGGTTCGAGGACGCCTCGGCCGGGGCGATGACGTAGTAGGCTGGGATGGCGTGATGGGTATGCGGCAGGCTGACTTCCTGCACGGTAGCGCCGAGGGATTCGTAGACCTTGACCGCCTCGCGAATGGCGCTCTCAACCGCCGGGTCCAGGCCATCGCCGAAGTATTCCTTGGGTAGGCCGATCTTGAGGCCGGACAGCGACGCGCCAAGCTCGGCGCGATAGTCGGGCACACCACGGGCCACGCTGGTGGAGTCGCGCAGGTCATGCCCGGCGATGGCGCTCAGCAGCAGTGCGCAGTCCTCGGCGGTGCGGGCCATGGGGCCGGCCTGATCGAGGCTCGAGGCGTAGGCCACCATGCCGTAGCGGGAGACGCGCCCATAGGTGGGCTTCAGGCCGGTAATGCCGCAGAAGGCGGCCGGCTGGCGAATCGAGCCGCCGGTGTCGGTACCCAGCGCCGCCGGTACCAGGCCTGCAGCCACGGCGGCGGCACTGCCACCGGAGCTGCCACCGGGCACGGCGGTGAGATCCCAGGGGTTCTTGACCGGGCCATAGTAGCTGTTTTCGTTGGAGGAGCCCATGGCGAACTCGTCCATGTTGGTCTTGCCAAGGCTCACGGTGCCGGCGGTCTTGAGCTTCTCGACCACATGCGCGTCATAGGGCGCAACGAAATTGTCGAGCATCTTCGAGCCACAGCTGGTCCGTACATCCTGGGTGCAGAAGATGTCTTTCAGGGCCAGCGGAAGGCCGGTGAGCGGGCCGGCTTCGCCGCGGCCGCGGGCGGCGTCGGCGGCATCGGCGGCGGCCAGTGCCTGCTCGGCGGTCACGCTGATGAAGCTGTTGAGGTCGCCGTCGAGGCGCTCGACGCGTGCGAGCAACGATTCGGTCAATTGGCGGCTGGTGAACTCGCCGGCCTCGAGGGCGCGGGCAAGCTCGGTCAGGGTCATGTCATGCATTGAGGCTTGGCTCCAGATGAGGCATTCAGGCAGCGAGCAGGGCTCATTCGACGACGCGGGGCACCAAGTAGAGGCCGTTCTCTACCGCCGGGGCGTTGCGTTGGAAGCGCTCGCGCTGGTCGGTCTCGGTGACCTCGTCGGCGCGCAGACGCTGAGTGGCATCCAGCGGGTGCGCCAACGGGGCCACGCCGTCGGTGTCGACCGCCTGAAGCTGGTCGGCCATCTCGAGAATACGGGTCAGGTCGTCGACATAGCGGTCGGCGTCTGTCTCATCAAGGCCCAGTCGGGCCAGATGCGCCGCGCGCTGCACGTCTTGCGGTTCAAGCGCCATGGTGGATATCCCTTGAGCATGGATCGTGGCGGCGGCGCCGAGCTGGCGTCTGCCGCAGTAAATAACCGCAAAATGTACCATATCCTGGGCCAACTGGCAGGGCTTCCACTCTCGCGTCCGCCCCCGATGTCGCTTGCTGCATTAAAGCGGCGATGGTACCGTTTGCGTCCGCACAGGGTTCCGGTCTGCACTAGGTGAAAGACTTCCATGTTTAAACGTTTACGTGGGCTGTTCTCCAGCGATCTCTCGATCGACTTGGGTACGGCCAACACGCTGATCTATGTTCGCGGACGGGGCATCGTGCTCGATGAGCCTTCCGTGGTGGCGATTCGCCAATCGGGCAATATGCGCACCGTGGCTGCTGTGGGCATTGATGCCAAGCGCATGCTGGGCCGTACGCCGGGCAATATCACTGCCATCCGGCCGATGAAGGATGGCGTGATCGCCGATTTCACCGTGACCGAGCAGATGCTTCAGCACTTTATCCGCAAGGTGCACCAAAGCACCTTCTTGACGCCGAGTCCGCGGGTGCTGGTCTGCGTGCCTTGCATGTCGACTCAAGTCGAGCGCCGTGCGATCAAGGAATCTGCCGAGGGCGCTGGCGCCCGCGAAGTATTCCTGATCGAAGAGCCAATGGCAGCCGCCATTGGGGCCGGCCTGCCGGTCGAAGAGGCCCAAGGCTCGATGGTCGTCGATATCGGTGGCGGTACCAGCGAAATCGCGATTATCTCGCTTAACGGCGTGGTCTACTCGGAATCCATCCGCGTCGGCGGCGACCGCTTCGACGAGGCCATAACCGCCTATGTGCGCCGTCATTACGGCAGCCTGATCGGTGAGGCGACTGCCGAGCGCATCAAGGAAGAGATCGGTTGCGCCTACCCGGGCGGTGAGCTGCGCGAGATCGACGTGCGCGGTCGCAACCTGGCCGAAGGCATTCCGCGCAGCTTCACGCTGAACTCCCATGAGGCCCTCGATGCCTTGCAGGAAACGCTGGCGGCCATCGTCACGGCCGTGAAGAGTGCCCTCGAACAGTCTCCCCCCGAGCTTGCCTCGGACATCGCCGAGCGCGGCCTGGTGCTGACTGGCGGCGGTGCTCTGCTGCGCGACCTAGACAAGCTCATTTCCGAGGAAACCGGCCTGCCGGTGATCGTTGCCGAAGATCCGCTGACCTGCGTGGCGCGTGGTGGCGGCAAGGCGCTGGAAATGATTGATCAGCATACCTTCGAGCTACTCTCCAGCGACTGATCAGTTCGCTAGACCGTGACCCGGGGGAACGCTTATCAAACCGCTGTTCACGCACGCGCCAGTGCCCGGTTACCGCATGCTGCTGTGTGCGGTGCTGGCACTAACGTTGATGTTTGCCGAACATCAATTGTCGCGGGTCGAAGCCTTGCGGGCACAGCTGTCGACCGTGGTTGCGCCCATACAGTGGCTGGTCAGCCTGCCCAGTGATGTCCTGTCATGGGGCTCGCTCGCGATGTCTGATCAGCGCGCCCTTGTCGATGAGAATCGCCAGCTTCGTCAGCAGTTGCTGACCCTGTCACATCGTGTCCAGCGGATGGCCAGCCTGACCGCAGAAAACGTGCGGTTGCGCGAACTCCTGAACGCCACCCAGCGCGATGATATTCCCTTTCTCACCGCGGAACTCCTGTCGCTGGATTCAGACCCCTTCACCCAACAGATGGTCGTCGATCGCGGCCGTCGCGATGGGGTCTATGTGGGGCAGCCGGTGATGGATGCTTCCGGGCTGGTGGGGCAGGTCACCTCGGTCTCGGCCTATACCAGCCGGGTGCTGATGGTGGCCGATGCCAATCATGCGATGCCGGTGCAGGTAAACCGCAACGGGCTGCGGTTCATCATTCAGGGCACGGGGCGCTTTGACGCCATGCGCGTACTGCATGTGCCCGACACCGCCGATATCCGCGAAGGCGACCTGCTGGTGTCCTCGGGACTCGCCGGTCGCTTCCCGGTCGGCTATCCGGTGGCACGAGTCAGTGAGGTGGCGCATGACCCTGGCAAGCCCTTTGCTACGGTGATGGCCACGCCGGTGGCGAAGCTGCAACGCGCCAGGCACTTCCTGCTGCTGTTTCCACCGGATGTCGATGTCGCCGCCGGGGATTCGCTTTGGACGGACGACTTTGACCTCGATCCTCTGCCCAAGGAGTTGATGCGCTGATGGCTGCCATGGGACTGCGCGGATACCTGCTGGTGTGGTCGACCTTGCTGCTGGCACTGTGCCTGCAGGTCATGCCGCTCGCCGACAAGTGGCTGATGTGGCGGCCCGATTGGCTGGGTCTGATGCTGGTCTTCTGGTGCATGGTGATGCCCCGGCGCATCGGGGTCTTTCACGGTTTCGTGCTGGGCATTCTGCTTGATCTTATCGAGGGTTCGCCGCTTGGTCTGAATGCCCTGGCGCTGTCACTCTTGGCCTTTCTGGTTGCCCTGGTCTGTCAGCGCATGCGCGCCTATTCGCTGGTGCAGCAGGCGGTGCTGATCTTTGTGCTGCTCGGCATCGTGCAACTGGTCGATCAGTGGTTGATGACCCTGTTTGGTCCCTTTTCCATTCATCTGGCCTTCCTGCTGCCGTCATTGATCGGCGCTGTCCTGTGGCCCTGGCTGTTCACCATGCTGCAGGCCCTGCGCCGTCGCTTTGCCGTGTCCTGACGGAGGCCTGTCACTCAAAGGAGGAGTGCGTGGCTATTCTGTGTCTGGCCTCGGCGTCCCCGCGCCGACTCGAGCTATTGGCGTCGATCGACGTTGACTGTGAGGTGCGCCCGGTCGATATCGACGAGACGCCGTTGCCGGGAGAGCTTCCCCGTGACTATGTCTGTCGCCTGGCGCGCGTAAAGGCGCTTGCCGGTGCAGTCCTCTCTGAACTTCCGGTGCTAGGGTCGGATACGGCGGTGGTGCTCGACGGCGAAATCCTCGGCAAGCCCCGCGACCGCGCCCATGCCCTCGAGATGCTGGCGGCGCTCTCTGGCAACACCCATGAAGTGCTTACGGGGGTGGCGGTGAGTGGCCCTCAGGGACTGCTGGATATCTGCGTCACGACCCGGGTCACCCTGCGTGCGATCAGTGCCGCTGAGGCGGCCGCCTATTGGGCGACCGGCGAGCCCCGGGACAAGGCCGGGGGGTATGGCATTCAGGGCCGGGCAGCGGTGTTCGTGTCCCATATCGAAGGCAGTCATAGCGCCGTGGTTGGCCTGCCGCTTTATGAAACCGCCGAACTGCTTGCGCGCCAGGGCGTGGCGCTGTGGATGAGTGGCCAGGCAGCTGTGTCATAATACCCGTATGAGCAAATGATTAAGGAAGCCCGCATGAGCGGTGAAGTACTGATCAATCTAACGCCCATGGAAACGCGCGTGGCAGTGGTCGAGAACGGCGTCCTGCAGGAAGCCTTTATCGAGCGCAGCGGGCGAAGGGGCATCGTCGGCAATATCTATCGGGGCAAAGTGGTGCGGGTGCTGCCCGGCATGCAGGCCGCCTTCGTCGACATTGGCATCGACCGCGCCGCCTTTATTCATGCTCACGAGGTCATGGCGCCCAACACGCCGCTCGACGAGCAGGTGTCGATCAGTCAGTTGCTCCAGGAGGGCCAGCCGCTGGTGGTGCAAGCCACCAAGGACCCGATTGGCTCGAAAGGCGCACGGCTTACCACTCATCTTTCCGTGCCCTCGCGCTATCTGGTCTATATGCCGGACTCGCCCCACAACGGCGTCTCCCAGCGCATCGAGGACGAGGGCGAGCGGGAGCGCCTGCGTCAGCTGACCGAGTCCTGCCAGGCCGAGCAGGATATCGAGGTCACCGGCGGCTTCATTATTCGCACCGCCGCCGAAGGCGTGACCCGAGACGAGCTCTACGCCGATATGCACTTCCTGCTACGGCTGTGGCGCAAGGTCAGCGAGCGCAAGCACACCGCCGGTATTCCCAGCGTGATTTACGATGACTTGCCGCTGTTCATCCGCACCCTGCGCGATGTGATGCGCGACGAGATCGAGCGGGTGCGCATCGATTCCCGGGAAAACTTCCAGAAGCTGGTCGAGTTCGCCCGCGAGTTCATGCCCGGTAACGAATCGCGCATTGAGTACTATCCCGGCGAACGGCCGATCTTCGATCTCTACAGCGTCGAGGACGAAATTCAGAAGGCCCTGGGGCGCAAGGTGCAGCTGAAGTCCGGAGGCTATCTGGTGATCGATCCCACCGAGGCGATGACCACCATCGACGTCAACACCGGCGGCTATGTCGGCCATCGCAACCTCGAGGAGACGATCTTCAAGACCAACCTCGAGGCTGCCACGGCGATCGCTCGCCAGTTAAGGCTCAGAAACCTCGGCGGGATCATCATCATCGACTTCATCGACATGGATGACACCGAGCATCAGCGCCAGGTGCTGCGCATGCTCGAAAAGTCGCTTGAGCGTGACCATGCCAAGACCAAGTGCACCGGCGTCACCGAGCTTGGCCTGGTGCAGCTGACCCGCAAGCGCACCCGCGAGAGCCTCGAGCAGACCCTCTGCGAAGCCTGTCCGGTGTGTCATGGCCGTGGCACCCTCAAGACACCGGAGTCGGTGTGTTATGAGATCTTTCGCGAGATACTGCGCGAAGATCGTGCTTACAGCGCCGAGACCTATATGGTGCTGGCCGCCCAGGCGGTGGTTGATCGCCTGCTCGACGAGGAGTCGGCCTCGGTTGCCGACCTGGAAGTGTTTATCGGCAAAACCATACGTTTTCAGGTGGAAGCCCACTATTCTCAGGAACAGTACGATATCGTGCTGATGTAGGAGGCGTGCCATGAGCCCGTTTCGCCTCCTGTCGCGCTGGGCATTGACCACCGTTGCCATCCTGTTGGCCTTGCTCGCCGTTTTGCTGCTGTCACTGCGTCTGGCGGCCGGCGAGCTGGATCGCTTTCGCCCAGAAGTCGAGAGCCTGCTCTCGAATCGATTCAACGCCGAGCTCGACATGGGGCAGCTTAGCGGTGGCTTTCACGGCCTCGATCCGTCGCTGAGCCTCGATAACCTTACCCTGGTCTCACGCACCGAGCCGGCGCGGCCGCTGCTCGAAATCGACAGTGCGCGCCTGCGCCTCGACGGCGTCGCCAGCCTGCTCGGCATGCCCCGGGTCGATGATGCCAACATTCGCGGCGTCACCGTGCATCTCTACCAGAACCCGGATCGCAGCTGGCAATGGCCGCAGCCCGCTGAGCTGCCGCCGGAAATCATCCCTGATGGCCGTTTTACGCTCGAGAGACTCGACTATTGGGTCGGGGTTCTGCTGCGCCAGCGCCTGGCAGTCGAGAACGTGCGCGTCGTGCTGCACGGGCTTGATCGTCGCCTGGCGTTCGATGCGCCCCGTCTGCTGATGGCCGGTGATGCCGGTCGTGCCCATATCGAGGGCCAGCTGCACGTGGCCGACAATCCCGATGCGACCCTGACGGCGGTGCTCGAGGTATTGCCTGGCCAGGGAGGACTGGCTGATTTCAATGCCGCCCTGCAGGCGCGTATGGAACTCGATCACCTGGTGGAACTGGCCGGGGTGCTCAGCCGCAATGAGCCACTGAAGGTCGATGAGGCGCGCGGTGAGGCCAAGCTGTGGGGGCGCTGGCGGCACGGCGCCTTGGAGGATGTGCGGCTGGATGTGGATGTGCCCAGGTTGCGCCTGAGTCACGAGCAGCGGCCGCTGGATCTTCAGGATATTCGTGTCACCGGCCAGTGGCTGCGGGGAGACGACGGCTGGCAGGCCTGGTTGAACACCCAGGGCGATGCGGAAACCGATGTGACGGTATCGAACGCCAGCGCGCCTGCTGGCGCCGGCGTCACGTCTGATGGAGAATCACTTGGTTCTGGAGATGGCTCCGGGCAAGCTTCTGAGCAAGGCTCTGAACCAGGTTTGGAGGATGTGGCCGTTGAGGGCGCTGGTCAAAAGCCAGACGCCACCCTGCCGCCCGCCGATGAGACAGTCGCCATAGGCAAGGCTGACGCCGCCGGTCGGCCCTTACCCAGGCACTGGCAGGCTAGCGGAGACGGCGATGGCTGGTGGCTTAACACCAGCGCGTTTGATCTCGCCGCCCTGGCGGCATGGCGTGAACGCGCTCCCTTGCCCGAGGGCCTGCAGCGGGTCCTTGCTCGCCTGGCGCCGAGAGGGCAGGTGGGCGGCCTCAAGGTGGGACAGCGCGACGGCCATTGGCGCGCTTTCGGCGAGCTTTATGATGTCGCGGTCGATCCCTGGCAGGGCGCACCGGGCGGAGGCCCCCTGGATGCCTGGGTCGAGGCAGAGGATCTGTCCGGCCATATCCGCTTCGCCGACACCGGAGACGAGCCGGCTTCGCTAAATTTCCCTGATGTCTTTGCGGCGCCGATGGCGCTATCGTCGGCCTCCGGGAAGGTCAGTTGGGCCTACCAGGGCGATGGCGTCAGCGTCACCGGCCGTGACCTGGCGGTCGGATGGCACGGTGCGCCGGTGACAGGCAGCTTCGATCTGGAAGTGGGGCGCACCGAACCCGGTCATCTGGCCCTGGACCTTGCCTTTGCCGATGTCGATGCCTCCAGTGGCGATCTACTTGACTGGTTGCCGGTCAAGGCACTTCCCCCGGAACTCACCGAGTGGCTGGGGCGTGGCGTCGCTGGTTTCGTCGATGACGGCAGCCTGTCGCTGAACCTGCCTCTGGTCGATGATGTTCGCACCGAAGACGTGGACCTGTCGCTTGCGCTGGATATTCGTGATGGCACCCTGCCATTCGCACCCGGCTGGCCGGCACTCAATGGTGTCAAAGGTCAACTGCGCCTTGAGAATCAGCGGCTGTCGGCCGACGTCGAAAAAGCCAGCCTGGTCGGCCTACAGGCTCAGGATGCGGCAGTCAGCCTGAACGGTGAGCATCTCGAGGTTTCCGGTCAGGCCGAGGGCAGCACCACGGCGCTGCTGGACTTTCTCGCGGCGATTCCCGGCCTGGATATCGGCCGGGAAGACTGGAACGGCCAGGGCAATGTCACCGGCAAGGTCGATTTGGCAATGGATCTCGGTGCTCCCGATGCGCTGTCGCTGGATGTTAACGCCAGCGTTGATGAGCCTCGCCTGGGCCTAGAGCCCGTGGGGCTTAACGTCTTCAACGTGAATGGCGATGTTGAGTATCGTTATCGCGATGGTCGGGGAGGGTTATACGGCGAGCTTGGTGCCCGGGCCTTCGAGGGCCCGTTGCTGGCACGCTTCGACGGCGATGCCCAGACGATGACGCTGAATGGTCGGGCCCTGGCCCGCGGCCTGCTGGAATGGGCAGGCACGCCGTACCTGGCGCCATTGGTGAGTGGCTATTTCCCCTACACGCTACGCATGCCGGTCAATGGCGAGAAGCCGACCGTGACGCTGGATAGTCGCCTCGAGGGGCTCGCGTTGAACCTGCCGGATCCCTTTGGCAAGACGGCCAGCGAGACGGTGCCGCTGACGCTTAGCATTGACCGGGCTCGCGAGCGGGGCGAGATGGTCCTGCGCGATCGCGCACGGATGCGCTGGCGCAACGCTCCAATGGGGGCTCAGGGACAGCTTTGGCTTGAGAACTGGCCGCTCGAGCCTGGCTGGCAGCGAGACCCTGGCTGGTCGGTGCAGTGGCATACCAACCGACTGCCGGTATCGCCATGGATCGACGCGCTGACCGGGCTGTCGTTGCAGCACCTGAGCGGCGGTCAGGGCACGGCCGCAGGCTCACTGGATGCCATTGACCTGTCCACGCCTTGTCTGTCGCTGAACAACCACTGCCTGGGAACCCTGCAGGCGAGCGCCGATGCGCTGGGCGGCGGCAACTGGCGCATGGCGCTGGATGGCAGCATCGCCAAGGGCGAGGCCGACTATCGTCCATCCGCGGCCAGACCCATCAATGTAGACCTTTCGCGGCTGTCGCTCGACGGCCTGTGGCCGGCCCCAGAGGCCCCCACCCAGGTGTTCGACGAAGTCGCCGTTGCACCAGCGCCGACACCACTGCCGGACTGGCTCGATGCCGTGCCTGACGGCCGGTTGCGGGTGGCCGAGATGACGCGGCTTGGCAGCACCCTGGGGCCCCTGAATCTGAGTTGGAAGGCTTCGCCGTCTCAGCTTGTTCTTGCCCCGCTTGGCCTGACGCTTGGTCAGGTGAGTGCGCGGGGCGAGCTGATCTGGGAAGCCGCCGGATCCGACTCGAGCCTGACGCGTTCTCGCCTGCGCCTGGATGGCGGTGACCTGGGCACGGCGCTGGCCACACTTGGCCAGGACGTGCCGATTCGCAATGCCGAGACTCACGTCGAGTCGCAGCTAGCCTGGCCTGGAGCGCCCTGGCAATTTGCGCTGGTGCGTTCCCGCGGGAGTCTCGATGTCAAACTGCTCGATGGCCGCTTCCTCAACTTGCAGTCGGGCTCCGCCAAGCTGATAGGGTTGCTCAATTTCGATAACCTGCTGCGCCGCCTGCGGCTGGATTTCTCCGATGTCACCGGGCAGGGCACGGCCTTCGATCGTGTCAACGGCAGTGCGACGCTGTATGGTGGGATTCTCGAGACCTATGGTCCCGTGCAGATCGAAGCGCCGGCGACGCAGTTCAGTCTCGAGGGTCAGGTTGACCTGGCGCGACGTGAACTCGATCAGCGCCTTGCGATCACAGTACCAGTGACACAGGCGTTGCCGGTGGCGGCGCTGGTGGCCGGTGGTCCGGTCATCGGCGGGGCCGTCTTCCTCGCTCAGCGCCTGTTCGGTCGTGCCATCGACCGCGTGACCCGAATCCACTACCGCGTGCAAGGTCCTTGGACCGATCCGCGGATTTCTCTGGAAAGTGCCGAATGATGCTCAAGTCCTCCGAACTCTCTTCCCAGGACATGCTGGACACTGCCGTCAGCACCCTGCTGGCCCCAGGTGGCCTCGACCTGGCGGCGCTCGATACCGGCCTCGGTCATGCCCTGGGGCCCGGCGTCGACTTTGCCGATCTCTACTTTCAACGCAGCTGGCACGAGAGCTGGGTGCTGGAAGATGGCGAGGTCAAGGATGCCAGTTACAACATCGATGGCGGCGTCGGCGTGCGCGCCATGTCCGGCGAAAAGACCGGCTTTGCCTATTCCAACCAGGTCAGCGCCGATGCGCTTCGCGAAACCGGGCGCACCGCGTCCGGCATCGCGCGTAGCGGCTCGCGGCTGACCCAGGTCGCCCCGCAATTGACCGCCGCTTCGCAGCGCTATGCAGGGATCGATCCGCTGTCCGGCCTCTCGGCGGAAGAGAAGATCGCGATGCTCAAGGAAGCCGACCGGGTCGCCCGCGCGGCGGACTCGGCGGTCAGCCAGGTCAGCGCCTCCCTGACCGGCGTGCACGAGGTGGTGCTGGTGCGCGCCAGTGACGGCACCCTGGGCGCGGATATTCGCCCTCTGGTGCGTCTCAATGTCAGCGTGATCGCCGTGCGTGACGGTCGCCGCGAACGCGGCAGCGCCGGTGGTGGCGGCCGCTACCCGATGGCGAGACTGCGCGACGAGGGCGCACCCAAGCGCTTCGCTACCGAAGCCGTGCGACAGGCGCTGGTCAATCTCGAGGCCATCGACGCCCCGGCCGGCCAGATGCCGGTAGTGCTGGGCGCGGGCTGGCCCGGCATTCTGCTGCATGAGGCGGTGGGACACGGCCTCGAAGGCGACTTCAACCGCAAGGGCAGCTCGGCGTTCGCCGGCCGCATGGGCGAGCGGGTCGCCGCCCCCGGCGTGACCGTAGTCGACGATGCGACCCTGAGCGATCGCCGCGGCTCGATGAGCATCGACGACGAAGGTACGCCGGGTCAGTACACGCCGCTGATCGAAGACGGTGTGCTGACCGGCTACATGCAGGACAAGCTGAATGCACGCCTGATGGGCATGTCGCCCACCGGCAACGCGCGCCGTGAATCCTATGCCCACATGCCCATGCCGCGCATGACCAACACCTACATGCTGGCCGGAAAGGACGATCCCGCGGATATCCTCAAGAGCGTCAAGCGGGGCATTTATGCGGTCAGCTTCGGCGGTGGTCAGGTGGATATCACCTCGGGCAAGTTCGTGTTCTCGGCGAGCGAAGCCTACCTGATCGAGGACGGCAAGATCACCGCGCCGGTCAAGGGCGCGACCCTGATCGGCAACGGCCCCGAAGCCATGGGCCGTGTCTCGATGATCGGCCATGACCTTGAGCTCGATACCGGTATCGGCGTCTGCGGCAAGGAAGGGCAGGGCGTTCCGGTGGGGGTTGGTCAGCCAACCCTGAAGCTCGATGAGCTGACCGTCGGCGGCACCGATTCGTGAACCAGGCAGCTGAGCTCGCGTCCCAGCGGCGCGGGCCATCGGCTCGGCATAGGCATTGAGGGTGAAGTCAACGCCGCTGCCGGGCCGATGGGGGTGCGTTGAGGGCGCTGCCTGTGATTACAGGCCGGCCGTATCGCGAATCAGCTTGAACAGCTTGCGCGCGCTGGCTGGCGGCTTCTCCTGGTCACGCTCGCGGCGTGCGTTGCGGATCAGCTGGCGCAGCGCCTGTCGGTCGACGTCGGGGTGGTCAACGATGAAGGGCTCGAGGGCCTCATCATCGTCGATCAGCCGGTCACGCAGACCTTCCAGGCGGTGGAAAGCGTGATCACGCCGCAGCTGTTCCTGCTCGAACTCGTCGAAGACCGCCTGGATGCCGGCCACGTCCTCGCGACGCATCAGCTTGCCGATGTACTGCATATGTCGGCGACGCCCCTCATGGGAGCGGATGCGCGCGGTTTCCTCGATAGCCGCCAGCAGCTCATCGGAGAGAGGTAGCCGCGCACGCCATGCGTCGGAGAGGGCGATGATCTTCTCGCCCAGCGCCTGCAGGGCCTGCATTTCCTGTTTGCGCTGGGTCTTGCTTTGCCGACCGTCGTGGTCGGCGGGCGTTTCAATTGACATGCCATTACCATCAGCATTGGGAGGTTGGCGCAGTATACCAGCCAGCCTCGCGACAAGGAGACCAAGATGACTCAGGCTTTCGATGCCGCCGCCCAGCAGGCATTGCTGGAGTCCCGGGCCCAGGCCGCGCTCGACCAGGCGCGCTCCCTGGGGGCCGATGCCTGCGAGGTGGGGGCCAGCGTCGATCAGGGAATCGGCGTCAGCGTGCGCCTTGGTGAGGTGGAAACCGTCGAGCTGTCCCGTGATCAGGGCATCGCGGTGACCGTCTATGTGGGCAAACGCAAGGGCACGGCATCGTCGTCGGATGCCGGCGAAGCCTCCATCCGCGCCGCCGTGGATCAGGCCATGGCCATCGCGCGCCACACCGGTGAGGACGGCTTTGCCGGCCTGGCGCCGGCCGAACTGATGGCCCGCGAGCTGCCGGACCTCGATGTCCACCATCCCTGGCCGTTGACCACCGATGAAGCCATCGAGCGCGCCCTGGCCTGCGAAGCGGCCGGCCGGGCGGTGGAAGGGATCAGCAAGTCCGAGGGTGCGGACCTCTCCAGCGGCGAAGGCGTGCGTGTCTATGCTAATAGCCACGGTTTTCTCGGCAGCCAGCGCGGCAGCCGCCACTCGCTGTCCTGCATGCTGATCGCCGAGGACGACAACGGCATGCAGCGCGACTATGACTACTCCAGCGAACGTGACCCCCGCAAGCTCGCCAGCGCCGAGGCAATCGGTGCCTCGGCCGCTGAGCGCACCCTGCGGCGCCTGGGGGCCCAGCGCCCGGTGACCGGTCGCTTCCCGGTGATGTTCGACCCCAGCCTGGCCGGCGGCCTGATCGGCCATCTGATGGGAGCGCTGGCCGGTGGTGCCCTGTACCGCGAGTCCTCTTTCCTTTGTGATCGGCTCGGCGACAGTCTCTTTCCGGACTGGTTCAGCCTCTTTGAGCGGCCCCGGGAAATGGGCGCCATGGCCAGCAGCCCCTTCGACAATGACGGCGTCTACACCCGTGACAATGTGTTCATCGACCAGGGGCGCATCGCCAGCTATATGCTCTCGGCTTACAGCGCCAAGCGGTTGAACATGACCACTACCGGTAATGCCGGCGGGGCGCGAAATCTGCGTCTAGAAGCGCCGCTCGAGAGCCGTGATGCGCTGCTTGCGAAAATGGATCGTGGTGTGCTGGTCACCGAGCTGATGGGGCAGGGGGTCAACGGCGTGACCGGTGACTACTCGCGCGGTGCCGCGGGCTTCTGGGTCGAGAATGGCCGCATCCAGTATCCGGTTGAGGAATTCACCATTGCCGGCAGCCTGCCGAAGATGTTCGCGGGACTGATCGGGGTCGGCGACGATATCGATACTCGCGGTAGCGTGCATAGCGGCAGTTGGCTGATCGATGAGATGACGATCGCCGGCGGTTAACCAACAGGGTACGGCCTATGGCGAGGCCAGCCCTATTCCAATGCCCAGCTAGCCAAAACAAAAGCCACCCTTCGGGGTGGCTTTTTGCGGTCTTGCCGGTCAGAACAAAAACGGTGGCGCACGTGCTGAGACTGGCCGCTAGCGGCTCAGGCATCCTCGTCGAAGCGCGCCTCGAACAGCGCTTCGACGGCCGCCAGCACGGCCTCGGCGTCATCGCCCTCGGCATGGATCTCCAACGCGCTGCCACAGGGAGCGGCGAGCATCAACAGCGCCATAACGTTGGCGGCATCGGCGTCTCGGCCCTGATGATGCACGGTGACGCAGGCCTTATAGGCCTGGCAGCACTGCACCAGCTTGGTCGCTGCACGCGCATGCAGGCCGCGCTTGTTGACGAGGGTGAGCTCACGTCTTGGCATGGCCGTCAGCGTCCTTGCTGTCCTGAAGAGTCGGGCTGAGAGATGGCGGTGTGGATACCCAGTTCACGGTGGCGCAGCCGCACTCCGGGGTGGTGTGTTGCGAAGTGGCGGGCCAGCCGCTCGGCGAGATAGACCGAGCGATGTTGGCCGCCGGTGCAGCCAATGGCCACCGTCATGTAGCTGCGGTGACTGGCCTGGTAGGCTGGCAGCCAGCGGGTCAGCCAGTCGATGATGTCGCTGGCTAGCCGGTCCACGTCTTCGTACCCCTCGAGAAACTCGATGATCTCCGGGTCGCGGCCGGTAGACTGACGCAGTCGCGGGTCCCAGTAGGGGTTGGGAAGACAGCGAGCATCGAACACGGTATCGGCATCCAGTGGTACGCCGCCCTTGAAGCCGAAAGATTCGAACGTCAGAGTCATCTGCTGGTCGTGATGCTGGGCAACCTGCTCGCAGATACGGCCCCGCAGCTCGTGAACCGACAGTCGGGAGGTGTCGATGATCAGGTCGGCGAGATCCAGGATCTCGGCGAGAGCGCCCTCTTCGCTGTCGATGGCCTCGGCCAGCGTCATCTGGCTGTCGCGCGTCAGCGGGTGGCGCCGTCGGGTGGCCGAATAGCGCTCGAGCAGGATCTTCGATTCGGCGGTCAGATAGACCACCTGACACTGGATGCCGCGGGCCTGAAGATCGGCGAGTAGGCTCGGGAAGCGCTCAAGGGCATCCGGAAGGTTGCGGGCATCGATGCTGACGGCGCTGCAAGAGCGTCGCGTCGCGTCGCGCTGCAGCTCGTCGACCAGGGAACTCAGCAGCATGGCGGGTAGGTTGTCGATCGCGTAGTAGCCCAGGTCTTCCAGGGCCTGCAGGGCAATCGACTTGCCTGAACCGGAGCGGCCGCTGATGATCACGAGCTGCATGCATATCTCCTGCTGGCCGGGTCAGTGGGCGGTGGTGATCAGTGAGCGTGTGAGTGCGTCGCGCAAGGCGCAGGTCTGGCTGTTAGCCAGAACGGTCTTCGCTTGCGTGGCGGCGGATGGCGTCCAGCAAGGTCTCGTAAAGCTGGCGCTGGGTCTCGCTCTTACGCAGCTGCTGGCGCGTCTCGGGGTCGTTCATGACCGCCGCGACTTGGCCGAGCAGGGCGAGGTGAGCGTCATCGGCCTGTTCAGGGACCAGCAGCACGAAGACCAGATCAACGGGCTCGCCGTCGATGGCATCGAAGTCAACAGGCTCGCTGAGCTTGAGGAAACCGGCCAGAGGTGACTTGCAGTGCGGGTTTCGGGCATGCGGAATGGCAACGCCATGTCCGATGCCCGTGCTGCCCAGCCGCTCGCGACCAACCAGGCGACTGAAGACCTCCTGGCTGTCCAGGCTGGGCGTATTCTGGGCGATGAAGGTGCTGAAGAATTCCAGCACACGCTTCTTGCTTCCCCCGGGCACGCCGAACAGGGCGCGCTCGGGGGGCAGGATGGATTCCAACGTCATGATGTCAGCGAACGCTGGCGCCTTGGGCGCGCGCCTGTGTTTTTTCCTTGTGCTTGACAAGCTGACGGTCGAGCTTGTCGGCGAGGGCGTCAATCGCGGCGTACATATCTGTGTCTTCGGCTTCGGCATGCAATTCAGCACCGGCTGCATGCAGGGTGCAGCCGGCCTGCTGGCGCTCTTTCTCGATGGAAAGGGTGGCCTGAACCGTGGTGATGTTGTCGTAATGACGCTCCAGGCGGGCGAGCTTCTCGTTCACATAGTCACGCAGTGCGTCGGTGAGTTCGACGTGATGGCCGGTGATGTTGACTTGCATGGCACGCTCCTTATCCTGCGGTTGGCCAATCGATTGTAACCCTTTTTGGCGCGCTGCATACCCCTTCTCAAGGCGCTTTTCCTACGCGATTACTTTCGGTGTTTTTCCACCGCCAGGTCAACAGGTTATGCCGTTAAGGTGCGGTTCTTCACGGCATCATGAAAGCCGCTTGCGCTCACTGGAAGGTGGGATGCCCAGCGCTTCTCGATACTTGGCCACGGTACGCCTGGCTACCTGTATACCACTATCGGCCAGCAGATCGACCAGCTTGCTGTCTGAGAGCGGCTTGCGCGGCGGCTCGCTGCCGATCAGCTTCTTTAGCCGCGCGCGAATGGCCGTACTGGAATGCGCGTCACCGCCTTCGCCGCCGACCTGGCTCGAGAAGAAATACTTCAGCTCAAAAACGCCCCGCGGGGTATGGATGAATTTCTGCGTGGTGACCCGCGAGATCGTCGATTCATGCATTTCGACCTGTGCGGCGATGTCGGCCAGGATCAGGGGCTTCATGGCCTCTTCGCCCTTATCGAGGAAATCGAGTTGGCGAACCATGATTTCGCGCCCCACGCGCAGCAGGGTGTCGTTGCGGCTCGACAAGCTCTTGATCAGCCAGCGAGCCTCCTGCAGATGCTGCTTCATGAAGGTGTTGTCGTCGCTCTTGTCGGCACGACGAATCAGTGCGGCATAATCCGGCTGGATGCGCATCCGCGGCAGTGCCTCGGGGTTGAGCTCGATATGCCACCCCTCATGGCTGTGCCGGGCGATCAGGTCGGGAATCACATAATCGCTGCCGTCGTTGTCGAACGCCTGGCCGGGTCGCGGATCGAGTGAGCGGATCAGGGCGATCACCTGGCCTAGCTGCTCGTCGTCCAGTCGCAACCGCCGCTTGAGCAGCTTGCGATCATCGCTGGCCAGGGCCTCGAGAAACTGGCGAATCAGGCGCTTGGCCTGGGGAAGCAGGGGAATGTCTGCCGGCAGGGCGCCAAGTTGGAGTAGCAGGCACTCGCGCAGGTCGCGGGCAAAGATACCGGTGGGCTCGAACTGCTGCAGGCGCAGCAGGACCCGTTCGACGTCACTGGTCTTGAGGCTGTCGAGCCCCTGGGCACGCAGGCCCTGAGTCAATTCGTCGAGGCTGCCTTCCAGGTAGCCGCTGGGGGCCACGGCATCGATCAGGCTCTCGGCAATCTGGCGTTCGGTATCATTGACGTCGGCCATGGCCAGTTGCCAGGCGAGATGGTCGCGCAGGCTGACACCGATGGCATTGCGATCGAGGTCGGGGCCCTCTGAGCCGGCTCCTGAGGCCGCCATGTCCTGATAGGTATCAGACCAGTCGCTGTCGGTAGACAACTCGCTTGGAATCTCGGTAGACCAGTCATCCTCACGTGGCTCGGCAACGTCCTGCTCGCCATAGGCCTCATCGAGTTCCAGCATGGGGTTGGATTCCAGCGCCTGCTGAATCTCCTGGCGCAAATCCAGGGTCGAGAGTTGCAGCAGCGCGATCGCCTGCTGGAGCTGAGGTGTCATGGTCAGCTGGGTGCCGACGCGGAGTTGCAACGAGGGTTTCATGACCATGGCGTGGCGCGTGTCAGCAAAATGGAATGGATAACTTAGCCCCTGGCCGGATGCCATGCAAGCCACTGAGAGCAAATCATTAGCAATAAACATGCCATTGACAGGCAAAGATTCGCATTTCGAATGTCAGGCAGGGGCTTTGTGTCGTCGGGGGAGGTGGGGTTCCTGCGCCAGATTGGCATCTAGAGCGCTGCAGTGAGGCCTAGAGCCGGAAATCCTCGCCCAGGTAGACGTCCCTGACCTTCTGGTTGGCGAGGATGGCCTCGGTATCGCCTGCGGCAATGATTTCACCGTCGCCGACGATGTAGGCGCTGTCGCAGATATCCAGGGTCTCACGCACGTTGTGGTCGGTGATCAGTACGCCGATGCCGCGTGCGCGCAGGGCACGGATGATCGACTTGATGTCGGATACCGAGATCGGGTCGACGCCAGCGAAGGGCTCATCGAGCAGGATGAAGGCCGGCTCGGTGGCCAGCGCACGAGCGATCTCGACTCGGCGGCGCTCGCCACCGGACAGGCTCATGCCGGTGTTGTCGCGGATGTGGTCGATGTGAAACTCGGCCAGCAGTTCCTCGAGTCGGGTCTGGCGACCGGCACGGTCGAGGTCGCGGCGGGTCTCGAGAATGGCCAGGATGTTGTCCTTGACCGACAGCTTGCGAAAGATCGAGGCTTCCTGGGGCAGGTAACCGATACCGGCCTGCGCCCGCTCGTGCATGGCGGCTGCGGACAGGTCCAGGTCATCGATGTGCACCGTGCCGGCATCGGCACGCACCAGCCCGACGATCATGTAGAACGAGGTGGTCTTGCCTGCGCCGTTGGGCCCCAGCAGGCCGACGATCTGGCCCTGGTCGATGGACAGGCTGATGTCCTTGACCACACGGCGGCGTTTGTAGCTTTTGGCCAGGTGGCGAACGCTCAGGGTCTTCATGATGGGCCTTATTGCTGAGGTGTCAGGGTCATGCGCACGCGCTGGTCTTGATCACCATCGCTATTGCCATTGCTGGTGGCTTCGACCACGCGACGATCGAGATAGTAGTCGACCTTGGCGCCGGTGAACGTGTCCTGGCCGCGATGAAGCTCTGCCTGATTGATCAGCTCTACCCGGCGCTCGAGGGTGTGATAGATGATGGTGCGACCCCAGCCCTTCGCCAGCGGCGCATCGGGGCTCGGCTTCTGTTCGATGTAGGCCCGGTTGCCGGTGGCGTCGATGCGGGACACTTCGCCCTGATCGGTGCGGCTGATGGTGACCTTCTGACCGGTCAGCTTCATGCTGCCCTGGCGCATGTCGACATCGCCGGTGTAGACGGCGGTCCCCGCCTGGTCATCGAGTTCCAGGCGGTCGGCGACGATCTCGATGGGTGCGCTGGCGTCGCCCTCGAGGGCCAGTGCCGGTAATGCGCCCAGGCTCAGCAGGGCGGGTAGCAGCAGGCCAAGAGCCCGGCGTGTAAGGTCGCGTCTCATCATGGGGCTTGCTCCTTAGGAGGGTGGAAACCGTGAACGTTGCCGGTCAGGCGCATCAGGTCATCATCGAACCATACATCCAGCTTGTCACCCCGCATGCGCTGGGGTGGCTGGGTGATGTGGGCTTCGCCGTCGCTCCAGGCGTGGTTGGTGACGGTATCGACGTGCAGAACGTCGGTGTCCAGCTGCCAGCCTTCTCCGGGGGACTCGAGGTGTGCATCGCCGCGCAGCACCAGCGGGTTGCCGTCTGCGCCCAGCGTACCTTCCAGGCCGCTCGCCAGCCACAGGTCGCCATCGCTATCGAGCAGGCGAGCCTTGGGTGTCTCGGCGCGGGTCAAGTCGTTGTTCGGGGTGTGCACCAGTCGCGGTGTTACCAGGCGCTGATGAGGCCGGCCTTCTTCATCGAAGCGGGTCAGGGTCACGCCCTCGAGATAGAAATCGGGCTCGCCGGCGCTGTCCGTCGGCACCGGTCCCGGCGTGGGCACATCGCTCTGCTCGATGAATGTCAGGACGCCGCCCAGCGCGACCAGCAGCAGGGCTAGCCAGACGCGGGGCGAGGGGCGAGGCAGGCGCATTGCCATCAGCTGCGACCGGGGGCCACGGTTGCGTGTCCTGACGCGCCGGCGGCGTAGGACTCGATCACCGCGGTCCAGTGGCCCTGGATGTCGAGCAGGGTGTCGCAGATATCGCGTACGGCGCCGTGGCCGCCGCTGCGTGCGGTGACCCAGTCGGCCGTCTGGCGCACGTAGGAGGGCGCGTTGGGCACGCTGATGCCGAGGCCTGCGGCCTGGATAGCGGCCAGATCCTGAAGATCATCGCCGCAGTAGGCGGCCTGAGACAGCTCGAGACCCAGGCTCTGGGTCAGTTCGCGCAGGGCGATGAGCTTGTCGTCGCGGTGCTGGAAGACGTGTTCTATTCCTAGGGCGGCGGCGCGCTGAGTGACCATCGGCGATTCGCGTCCGGTGATCAGGGCGACCTCGATGCCGGCCTGGCGCAGCAGCTTGATGCCGTGCCCATCCTGGGTGTGGAAAGCTTTGATCTCGATGCCGTCGGCCTGAAAGTAGAGGCGACCGTCGGTGAGGATACCGTCCACGTCCAGTGCCAGCAGGCGGATCTGACGGGCGCGACCGGTAAGTTCTGGCGCAAGCGTGGAATCGGGTGTCATGACATCTCCTTAGATGACGCCGCTTCTCAGCAGGTCGTGCATGTGCAGGGCGCCAATCGGGCGCCCTTGCGCATCGACGACGGCGAGGGCGCTGATGCGGCTGCCCTCCATGATACGCACGGCTTCGGCTGCAAGCACGTCGGCGCGGGTGCGCTTGCCGGGCGAGGTCATGACCTCATCGACGCTCAGGGCGTGCAGGTCGCTGTGCTGGTCGAGGGTGCGACGCAGATCGCCATCGGTATAGACGCCGGCGAGCAGGCCATCGCTGTCGATCACACAGGTGAAGCCGAGCCCCTGACGGGTGATCTCGATCAGCGCATCACGCAGTGGGCTTCCCAGCGGTACCTGAGGCAGGCGTTCGCCCTGGTGCATGAGATCGCCCACGGTGAGCAGCAGTCTTCTGCCCAGGCTGCCGCCGGGATGCGAGAGCGCAAAGTCTTCGGCGGTGAAGCCGCGGGCCTCGAGAAGCGCTACCGCCAGGGCGTCGCCCAGGACCAGGGCAGCGGTGGTCGATGCGGTCGGCGCCAGGTCCAGCGGGCAGGCTTCGCGCTCCACGCCTGAGTCGAGGTGGGCCTCGGCGTGGCGGGCCAGGGTCGAGTCCGGGCGGCCGGTCATGCTGATCAGCGGAACGCCCATGCGCTTGAGCAGCGGTAGAAGGGCCGTCACCTCAGCGGTTTCGCCGGAATTGGAAAGGGCCACGACCACATCGCCAGGGGTAATCATGCCCAGGTCGCCGTGGCTGGCTTCGCCTGGGTGGACGAAGAAGGCCGGGGTGCCGGTGCTGGCAAGCGTCGCTGCGATTTTGCCGCCGATATGGCCGGACTTGCCCATGCCGGTTACCACCACGCGGCCCTGGCAGCCGAGCAGCAGGTCGCAGGCGCGATCGAAGTTGGCGTCGATGCGGGCGTTGAGCGCCTCGATGGCGTCGCGCTCGATGTTGAGGGTGCGGCGGGCGCTGGCCCGGTAGGGCGAGTCGTTGGTGTCAGTCATGACGAAATTGTTGCCCGTTGTCAGGTTTCACTCAAGCGCCGGTCATGCTGGACTGGATCAGCAGACCCAGGTAGCCGACATAGATCAAGGTCAGCAGGGCGCCGGGGATGCGGCCCAGGCTGCCGCGACGCTGCCAGAGCAGCCAGCTGCCGAGCAGCAGGGTCAGCAGCAGCATGGTGGGGTAATCGCGGCTGATGGCGTGGACATCGACCGGGCCCGGGGCCAGCAGGCCGGGCATGGGCAGCACGGCCAGCATGTTGAAGAGGTTGGAGCCGATGACGTTGCCGATGGCGATATCGTGGTGGCGCTTGAGGGCGCTGGCCACGCAGGCGGCAAGTTCTGGCAGGCTGGTGCCGATGGCTACTACCGTCAGGCCGATCACCAGTTCGCTGACGCCGAAGGCGCTGGCAATCTCGCTGGCGCCCCATACCAACAGTCGCGAGCTTGCTACCAGGAGCACCAGGGTGCCCGCCAGCCAGATCAGTGCCTTGGGCAGGGCCATGTCGGGAATCTCACCGTCCTGGGTTTCTTCACTGCCAGTACCGCCATCGGCCCGGAACAGCCACCACAGGCTGAATACCAGCAGGGCGGCGAGCAGTAGGGCGTCATAGAGGCCAAGGTCGCCATCCGCCAGCGCATAGCCGGCAAGACCGGTGGCGCCGAGCAGCAGGGGGAGTTCGCGGCGTACGATCGAGAAGCGCACCGGAATGGGCACGATCAAGGCGGTAATGCCGAGCACCAGACCGATATTGGCGATGTTGGACCCCAGGGCGTTGCCGGTGGCGAGATCGGGCGTGCCGTCCAGCGAAGCCATTATGGCGACGATGATTTCGGGGGCCGAGGTGCCCAGCGCGACGATGGTCATGCCGATCAGCAGCGTACTCATGCCGGCGCGGTAGGCGGTGGCGGCCGCGGCTCCCACGAAGCGGTCGGCACTCCATAAAAGGCCTACGAAGCCAAGCGCGACGGCAGACAGGGGTAGCAGCATCATCAAAAGGGGTCCGTGTCGGTCAGTGAAGAGCGGCCAATTAAACGCGTTGGGGCGTCGCGAATCAAGGTGACATCGCCGGTCGCGCCCTTGGCGCTAGCGGTGATCGTGGCGGTTAATATACAATGTTCGATAATTTTCGGGTGGAGGTTAGGACGCCATGAATGATTCGCCCTTGGTGGTGGTCGAAGGGCTGCGCTTCTCACGTGGCGATAGGGATATCTTTCGGGGCGTGGATCTCACCATCCCCCGCGGCAAGATTACCGCGATCATGGGGCCGAGCGGCTCCGGCAAGACGACTCTGCTCAAGCTGATCGGTGGCCAACTGGCGCCGGATGCCGGGCGAGTGACGATCGACGGTCATGATGTCCACGCCCTGTCCCGCAAGAAACTGTTCGCGCTGCGCCGTCGGATGGGCATGCTGTTTCAAAGCGGCGCGCTGTTCTCGGACCTGAGCGTTTTCGAGAATGTGGCCTTTCCGCTGCGCGTGCATACGGACCTGCCCGACGCGATGATTCGCGACGTGGTGCTGATGAAGCTCGAAGCGGTGGGGCTTCGCGGTGCCCGCGAGCTGATGCCCGCCGAGCTGTCCGGCGGCATGGCCCGCCGGGTAGCACTGGCGCGGGCGCTGGCGCTGGATCCGGAGCTTATCCTCTATGATGAGCCCTTCGTCGGCCAGGATCCCATTTCCATGGGCGTGCTGGTGCAGTTGATTCGTCGCGTCAATGATGCGCTGGGACTCACCGCCGTGGTGGTCTCTCATGATATCAAGGAGACGCTGTCGATCGCCGACTACGTCTACGTGATCGCCGACGGCAAGGTGATGGCTCATGGCACGCCGGAGAGCCTGAATGTCGATCAGGATCCTCGCGTCAGTCAGTTCATGCACGGCGAGCCCGATGGGCCGGTGCCGTTCCATTATCCAGCCGACGACTTCTACCTCGACATGCTCAATGCGGGGAATGCGGGAGAGATGCGATGATGACGCGAATTACTCGCCTGGGACGCCATGGCTGCGATCTGGTCGAGGCGCTGGGCCGTGCCGGCATGTTCCTTGGGCAGTCGCTGGTGGGTCGTCCCACCGTTGAGGGCTTTAAGCTGTGGCTGCGCCAGATGCACTTCATCGGCGTGCTGTCACTGGCCATCATTCTGGTGTCGGGGCTGTTCATCGGTATGGTGCTGGCCCTGCAGGGCTTTACCATTCTGGTGGACTTCGGGGCCGAGGATGCCCTGGGGCAGATGGTTTCACTGTCGCTGTTGCGCGAGCTGGCGCCGGTGGTGGCGGCTCTGCTGTTTGCCGGGCGTGCCGGTTCGGCACTGACCGCCGAGATCGGCCTGATGAAGGCGACCGAGCAGCTGAGCAGCATGGAGATGATTGGCGTCGACCCGCTCAAACGGGTGGTGGCGCCGCGCCTCTGGGCGGGCTTCGTGTCGCTGCCGCTGCTGACCGTCGGCTTCAGCGTCATTGGTATCTGGGGCGGCCATCTGGTGGGCGTCGAGTGGCTCGGCGTCTATGAAGGCTCTTACTGGGGCAACATGCAGTCCAGCGTCGACTTCGTCGATGACATCGGCAATGGCATGCTCAAGAGCCTGGTGTTCGCTCTGGTCGTGACCTGGATCGCGGTGTTCCAGGGCTATGATTTGGTGCCGACCTCGGAAGGCATTTCACGCGCTACCACAAGAACGGTGGTGTATTCCTCGCTGGCGGTATTGGGACTGGATTTCGTGCTGACCGCGCTGATGTTTGGAGAACTGGGATGAAGCGCAGCAAGATGATGGAGTTTGGGGTCGGTCTGTTCATGCTGGCCGGGATTCTCGGGGTTATCTTCCTGGGAGTGAGCGTCAGCGGCCTGTCCGTCGGCGGTGGTAAGGACACTTATACGCTGCAGGCTAATTTCGCCAATATCGGCGGCCTCAAGTCGCGAGCACGGGTCACCATGGCGGGTGTTACCGTGGGTCGGGTGGAGAATATCGAGCTGGATACCGAGTGGTATGACGCCCGTGTGACCCTGGCCCTCGACAGCCGCCTGGAAGGGCAGCTGTCCCGTGATACCACGGCCTCGATTCTCACCTCTGGACTGCTGGGTGAGCAGTATATCGGCCTATCGGTGGGCGGTGATCCCGATACCCTGGCCGACGGTGACACCATCAGCGATACCCAGTCGGCGCTGGTGTTGGAGCAACTGATCCAGCAATTCGTGGCCAATATGGCCACGAATTAATCATGATCTGCCTTGAGAGACGACTTATGCGAGCTCAATCGACCTTTTTATTCCGCTGTGTTTTGGCCCTGTTGCTGTGCCTGGCGATGCTGCCGGCTCAGGCCCAATCCAAGGCGCCCGACGAGACGCCGGAGCAGCTGATCCGCGAAAGCATCGACAATCTGATGGGCAAGATCGAGGGCCGTCGCGGCTACTTTTCCGAGAACCTGAGCGAGCTGGAATCGCTGGTCGATGACAGCCTTAACGATGTGGCCGACTTTCGCTATATCGGGGCCAGCGTCATGGGTCGCTATTTCCGCAACGCAAGCCCCGCTCAGCGTTCGCGTTTCGTCGACACCTTCCGCCAGACCCTGATCGATACCTATGCCAAGGGCCTGGTGACCTTCGACTACCGCGAGGTGCGGGTGCTTGATCAGCAGCAGGACTCTCGTCAGTCCGATCAGGCCAGTGTCGACATGGAGGTGGTCGCCAACGATGGCACCGTTTACCCGGTCAGCTATTCCTTGCGCCTGGATAACGGACAGTGGAAGGTCGTCAACGTGATCGTCAATGGCATCAATCTGGGGCTGACCTTCCGCAACCAGTTCGATCAGGCCATGCGCGACAACGGCCGTGATTACGATGCCACCATCGACCAATGGTCACCCGATGTTGATGTCAGCGACGAAGGCCAGGGCGCATGACCCGTCTGTTCGACGAGCATGATGTGAGCCTCGAGGTCGCCGAGGGAGAGCTTGCCGTCAGCGGCGACGTGGATTTCGACGTCGCCGCCCCGCTGGCCGCCGCTGGTGCCAAGTGGATCGCCGACCAGCCCGTCACCGACGCGCTGCAGTTTGACCTGCGCGGCGTCGACAGGGTCAGCAGCGCCGCGCTGAGCGTCATGCTCGAGTGGCTGCGCAGTGCCCAGCGTGCCGGTATTGAGGTAGAGGGGGTGCAGCTTTCCCCGGCGCTGGCCAAACTCACGGCGCTGGCTGGTCTGGACTCTCTCCTGCCGCAGGCTGATGCCGACGCGACTGCTCCGGCCGACTGAGTTCGTCGGCCGCGGCCCTGGTCATTCGTTGGCCCCGGCCCTGGTCAAAGGCCCCGGTGTTTTCTGCCATCGCCATCGACGGCGCTTTTGATTACCATGTGGCCTTTCTCGTCTCGTGATGCGGTGACGTGTCTGCACCGCACCCTTCCCGTGTTTCCAAGGAGGCATCCCCATGCAACCCCAAGACGTCAAGGCGCTGCTTGAGACGCGCATTGCCGACTGCGACTTTCATATCCAGGGTGAAGGCTGCAACTTTCAGGTCGTCGCCGTGGGCGAGGTCTTCAATGGCCTGACGCCGGTCAAGCGACAGCAGCTGATCTATGGTGCGCTCTCTGAAGAAATCGCCAGCGGCGCTCTGCATGCCGTCAGCATCAAGACCTATACCCCGACCCAGTGGCAGACCGCCGCCGAAAATGTCGGGGCTTGAGTGACGGACTTTCATGGATAAGCTGATCATTACCGGCAATGGCCCCCTCGATGGCGAGGTATGGGCCAGTGGTGCCAAGAACTCGGCCCTGCCGATCCTGTGTTCGTCGTTGCTGGCGCAAGGGCCCGTGACGCTCGGTAACCTGCCGCACCTGCAGGACATCACGACCTCTCTCGAACTGCTTGGGCGCATGGGCGTCGATCTGGTGATGGGCGACAAGATGGCCATCCAGCTCGACGCCTCTGAGGTGACCGAGTGTCATGCGCCTTATGACCTGGTCAAGAAGATGCGCGCCTCGATCCTGGTGCTGGGGCCGCTGCTGGCGCGCTTCGGTAAGGCCGACGTGTCGTTGCCGGGTGGTTGTGCCATCGGCTCGCGCCCGGTCGACCTGCATATCCGTGGCCTGGAGGCGATGGGTGCCGACATCAACGTCGAGAATGGCTACATTCGTGCCACGGCGCCGGGTGGGCGTCTCAAGGGTGCGACGATCTTCTTTGACGTGGTGACCGTGACCGGCACAGAGAACCTATTGATGGCCGCCACGCTTGCTGAGGGCACTACGGTGCTCGAGAACGCCGCCAAGGAACCCGAGATAGCCGATCTCGCCGAGTGCCTGATCAAGATGGGTGCACGGATTCGCGGTCACGGTACCGACACCATCACCGTCGAGGGCGTCGAGCAGCTACACGGCTGCTATCACGACATCATGCCCGACCGCATCGAGACCGGTACCTTCCTGGTGGCTGCCGCGGTGACCCGTGGTCGAGTCAGGGTCCGCCGGACCCGTGCCGATATTCTCGAGGCCGTGCTCGCCAAGCTCGAGGAAGCGGGTGGCCATGTCACCACCGGTGAGGACTGGATCGAGCTCGACATGAAGGGGCAGCGCCCGAAGGCGGTCAATGTACGCACCGCGCCTTATCCGGCCTTTCCTACCGACATGCAGGCGCAGTTCGTGGCCATGAATGCGGTGGCCGAAGGCACCGGGCGGGTCGTCGAGACAATCTTCGAGAACCGCTTCATGCACGTCCAGGAACTCAACCGAATGGGCGCCAAGATCGCTCTCGAAGGCAACACCGCGGTGGTCACCGGCGTCGATCAGCTCTCAGGTGCGCCGGTGATGGCGACCGACCTGCGGGCCTCGGCCTCGTTGGTGGTAGCGGCGATGATCGCTAAGGGCGAGACCCTGGTTGATCGTATTTATCATATCGACCGCGGCTATGAATGCATCGAGGAAAAGCTGCAGTTGCTGGGCGCCAAGATCCGTCGCGTGCCCGGCTAGTCATCCACGGAATTGCGAACCCCATCATGTCCAAGCAACTGATTCTGGCCCTCTCGAAGGGCCGTATTCTCGACGAGACCCTGCCGCTGCTGGCCGATGCCGGCATCTGGCCCGCCGAAGACCTGGGCAAGAGCCGCAAGCTGCTGTTCGATACCAACCTGCCGGACGTCAAACTGGTGGTGATTCGCGCGACCGATGTGCCGACCTATGTGCAGCTGGGTGCTGCCGACCTGGGCGTCGCCGGCAAGGATGTGCTGCTCGAACATGGCGCCGAGGGGCTCTATGAGCCGCTGGATCTCGAGATCGCGCGCTGCAAGCTGATGACCGCCGGGATCACCGGTGCTGAGCCGGCCCGCGCCCGTCGTCGGGTGGCCACCAAGTTCGTCTCGGTGGCGCGTCGCTACTATGCCGAACAGGGTATCCAGGCCGAGGTCATCAAGCTCTACGGAGCGATGGAACTGGCGCCGCTGATGAACCTGGCCGACGAGATCGTCGACATCGTCGATACCGGCAATACCCTGCGCGCCAACGGCATGGAGCCCCGCGAGAAAATCGCGGATATCAGCACCCGGTTGGTCGTTAACCAGGCCGCGATGACCATGAAACATGATCGCCTGAAGCCCTTGCTCAACCGGCTGCGCGAAGCTGTGGCCAGTCGGCGCGACTAAGATGTCGCTGCCGTATATGGCGGGTAAGTACTGTTGTTAAGTACTGCTGTTAAGTACTGCGGGTAAGTACTGCCGCTAACGAAGTGCGACCAAGACAGCGAGACCAAGACAGCGAGACCAAGACAGCGAGACCAAGACAGCGAGACCATGACGTACGAGCCTTTCTGTACTTGTCTGTACTTGTCTGTACTTGTCTGTAGCAGTGCAAGCCTGCCTGTGACCCTTGCCCGCAACCTCATGGCATTGCTCGAGGGTTGTTGGGTGAGCCCGGTCCTTATGGCGCAATAGCGTGAATGTCTTGTCGCCATAGGGCCGAGCCGCTTGCCAGCCGCTTTGCGGCGACACATGCTGGTCGCCTGTCCTGTTTTTCCATCGTCTGTGTAGAGAGCATCATGACCGATTCCGTTGCCGCTTCCCTCGAGATCTCCCGCTTGTCCACGCAGGATGCCGATTTCGATGCCCGCCTCGAGGCGCTGCTGGCCTGGGAAGGCGTGTCCGACGCCGAGGTGCAGTCGCGGGTCGAGGAAATCCTGCGCGGGGTGCGTGAGCGCGGTGATGCGGCGCTTGTCGAGTACACCAACCGCTTCGATCGCCTGTCGGCCCAGAGTATGGATGAGCTGACCATCGGCGCTGCGCGGCTGCGCCAGGCCTTTGACGGGCTGCCTGCCGAGCAGCGTGAGGCGCTGGCGGCGGCTGCCGAGCGCGTGCGGGTCTATCACGAACACCAGAAGCCGGGTTCCTGGCAGTACACCGAGGATGACGGCACCGTGCTTGGCCAGCAGGTCATGCCGCTGGACCGCGCCGGCATCTACGTGCCCGGCGGCAAGGCTGCCTATCCTTCATCGGTGCTGATGAACGCGATTCCGGCCCATGTCGCTGGCGTGCGCGAGATCGTGATGGTGGTGCCCACCCCGGATGGCATCCTCAACGAGCTGGTGTTGGCGGCGGCCCACCTGGCGGGCGTCGACTGGGTCTTTACCCTGGGCGGCGCCCAGGCCGTGGCAGCGCTCGCCTATGGCTCCGAGACGGTGCCGCGAGTCGACAAGATCGTGGGGCCCGGCAATATCTATGTGGCCACCGCCAAGCGCGCCGTGTTTGGTCAGGTCGGCATCGACATGATCGCCGGCCCCTCGGAGATTCTGGTGATCTCCGACGGCGCGACCGACCCGGATTGGCTGGCCATGGACCTCTTCTCCCAGGCCGAGCACGACGAAGACGCTCAGGCGATCTTCGTCAGTTGGGACGCCGAGCATGTGGTAGCGGTCGAGGAGGCCATGACGCGCCTGCTGCCGACCATGGAGCGTGCGCCGATCATTCGTGATTCTCTGGCCGGGCGTGGGGCACTGATCACCTGTCGCGACCGCGACGAGGCTGTTGCGCTGATCAACCGCATCGCGCCTGAGCATCTCGAACTCTCGCTAGAGGACCCCGACGCGTTGCTGCCTGAGATTCGCCATGCGGGTGCGATCTTCATGGGCCGCTATACCGCCGAGGCCCTGGGCGACTACTGCGCCGGCCCGAATCACGTGCTGCCGACGTCCGGTACCGCGCGCTTCTCCTCGCCGCTCGGGGTCTATGACTTCCAGAAACGCTCCTCGATCATTCACTGTTCGGCGGACGGTGCCTCGATGCTTGGGCGCACTGCGTCGGTGCTCGCCCGGGGCGAATCGCTCACCGCACATGCGCGCTCTGCCGAGTATCGCATCAAGGATTGAGGCGAATCAGCGGTGCTTGCACAGCAAAAAGGCCCTGCCATTGGCGGGGCCTTTTGGTATCCGTCTAGTGCCTGCCTTTCCTTTAGACCTGACGTTCTTTTAGGTCTGCTGTTCTTTTAGATAGGTGTCCATCCAGGCGTGCCGATGCTGTTGTTCGGCCGCGCTTGGAAGCGCTGCCTCTCATATAAGGCAGCTCCCTGTCAGACAACGCCTGGTTACCGTCTAGGGCTGGGGCTGGGGCTGAGGTTGGGACTGTGGCTGGCTGACCTCGGCGGTCGGGCGCTCGCCCACCTCGAGGGTCACGTCCATACGCTCGCCGTTGCGCACCAGGCTTAGCGGCAGCTGCGTGCCAGGAGAGATGGCGGCGATATCGGTCATCACCGCCCGAGCATCGCGGATGGTGCGGCCGTCGACCTTGATCAGCACATCGCCGGGCTGCAGGCCGGCAGCATCGGCTGGGCCATCCGGAACTATGCCCGAGATCACGACCCCTGCTACGGAGTCCAGACCGAAGGAGGCGGCCAGCTCGCGGGTCATCTCCTGGGCTTCGATGCCTAGCCAGCCTCGAATCACTCGGCCCTGAGTGACTAGCTCGTTGAGAATTTCGCGGGCCAGGTTGGCCGGAATAGCGAAGCCGATGCCCTGGGAGCCGCCGGAGCGGGAGAAAATAGCGGTGTTGATGCCGACCAGCGCGCCTTCGGGATTGATCAGGGCGCCGCCGGAGTTCCCCGGATTGATCGCCGCGTCGGTCTGAATGAAATCCTCATAGGCATTCAGGCCTAGGTGACTGCGGCCGGTGGCACTAACGATGCCCATGGTCACGGTCTGGCCGACCCCGAAGGGGTTGCCGATGGCCAGGGCCACATCGCCCACGGCTGCCTGTGACGAGTCGGAGAGCGCGATGACCGGAAGATCTTCGAGATCGATGCGCAGCACGGCCAGGTCGCTCTCCGGGTCGGTGCCGATGACCTCGGCGAGCGTTTCGCGGCCGTCGCGCAGCGCCACCTGGATCTGATCGGCCCCCTTGATGACATGATGGTTGGTCAGCACGTAGCCCTCATCGCTGATGATGACCCCCGACCCCAGGCTCGAGAGCATGCGCTGGCGGCTGGGCGTGTCCTTGCCGAAGAACTGACGGAAAAACGGGTCCGACATCAGCGGGTGCTGCTCACTTTCGACGATGCGCGAAGAGTAGATGTTGACCACGGCAGGTGCCGCTCTCTCCACCGCCTCTGAATAGCTGACCGGGCCGGCATTTCGTGATAATGCCGGGGCATTCTTGACCTCGGGAGCCGGGCGTTTGACCTCGGGGGGCGTCGCAGTCTCTTGCACGGGCTGTGGGCTGGCGGCTGGCGGCGACACGGAAGGGGCTTGACCGCTGAGCTTCGGGAAAGCAATCAGCAGCACGATGGCAACCAGGACACCGGCCACGGTTGGCCAGACGAGGGGCAGGAGAAAACGACGCATGAAGAATCCTTGTCATCGGTGGCGGTCGCTGGGGGCCGACGCAGCCGGTACAATTGGCGGATTGTATCATTGCTCATGTACCGATGCCCGGAGGCCCGAATGATATCTCGCGATGCCCTGGTCACTGCCTGCGACGAGCGTCTGCAGGCGGCGCGCTTCAAGGATTACACTATCAATGGCCTGCAGGTCGAGGGACGCAGCCGAGTGACCCGCGTGATGACTGGCGTCACCGCCTGTCAGGCGCTGGTCGATGAGGCGATTGCCTGGCAGGCGGATCTGCTGCTGGTTCATCACGGCTACTTCTGGAAGAACGAGCCGGTCGAGGTGGTCGGCATGAAGCGGCGCCGGCTGGCGGCCTTGCTGGCTAACGATATCAACCTGCTGGCCTATCATCTGCCGCTGGATGCTCATCCCGAGCTTGGCAACAATGCCTGCCTGGCCGAGCGGCTGGGCCTGGTCGTCGACGGCTGTGCCGATGGTGAGCTGGGCGAAGGGCTATTGTGGCTGGGCCACCCCGGCGAGGCGCTGGCCGGTTCGGGTGACAATGACCAGGCCCTCGACGAGCGTGGCTTGGCAAAGCATGTCGCCAAGCAGCTCGGTCGGGAGCCGCTTCTGATCGAAGGGCACCAAGGGCCGGTCAAGCGTATCGCCTGGTGCACCGGCGGCGCTCAGGACATGATCGCCGCGGCTCATGCGGCAGGCGCGGATGTCTTCATCTCGGGCGAGATTTCCGAGCGGACCACTCACCTGGCACGCGAGCTGGGCATCGGCTATCTGGCGGCGGGTCATCATGCCACCGAGCGCTACGGCGTTCAGGCCATGGGAGAATGGTTGGCCGCCGAGCATGGTGTTACCCACCGTTTCGTGGATATCGACAATCCGGCCTGAAACTGCCCTGAAAACGACCCCGCAAACGAAAGCGCCGGCCATCAAGGCCGGCGCTTTCGTCGTTTTTGGCAAACCTCTCGCTTGTGTCGCTAGGCGTCAGCGAGATCAGTAGCGGGGAGGCTGGGCGGGATTCTGCTCCTCGCCGCGCTGCAGGCCGAAGTCCTCGGAGAGAGTGCCGTGCCCGCCGTCGGCATAGTCGCGCGGCATGTCCAGGGTTTCATCAGGCTCCGTCGCGTCGGTCTCCGGGTGGAGGCGGCGCTTGACCTGCTGGTCTTGGCCGAGCTGATCGGCCCCCTGCGCCAGCTGTTGTTCCAGCTCGCGGCTCTGGCGCTGAATGCTGGCCACCAGGTCGGCCGCTCGCACGAAATGATCGTTCAGCGAGTCCTTGACCTGGTGAAGCTCGAGTTCAGTCTCGGCCAGGCGTTGGCGGACCTTCTGATTGCGCGCCACGTTGGCGTTGAGCAGGTGGTAGCCCAGCGCGCCGATGCCGATGCCGGCAAGCCCGCAGGCCAGGGCCAGGATCCAGTCGATGTTGCTCTCGTACACGTCGTTCCCCTTATGGTTCTGTCTTCCCGGCACCGGTACTTGACTGCCGGGGGTGGCGCGTTATCGAGGTCGCGACCTGCGCCTCCCCTGGCTCCATTATATGAGGGAGAGCGAGACTCAGGTCAATGCGCAGGCGCTGCCATCATGGCTGCTCTGTGCGCTCGACGTCTCGATACGTATAATGTTCGCTTTCGATCACCACCGTCCGAGGTAGCCAAGACGCTGATGTGTGCGACAACGACTTCCGCTGGTTCTTCTGCGTCCGCTCAAGCGGGCACGCCCCTGGCTCGCTACCAGGCCGACCTTGAACGCGAGGGATTCGCCTACGATAAAGCCCAGGAGCAGGCGGTTCGTCATCTGCAGCGGCTCTATGATGATCTGCTGACCACGCCCCAGCGAGCGCCGCGCCCGCCCGCTGATGAGCGCAAGGGGCTCAAGTCCCGGGTCGCCGGTCTGTTCGGCGCCAAGCAGACCGCCTCGCCCTTCGAAGCGCCGCCGGCGGTGATGGGCCTGTATTTCTGGGGAGGAGTCGGTCGCGGCAAAACCTATCTGGTCGACACCTTCTACGAGGCGCTGCCCTTTTCCGAGAAGATGCGCACCCATTTTCACCGCTTCATGCAGCGAGTGCACAACGAACTCGAGCACTACAAGGGCGAGAAGGACCCGCTGAAGCTGATCGCCGCCAAGTTCGCCCGTGAGGCGAGGGTGATCTGCTTCGACGAGTTCTTCGTCAAGGACATCACCGACGCCATGATTCTCGCGACCCTGCTCGAGTCGCTGTTCGAGCACGGCGTGGTGCTGGTGACGACCTCCAATATCGTGCCTTCCGAGCTGTACAAGGATGGCCTGCAGCGGGCGCGTTTCCTGCCCGCCATCGATTTGCTCGAGCGTCATTGCGAGGTGGTCAACGTCGACTCGGGGGTCGACTACCGGCTGCGCGCCCTGCAGCGTGCCGCCATCTTCCACGCACCGCTGGATGAGGCTGCCGACGACGAGCTCGCGCGCAGTTTTCGCGAGCTCGCCGGGTACGATGGCGAGCAGGATGAGCGCATCGAGATCAATCATCGGTTGCTGCGTTCGCGCCGCCTGCATGAAGATGTGGTGTGGTTTGACTTCGCAGAGCTGTGTGACGGTCCTCGCAGCCAGAATGATTACATCGAGCTGGCCCGCGAGTTTCATACCGTGCTGGTGTCCGGCGTGCCGCGCATGGGCCGGGGCAGCGACGACCAGGCGCGGCGCTTCATCAATATGGTCGACGAGTTCTATGACCGAGCAGTGAAGCTTCTGATGTCCGCCGAAGTGCCGGTCGAGTCGCTTTACACCGAAGGCAGTCTTGGTTTCGAGTTCGATCGCACCCTCTCGAGGCTGCAGGAAATGCAGTCCCACGAGTATCTGGCGCTGGCGCATAAGCCGTGAATTTCCCGCGTGGACTCTTAACCTGATCGAACGAGTCATGTACACTGCGCGCTCGCTCGAACGTTGTCGCTCGATTTGCCTCTGTGGCAAGTGGTCGACAACCAAGAAAAATAGGGATGGTAGGCGGCGTCATTAGACGTTTTAGTCCTGCCCCATGCGACAATTGGTGATTCAACCCATGAAGACGTTTTCTGCTAAGCCGCAGTCCGTCGAGCGCGACTGGTACGTCGTCGACGCTACGGACAAGACTCTCGGTCGCCTGGCCACCGAGATCGCTCGCCGCCTGCGTGGCAAGCACAAGCCGGAATACACCCCGCACGTCGACACCGGCGATTACATCGTCGTGGTCAACGCCGAGAAGGTGACGGTCACCGGCAACAAGGCACAGGCCAAGACCTACTATCGTCACACCGGTTATCCGGGTGGCCTGCGCTCCATGACCTTCGAGAAGATGATCGATCACGCTCCCGAGCGCGTCATCGAGTCTGCCGTCAAGGGCATGCTGCCGAAAGGCCCGCTGGGTCGCGCCATGTACTCGAAACTCAAGGTCTATGCCGGTACCGAGCATCCGCATGCCGCCCAGCAGCCGCAAGAACTGAACATCTAAGGGGTAGATTGCCATGACTCAACAGTATTACGGTACCGGTCGCCGCAAGACGTCCACCGCACGCGTCTTCCTCAAGCCGGGCACCGGCAAAATCACCGTCAATAGCCGCGAACTCAACGAGTTCTTCGGTCGCGTCACTGGCCGCATGGTCGTCCGTCAGCCGCTCGAGTTGACCGAGACTCTGGACCAGTTCGACGTCTACGTGACCGTCAAGGGTGGCGGCGGTTCGGCTCAGGCCGGCGCTATCCGCCACGGCATCACTCGTGCGCTGATGCAATACAACGAAGACTTCCGCAGGCCGCTGCGTGAAGCCGGTTACGTCACTCGTGACGCCCGCGAAGTCGAGCGTAAGAAAGTCGGCCTGCGCAAAGCACGCCGCAGCCCGCAGTTCTCCAAGCGTTAAACGTTTCGAGAGTGCGTCAGAACGCCCGGTCCCCGTTGGGGGCCGGGCGTTTTTTTATGCCCGTTCAATGATTTGAGTCAGCTATGCTGCGTCATGTGGCAAGGCTTTCGCTTGTTTTAGTTCAGGCGGTTTCCTAACATGAAGATCATCTTATCCGTAGGTCGCGACAGTGTCTGGCGCGGTTAGGCAGCGGGTGATTGGATAGGGGGCATGACAAGATGGCGGATAAGGGCGTGAACAAAGGGCGGCGTCGCTTTCTCGTCGGTGCTACGACCGTCGTCGGGGCGGTGGGCGCGGTGGGAGTCGCGGTCCCTTTCGTTGCCTCCTGGCAGCCCAGTGCCAAGGCGCGTGCGGCAGGGGCTCCGGTGGAAGCGGATGTATCCAAGCTCGAATCCGGCCAGCAGATGACCGTCGCGTGGCGTGGCAAGCCCGTCTGGGTAGTGCGGCGCGACGACACCATGATCGAACAGATCAAGAGCATCGATCCTTCCCGCCTGCGGGACCCCGAGTCCTCGGCGCCGCAGCAGCCGAGCTACGTGGACCCTGAGCTGCGCTCCATCAAGCCCGAGATCCTGGTGCTGGTGGGCATCTGCACGCACCTTGGCTGCTCACCAACCTTCAGGCCTGAGCCCGGTGCTGCCGATTTAGGCGGTGATTGGCCGGGTGGCTATTTTTGCCCCTGTCATGGCTCGCGCTTCGATCTGGCGGGTCGGGTGTTCACCGGGGTACCGGCCCCCTTGAACCTGGAAGTGCCACCGCATCGCTATGACAATGACAACATTATCGTTGTCGGCGAAGACAAGGGGGCGGCCTGATGGGTAATCCGAATCGCGCCAAGGCAGAACGCGGCATCATGCGCTGGATCGATGATCGCTTTCCTGCCACCCAGATGTGGGAAGAGCATCTGGCCAAGTACTATGCACCCAAGAATTTCAATTTTTGGTACTTCTTCGGCTCACTGGCCCTGCTGGTGCTGGTCAACCAGATTCTGACCGGAGTGTGGCTGACCATGAGCTACAACCCTTCCGCGGAAGGGGCCTTCGCGTCGGTTGAGTACATCATGCGAGATGTCGAATTCGGCTGGCTGATTCGCTATATGCACTCCACCGGGGCCACGGCATTCTTCGTGGTGATCTACCTGCACATGTTCCGCGCGCTGCTCTATGGCTCCTACAAGGCGCCTCGGGAGCTGGTGTGGATCTTTGGCATGACCATCTATCTGGCGCTGATGGCCGAAGCCTTCATGGGGTATCTGCTGCCTTGGGGGCAGATGTCCTACTGGGGGGCTCAGGTCATTATCTCGCTTTTCTCGGCCATCCCGGTGGTGGGGGCGGACCTGACGCAGTGGATTCGCGGTGATTTCCTGATCTCCGGGATCACCCTGAATCGCTTCTTTGCGCTGCATGTAGTGGCCCTGCCGATCGTGATCCTCGGTCTGGTGGTGCTGCACATACTGGCGCTCCACGAGGTTGGCTCCAACAATCCGGACGGCGTCGACATCAAGGCCAAGAAGGATGAGTCCGGCAAGCCGCTGGACGGTATTCCGTTCCATCCCTACTACACGGTCAAGGATTTGGTGGGGGTGGCGGTATTCCTGTTTGTGTTCTGTGTGGTGATCTTCTATTTCCCGGAAGGGGGTGGGTACTTCCTGGAGCAGCCCAATTTCGAGCCCTCCGACCCGTTGAAGACACCCAACCATATCGCGCCGGTTTGGTACTTCACGCCTTTCTACGCGATGCTGCGCGCCATCACCTTCTCGCTGTTCGGCCTGGACTCCAAGTTCCTGGGGGTGATGGTCATGGGGAGCGCGATCGCGATCCTCTTCGTACTGCCCTGGCTGGACAAGAGCCCCGTACTTTCCATGCGCTACAAGGGTTGGCTGTCGAAGATCATGCTGGCGCTGTTTGCGATCAGTTTCGTGGTGCTCGGTGTGATTGGCGTGCTGCCGTCGACGCCGGGGAGGACCCTGGTGGCTCAGGTCTGCACGGCGGTGTATTTCGCCTTCTTCCTGCTGATGCCGATCTACACGCGGCTGGAGACCACCAAGCCCGTACCGGAAAGGGTGACTGGCTAATGAAAAAGCACATGTTTGCCTTGCTCGTCGCCTTGCTCGTGGCGCTGATGCCGATGACCGGGTTTGCTGCGGGCGGTCAGGCAGTCCATTTCGACGAGATGACCCCGGATCTGTCCGACAGGGCGTCGCTGCAGAATGGCATGAAGCTATTTACCAACTACTGCATGGGCTGTCACTCTCTGCAGTATCAGCGCTATTCCCGGGCAGCCGAGGACCTGGGCATCCCTCAGGATCTAGTCGAGCAGAAGCTGATCTTTTCCGAGGACCTGGCATTCAATGACCAGATGCGCAATGCCATGCAGAAGGGCGACGCCACCTCCTGGTTCGGCGCCGCGCCGCCGGACCTGACCCTCGAGGCGCGTCTGCGCGGCACGGACTGGATCTATACCTATCTGCGCAGCTTCTACAAGGACCCGGAGCGCCCGCTGGGTGTGAATAATACGGTGTTCCCGCTGGTAGGTATGCCCAATGCGCTGGAGCCGCTGCAGGGCGTGCAGGAGATGGTCTGTGCCGAGACTGATCGGCCGGTGCCCGGGCATGAGCCTGACCCGCTGACGGGCAAGTATCAGTCCTGCGATGTGCTCAAGGTGACCCAGGCGGGTAAGCTGGAGCCGGAGGCGTTTGATCGGGCGGTTTATGATCTGACCAACTTCCTGGCCTACGTCGGTGAGCCCTCCAAGCTTCAGGCCCAGGCGCTGGGGCCCAAGGTGTTGATTTTTATCTTTATCTTCGGCGTCATCGCCTATCTGCTCAAGCGAGAGTACTGGCGCGACATCCACTGAGACGACTCAGTGGTGGCATGGGGGCGCATGGCCGTTGGGCATGCGCCCTTGTCTATTTTCCATGACCCGTATCGCGGGTCTCGGCGCCTGGAAGCGCGGTCAACGTGTTATCATCCAGGCTCGAACTGTTGCGAGGAATGTTAAATGGGTGTTGTGGCCAAGCGGTCGTCGATGACCTTCTACTCCGGTAGCGATGATCACTTCAGTCATCGCGTGAGAATCGTGCTGGCAGAAAAAGGGGTTGCCGTCGACATCCTGGAAGTCAAGGAAGACAGTCATCCCGAAGAGCTGGCGGATCTCAATCCGTACAATAGCGTGCCGACGCTATTGGATCGTGATCTGGTGCTCTATGAGTCCAAGGTGATGATGGAGTATCTGGATGAGCGGTTTCCGCATCCTCCGCTGCTGCCTGTCTATCCGGTAGCCCGGGCGCAGAGCCGCCTGTGGATGCATCGCATCGAGCGGGAGTGGTGCCCGCTGATCGAACAGATCCAGCAGGGCAGCAAGAAGGATGCCGAGAAGGCGCGAAAGGAACTGCGTGAGAGCCTGATCGGCATCTCGCCGATCTTTGAGGACATGCCGTTCTTCATGAGCGAGGAATTCTCGCTGGTGGATTGCTGTCTGGCGCCGCTTCTTTGGCGACTGCCGGTACTGGGGATCGAGCTTCCTGAGAAACAGGTCAAGCCGCTGATGAATTATATGGAGCGCACTTTCGAGCGTGAGTCCTTCAAGGCCTCGCTGTCGGAAGCCGAGCGCGAGATGCGTACCTGATATACCACGGACCGGGCCATAGGGCCCGGACCACAGACAATGGAGGCCCGAGATGCTATCGAGTCGCCCCTATCTCGCTAGGGCTCTGTATCAATGGCTTCTGGACAACGATCAGACGCCTCATGTCGTCGTCGATGCCAAACAGCCTGGCGTCGAGGTGCCGGAACAGTTCGTGCAGAACGGTCAGATCGTGCTGAATATCGCGCCGCAGGCCGTTGAAGAACTGTTCATGGAAAACGATGCGATCAGCTTCAGCGCTCGCTTTGGCGGCAAGCCAATGCGGGTGATGGTGCCGATCGATGCCTTGATCGCGCTCTATGCCCGTGAAAACGGCGTGGGCATGGTGTTCGGTCACGAGCCGGTCATGCCGGGACATGAGGCGGAAGAGACTGACGCCGAGACTGGTGAAGCGGCATCCGACGAGCGCCCGTCACTGTCGAGCGTCGAGGATACTGGAGACGAAACCAGCAGTGGCGACGAGGGCGCGCCCAAGACGCCGCCCAAGGGTCGGCCATCGCTGCGCGTCATCAAGTAGACTCAGCTGATACTTTTTCCCTGAGAGGGCGGAGACTTTCTCTAAAGTAGGTCTCTTAAGTAAGTCTCTAAAGTAGGTCTCTTGATTAAAAAAGCCCTTGAACACAAAACGGCAGGCCCGAGGGCCTGCCGTTTTGTGTTTGCGTCATGATGCTCTGCAGAGTGCGGGTCAGTCGAGGTATTCGAAGACCTTGACGATCCGTTGCACGCCTCCCGCAGAGGATACGGCGGAAACGATGCGCTCGCTTTCGGCGCGGGTCACCAAGCCCATCAGATAGACGCTTGCGTTTTCCACCACGATATTGACGCGGCTCGCGTCGATGTTCTCGTTGGTCGCCAGGTTAGTCTTGAGGCGGGTGGACAGCCAGCCGTCGGACAGGCGTTGGCTCATCGGCAGGTTGGCGGCAATCGCCAATTGGTTGTGTACCTGGCGCACGTTGCGCACCTGTTCGGCGACGCTGGTGGCCTTATTCTTGAGCTCATCGCTCGGCACCTGGCCGGTCAGCAGTACCACGCCATTGAAGACGTCGACGTTGATGCGGGCATCGGCCAGTCGGGCGTCGGTCTTGCCCAGGTTGACACTGACCTTGGTCTGGATGCTCTCGTCCTCGACCTTGCTGCCCAGGGTGCGTTCGCCATAGTTCTCGCCAATCGGGCCATCGTTGGCCACGTTGGCAATGGTGGTGCAGCCGCCAAGGCCTAGGGTCAGGGCAAGAACAAGAGTGGGGATAATCGCGTTACGCATGGGGATCACTCGCTTGGGCCGAAGAGTTGTTCGTCGATCAAATCACACAGACAGTGGATGACCAAGAGGTGTACTTCCTGAATGCGCGCAGTAGAGGTGGCGGGCACGCGGATTTCACAGTCCTCCTGACCCAGTAGCGATGCCATGTCGCCGCCGTCGCGGCCAGTCAGGGCGACCACGGTCATGTCCCGGTCATGGGCGGCCTGGATGGCCTGGACCACGTTGGCCGAGTTGCCACTGGTGGAGATGGCCAGCAGCACGTCGCCGGGCTGGCCGAGGGCGCGAATCTGCTTTGAATAGACCTCGTTGTAGCTGTAGTCGTTGGCAATGGAGGTCAGGGTCGAGGTGTCGGTCGTCAGTGCCAGAGCCGGCAGACTCGGGCGTTCACGTTCGAAGCGGTTGAGCAGTTCGGAGGAGAAGTGCTGGCTATCACCGGCGCTGCCGCCGTTGCCGCAGGCCAGAATCTTGCCTTCGCTCACCAGGCACTGAACCATCATCTGGCTGGCGACCTCGATGAAGGGCGGTAACACTTCACTGGCGTAGGTCTTGGTGTCGATGCTGGCGTTGAAGTGTCCGAGAATTCGTGATTGGAAATCCATCTTGGCTTCCTGGTCCTGTAGCGATCAGAACGCTTCGAAGGCGCCCTTGACCCAGAGAAACTCCAGGTCGGGGGCGCTGCCGGTGACGGCGACCACATCGAAGCGGCAGGGACATGATAGCCCGTTGCGGGCGAGATAAAAACGCGCCGCCTTGATTAGGCGACGCTGCTTGCTGGTCGTCACCGTCTCCAGTGGGTGACCGTGACGGCTGTCGCGACGATGACGAACCTCGACGAACACCAGGGTCTCGCCCTCGCGCATCACCAGGTCCAACTCGCCGCCCTTGGCGTGCTGGTTTCGTGCGACCGGGGTGAGGCCGCGGGCGGCGAGCCAATCGTTGGCCAGGGCCTCGATGGCAGCGCCGCGCGCCCTTGCGTCAGCGGAGCTCGCCATTGCTCAGGTCACCATTGCCTAACCCACTGTTGTCAAGCTCGCCATCGCTGGCGCCGGTATTGCCTCTGCCGTCTGTCTGACCGGCCGGCCGGCGATTGCCCGAATCGGTATCGGTATCGGTGTCGATCATTCGTTCGCCTTCGGCTTCCAGGGGCGGCTGTGGCAAGCCGTCGATGAACTCCGCCCAAGGCAGCTGACGCTGGATGCGGCCATCATTGGCGGCGCGCAAGGTACCGGTAGCGCCGAACAGCTCGCTGCCGCTAATGGCCTGGAACTGGGGGAGACGCACGCCGAGTTCATAGGCGTCGACGCCCATGGCCATCAGCTTGAGCAGCGCGGGGTCGTCGGCTTCTGCGGACAGGGTGCGATAGCTTGCATAGAAAGGTAGTGCCTCGACGCCGCCAACGGCCGCATCGGGAATCAGCCAGGGGATCTCGACGAAACGCACGCCGTTCAGGTCGCTATCGGATCGCGGCTGAGGCCGCCCCTCGTAGGCCTGAGATGTCGCGTAGACCGGCAGGTCCGGCTGCTTCTGGTAGTCGAGCGTGGGTGGGATCTGGCGAGCGTAGCTTGGCAGTCCGAGCAGAAACATCATGTCTACCGGTCCACTCAGGCTGAGCAGACGCTTGACGCTGTTATTGACCAGGGCTTCTGGGTCGTAGTGCATCAAGTGTCCGATGTCGCCGCCCTGGTCTTCCCAGGTCTCACGGAAGGCTGTGCCGACTCGACGCCCCCAGTCATTGTTGGGCACCATGGCCGCCGCGCGACGGTGGCCGTCGCGAGCAGCGCGGATGGCCACCTGGCGTGCCTCATCCTCGACGGAAAGGCCGTATTGGAAGAGGTTTTCGGCGGCGTTGCGCTCGGCAGTGCCGTAGTTCAGGGCGAGTGTCGGCAGCGGCAGTCGCTGGCGCTTTTCCAGCTCTTCGACCTTGCTCTTGGCCAGAGGGCCGATCACGACTTGGGCGCCACGCATGGTGGCTTCGGCATACAGGGTGTTCAGATCCTGTTGGCTCGAGTCGATGAAATCCAGCTTGGGGGTGAAAGCGCCCTGTTGGCCGGCCTGTTCGTGGCGGGTCTCGATGCCGCGGCGGATGCGCCCGGCGACGGAGGCCAGCGGGCCCGACTCGGGCAGCAGGATGGCGATGCGCTCGACCCGAGTGCCGCGCAGATCGCGCAGGGCCAGCAGCTCGGCGGGCGGCTTGCGGGCAGCCGGATGATTGCGGTTGGCGTCGCGCCAGTTCGACAGTTGGACGAGCAGTTTATCAATATCGCCACCGCTCTGGCGTTGCAGCTCGAGCAGCGACAGCCAGCCCTGCGTCAGCTCATCGGCGTTGCTGCGCAGTGTCATCAGATCCTGTGCCGAGAGACGGTTTAGCTGCTTCCAGATAGCGTCGTTGGGGACATCGCTGCCGGTGGCTGCCTGGGCCTTCAGCATGGCCTGGGTCGCGGCCAGCGGTTCGTCGAGCATGCCCAGCGCCAGGCCGCGGCGGTAGCGCAGGTTATTGGCGGCGTCCTGGTCCAATTGCGCGCCGGCTTCAAGCAGGTCGGTGGCCTGAATCACGCTCCAGCCGTCTTCGGCCTCTAACCCCAGGCGCGACAGCAGCAGCGCCCATTCCTGGCGACGCTCGGCGCTGAGGGCGGTGTCGTCGAGCTGGGTAGCGATCTCCTTGGCCTTAGCCGCCTCGCCACGGCGTGCTAGGATGGTGGCCGCCTCGAGGCGGCTGTCGGCTGCCTGGCCGGGGGCCTGCTGCTCGGCCTGGCTGAGCAAGGCCTCCGGCGAACGCTCGGTCGACATCAGACTGGGCGCGGCGCAGCCGCTGACCATCAGTGCAAGCAGCGCCGCAGCCAGCAAGCCGCGTGACGATGTGTTCATGAATCCCTTCCTTAGATAACCCGCTTTCGGAATCGTAATGACAGTTTCAGATATTGGAGCATTGTACGTGGTCGCCACGCCGATTGGGAATCTCGACGATCTGTCGCCCAGGGCCCGTCAGGTGCTGGCTGATGTCGCTGTGATTGCCGCCGAGGATACCCGCCACAGTGCGCGCCTGCTGCGCCATCTGGGCCTTGAGCGGCCAATGCTCTCGCTGCACGAGCACAATGAAAGCGGGCGCGTCGCGCAGCTCAAGGCGCGGCTTGCCGCCGGCGAGGATGTGGCCTTGATCAGCGATGCCGGCACGCCGCTGATCTGTGATCCCGGCTTCTTGCTGGTCCGCGAGCTGCGTGCCAGCGGCTATCGAGTGGTGCCGATTCCTGGGGCCTGTGCTTTCGTCGCGGCACTCTCTGCGGCGGGGCTGCCTACCGACCGTTTCCTCTTTCAAGGCTTTTTGCCGGCCAAGGGCAGCGGCCGCCGCGGCCGCCTTTCGGCGCTGGTTGAGCGGGAAGAAACCCTGATCTTCTACGAATCCCCTCACCGTATTCGCGATACTCTCGAGGACATCGCCGGCAGTTTCGGCGCGCGGCGAGTGGTACTCGCCCGGGAACTGACCAAGACCTTCGAGACCTTCCTCGATGGCGATGCTACCTCGCTACTGTCGCGAATGGAGGAGGACCCGGATCAGGCGCGGGGCGAATTTGTGGTGATGGTGGCCGGCGCCTCGCCCAAGACGGACGACGATGAGGCGCTGGTCGAGGCCGAGACGCTGCTCAAGGCGCTGCTCGCCGAAGGGGTGGGCGTCAAGCAGGCGGCGGCGATCACCACCCGCTTGCTCGGCGGCGCCAAGAAGGCCTGGTACGCCCGTGCCCAGGCGCTCAAGGACGAGGCCGGGTGACGTGGCTCGGTCATGCAGTCATCGCTTGAGGGGGGATGGCTGCGCTGGTATTCTTCGCCGCTGGGAGTCAGCCAGACAGTCGCCGCTGAGGGCCTCTAGCAGGTCATCGGGGGAGGAAAGTCCGGGCTCCATAGGGCAGAGTGCCAGGTAACGCCTGGGCGGCGTGAGCCGACGGCCAGTGCAGCAGAGAGTAGACCGCCTACGTCTCCTTCGGGAGGCCGGTAAGGGTGAAAGGGTGCGGTAAGAGCGCACCGCGCGCCTGGCAACAGAGCGTGGCATGGTAAACCCCACTCGGAGCAAGACCAAATAGGAACCCATTGGCGTGGCCCGCGCTGGGTTCGGGTAGGTTGCTTGAGAAAGGTGGCGACGCCTTTCCTAGAGGAATGACTGTCCACGACAGAACCCGGCTTATCGGCCGACTCCCTTCCATTCCCCATCACCGGCTGGCCATGAGATGGTCGGCCGGTGTTTATGTTCGTATCGAGACCTGCATGACCTCACCTGAGAACGCCGCGGCCCCGTCTTCCTTTCTCCATGAAAGCGTGCTGCTCGACGGGGCGGTCGATGCCCTGCTCGTCGACCCCGCCGGTGCCTATCTCGACGGCACCTTCGGACGCGGCGGGCACTCCCGCCTGATCCTCTCGCGCCTGGCGCCAGAAGGACGTCTGCTGGCCATTGATCGCGATCCTCAGGCGCTGGCGGAAGCGGCCAGCATCGATGATGCCCGCTTTGCCATCGAGCGGGGTGAGTTCGCAAGGCTCGGTGAGATCGCCACCGCGCACGATCTGCACGGCCGGCTATCCGGCATCCTGCTTGATGTGGGTGTGTCCTCTCCCCAGCTCGACGACCCGGAGCGTGGCTTCAGTTTCATGCGCGATGGTCCGCTGGACATGCGTATGGACCCCGATCACGGCGAGAGTGCGGCCGACTGGCTTTCGCGGGCCAAGGTCGAGGACATCGCCTGGGTATTCAAGACCCATGGCGAAGAGCGCTTCGCCAAGCGTCTGGCTCGGGCCATCGTCGAGCGCCGTCAGGAGCGCCCTTTCACTCGCACCGGCGATCTGGCGGAAGTCATCAAGACGGCGCACCCCGCCTGGGAAAAGGGCAAGCATCCGGCGACGCGTGCCTTCCAGGCATTGCGCATCCATGTCAACGGGGAGCTCGAACAACTCGATGCCGCGCTCGACGCCGCACTGGAGGCCCTGGCGCCGGGCGGGCATCTGGTGGTCATCAGCTTTCATTCCCTCGAGGATCGGCGCGTCAAGCGCTTCATCCGCGAGCATGTGCGTGGCGACACCCACTTGCCCCGCGGCATGCCGATCCGCGATGATCAGCTCAATCGCCGCCTTGAAGCCGTCGGCAAGGCCCGGCGGGCCAATGCCGCCGAAGTCGAGGGGAATCCCCGTGCGCGCAGTGCCGTGATGCGAGTGGCGCGCAAGCTGAAATAGCCAGCACCCCGCAATCCGCTAGCCGCCAAGAGGCAGCAGCCGAGACGCAGCAGCTAAAAGGAGCGACATGAGCCAGGGACGAGTCTGGATGCCAGGCCTGGAGGCGAGCCAACTTCCGAAGCTGCGCCTCCTGCTGGTACTGCTGCTGGTTGTGGCGGCCTTGGTGAGTGCCTTGGCAGTCACCACCACCAGCCATTTGACCCGGGTGCAATACGCCCGCCTTCAGCAGCTCGAGCGCGAGCAGAACCAGCTACAGACCGAGTGGGGGCAGCTGCTGCTCGAGGAGAGTGCCTGGTCAAGCCCGGCGCGTATCGAGCGACTTGCCAGTGAGCGGTTGGAGATGCGCCTACCCGATATCGAGAGGGTTGAGGTGATCGGCCCATGAGCACGACCCAGCGCCGCGCTGCCACACCACGTCGCCCGCCTCCCAGCGCTCCCTTGGGCGCTTTTCGCTACCGGCTGATGCTGGGGCTGATCCTGCTGGCCCTGTGCATGCTCGGCGCGCGTATCGCCTACCTGCACGTTATCGACCGCTCCTTTTTGCAGGGGCAGGGCGATGCCCGCACCTTGCGCGTCGAATCGATCAGCGCTCATCGGGGCATGATCACCGACCGCAACGGCGAGCCGTTGGCGATCTCCACGCCGGTGGTCAGTCTCTGGGCCAATCCTCAGGAGTTGCCGCCGGACGACATTCAGCGTCTGGTGCTGGCGAAAGCCCTGGATGTCGACCTGGATGACCTGAATGCGCGTATCGCCCGTTATTCCGAGCGTGAGTTCATGTATCTGCGCCGTCAGATGACGCCCGCCGATGCTCAGGAGGTTCTCGATCTCAACCTGCCGGGCATCTATCGCCAGCTCGAATATCGTCGCTACTATCCGTCGGGCGAGGCCTCGGCCCAGCTGCTTGGCGTGACCAACGTCGACGATCGTGGGCAGGAGGGGCTGGAGCTTGCCTATAACAATTATCTGTCAGGGACGCCGGGCAAGCGCCGGGTGCTCAAGGATCGTCGGGGCCGCCTGGTACGTGATCTGCACCTGCTCAAGGAGGCCGACCCCGGCGGTGAGCTGGTCCTGGCGATGGATCAGCGACTGCAGTACATGGCCTACCGGGAGCTCAAGGCGGCCGTTCAGGAGCGTAACGCCGACGGCGGCACCCTGGTGATGATGGATGCTCGCACCGGCGAAGTGCTGGCGATGGCCAACCAGCCGTCCTACAACCCCAACAACCGTGCCGGCCTCGATCCCCGCAGCCTGCGCAACCAGGCCATCGTAGACGTCTTCGAGCCAGGCTCGGTGATGAAGCCGCTGGCCATGTCCGCGGCCCTCGAGACCGATCGCTATTCGCCCGATACCGTGGTCGATACGTCGCCTGGCTGGATGCGTCTGGATAACCGCTTCACCATCCGCGACTTTCGCAACTACGGCAAGCTGACCCTGGGCGGAATTCTCAGGAAGTCCTCGAACATCGGCATGAGCCGCATTGCCCTCGACCTGCCCGATACGGCAGTGGTCGATACCTACCGCCGCCTCGGGCTCGGCCAGTCGCCGGGCACGGGCTTCCCGGGGGAAGCCGACGGCACCCTGCCGGCCCCGGTGCGTTTGGCCGACAGCCAGCGTGCCAGCCTGGCCTACGGCTACGGCCTGTCAGTGTCGGCCCTGCAGTTGGCCAGCGCCTATACGGCGATTGCCAACCATGGGCGCCGCTTGCCTCCTTCGCTTCTCAAGCGCGATGAGCCGCCCGAGGGGTCTGTCGTCATTGAGCCGCGGGTCGCCGATGAACTGCTTGGCATGATGGAGCAGGTGGTGCAGCCTGACACCGGCGCGCACCGTGGCGTTGTGCCTGGCTACCGGGTGGCCGGCAAGACCGGTACCGTGCACAAGGCGTCCGGAGGCGGCTACGAAGAGGACGCCTACCGCGGCCTCTTCGTCGGCATCGCCCCGGCCTCCGATCCGCGACTCGTCACGGTCGTGATGATCGACCATCCCCGTGGGGGAGACTACTATGGCGGCCTGGTCGCGGCGCCGGTGTTCTCGACCGTCGTCGGCAACGCCTTGCGCCTGCTCGATGTGCCGCCCGACCAAGATACTCTCCAAGATACTCCTTCGTCCGCCGACGCCCCTTGATTCCAGGAGACACGCATGCAGGTTGACAACTCGCGACTCCTCGCCAGCCTTGAGGCCTTCTGGCCCGGCATCACCGCTGCGCTTCCCGCCCAGCCCGAGGGGCCGCGCCGGTTGATCCAGGACAGCCGGCATGTGATCCCGGGCGATGTCTTCATCGCGCTGCCCGGCGTGCATGTCGATGGCCGTGACTATCTGACCCAGGCGCTGGAGGCCGGCGCCGCGCTGGTGCTTTGCCATTTCGATGCCGAGACGCCTCCCTATGAGGAAGCCGATGATCCACGGGTGCTGATGCTGACCGGCCTCAGTTACTGCGTAGGTGAGCTCGGCCGGGCACTGTTTCAGGTGCCGGAGCACCAGCAGCTGATCGGCGTCACCGGCACCAACGGCAAGAGTTCGGTAACGCACTACATCGCTGCCCTGAGTGAGGCCGTGGGTCGTCCCTGCGGACTGATCGGCACGCTGGGTAGCGGGCGCCCGGGGGCGTTGGTGGATAGCGGCCTGACCACGCCGGGCCCCCTGGCGCTGCAGGAAAGCCTCGCTGAGATGGCCGCCCAGGGCCTTAATCGCGTGGCCATGGAGGTGTCGTCTCACGCCCTCGATCAGCAGCGCCTCGAGGGTTGCAGGGTGCAGGCCGCGGTGTTCACCAACCTGACCCGCGATCATCTGGATTACCACAGCGGCATGGCCGACTATGCCGCCGCCAAGGCGAAGCTCTTCAAGCGCTCCGAGCTCGAGCTGGCCGTGGTCAATGGCGATGATTCGCTGGCGAGGCTGATGTTGGCCGGTCTGCCCAAGGGCGTCCGGGTGCTGGCCACCGGCGAGGACGAAGCCACCACCTTCAGAGTGCTCGATTGGGAGCCGTGCCCCGACGGCCAGCGAGCACTGATCGCCAGTCCCGATGGAGAGTTCGCGCTGGCGCTGTCACTGATGGGACGTTTCAACCTGGACAACGTCCTGCTGGCGATGGCCACACTCTACGGCCTCGGGGAATCCCTTGAGGATATCAGCGTGGCCGCGGGGCAGCTGGCCCCGGTGCCGGGGCGCATGCAGCCGCTCTTCCGGCCCGGCCAGCCGTCAGTGGTGGTCGATTACGCCCATACGCCGGATGCGCTGGACAATGCCCTGGCCGCGCTGCGGGCGCACCTGGGCAAGTCCGGCCAACTGTGGTGCCTGTTCGGCTGCGGTGGTGATCGCGATCGCGGCAAGCGACCGCTGATGGCCCGTGCGGCCGCTTCCCATGCTGACCGGCTGGTGATTACCGACGACAACCCGCGGGGCGAGGATGCGGCGGCGATTCGAGGCCAGATCCTCGAGGGGCTGGAACCGGCCCAGCGGGACGTGGCCCGGTGCATCGAGGGACGTCGCGCGGCGATTCGGGCCTGCCTCGAAGCCGCCGGACCGAACGATGTAGTACTGGTCGCGGGCAAGGGCCACGAGACGTATCAGGAGATTGGCGGCGTGCGTCATGACTTTTCCGATGCCGAAGAGATCACCCAGGCCTTGGATGACCTCGCGTCCTTGCCCGGTGACGCTGGGCCGGAGTCGCGTTCATGAGCGGCGCGGGCCTTGAGACCCTGGGGGAGCTGGCCGAGCTGCTGGACACGCCCTGTCCGGTCGAGCCGTCATCGCCGGTCGCGGGCATCACCACCGATACGCGGGCGCTGGCGCCCGGCCAAGTGCTGGTGGCGCTGATCGGCGAGCGCTTTGACGCTCACGATTACCTCGCTAAGGCGCGGGAAGCCGGGGCGCTCGCCGCGGTAGTCTCACGACCGGTAGAGGACCCGCTGCCCCAACTCGTGGTTGCCGATACCCGGCTGGCGCTGGGCGTGCTGGCCAAGGCCCGCCGCCAGGCCTGGGGCGGCCCCTTGGTGGCCGTCACCGGTAACAGCGGCAAGACCACGGTCAAGGAGCTGCTTGCCACGCTGCTCGCGGCAGGCGGCGAGGGACTCGCGACCCGCGGCAACCTCAATAATGACATCGGCGCACCGCTGACCCTGCTGGGCCTCGCCCCCGAGCATCGGCACGCCGTGCTTGAACTCGGCGCCAATCATCTCGGTGAGATCGCCTGGACAACGCTCTTGGCCGCCCCTCAGGTGGCGGTGATTACCAACGTCACCGGCGCGCATGTCGGCGAGTTTGGCGGCATGGGGCGCATCGCCCAGGCCAAAGCCGAAATCCTCGCCGGCCTCGGTGCCGACGGGGTGGCAGTGCTTAACCGTGACGATGTTTTCTATCCGCTGTGGCGGCGCCTGGCCGAGCCCCGCGAGGTGCTGGACTTCGGCTTTAGAGAAGGTGCCCGCGTGCGGGCAGCCGATCTGGTCTGCGACGACGAGGGCCGTTATGCGTTCACGCTTCTCGTCGACGAGCGCTCGCTGGGTCGCGTGCAGCTTGGCTTGCTTGGCCGTCACAATGTGGCCAACGCCCTGGCCGCCGCTGCGGCCGCTGTTGCCATGGGCCTCGATGAGGCCTCGCTGATGGCGGGCCTGTCGGCAGCGGCGCCGATGTCCGGCCGCCTGATGGCGGTGCCGGGAATCCGCGATTCACGTTTGCTCGACGATACGTATAATGCCAACCCCGGTGCGGTGAAGGCGGCGATAGACCTGCTGGCCGAGCTACCTGGCCCCCGCTGGTGTCTGCTGGGGGCCATGGGCGAACTGGGAGCGGCGTCCGAGCGGCTGCATGCCGAGGTCGGGCGCCATGCGCGGGAACGAGGGATCGATTTCCTCGGCACTCTGGGCGCGCCGGCCGAGCCGGCTAGCCAGGCCTTCGGTGAAGGCGGGTGTCATTTCAACGATTGGCAGGCGCTTGCACGCCATGCCCACAACCATCTTCCGCCCGGGGCCAGCGTATTGGTCAAGGGCTCGCGCAGCGCCGGCATGGAACGCCTGATTGCCGAGCTGCGCCTGGATGCATCAAGGTGAACGCGACCCATGCTGCTTTTTCTCGCCGAGCTACTGGCGCACTACAATAACGCCTTCAACGTCTTCAGCTACCTGACCCTGCGCATGATCCTGGGGACCTTGACGGCCCTGCTGCTTTGCCTTTGGCTGGGGCCGATGATGATCCGTCGTCTGGTCGAGCGCCAGATCGGTCAGGCCGTGCGCGATGACGGCCCCCAGTCACACCTTTCCAAGGCCGGTACGCCCACCATGGGCGGGGCGATGATTCTGATGGCGATGGCCGTCAGCACCCTCCTGTGGGGCGATTTGACCAACCACTATGTCTGGATCGTGCTCGGCGTCACCCTGGGCTTCGGCGCCATCGGCTGGGTCGATGACTTCCGCAAGGTGGTCGAGAAGAACCCCCGTGGTCTGCCGGCCCGCTGGAAGTACTTCTGGCAGTCGGTGATCGGCCTGGGCGCCGCAGTGCTTCTCTATCTGACGGCGGCAAGCCCGGTTGAAACCAGTTTGATCGTGCCGTTGTTCAAGGATGTGGTGGTGCCGCTGGGCCTGTTCTTCGTGGTGCTGACCTATCTGGTGATCGTCGGCAGCTCCAATGCCGTCAACCTCACCGACGGTCTGGACGGCCTGGCGATCATGCCCACCGTGCTGGTGGCCATGGGCCTCTCCGTGTTTGCCTACGCCAGCGGCAACACCGTCTTCGCCACCTACCTGCATATCCCGCTGATTCCCGGCGCCGGTGAGCTCGCCGTGTTCTGCGGCACCATCGCCGGTGCCGGCCTCGGTTTCCTGTGGTTCAACACCTATCCGGCCCAGGTCTTCATGGGTGACGTGGGTGCACTGGCGCTTGGCGCTGCCCTTGGTGTCGTGGCGGTGATCGTGCGCCAGGAAATCGTGCTGTTCATCATGGGCGGGGTCTTCGTCATGGAGACGGTGTCGGTGATTCTGCAGGTCGGCTCCTACAAGCTCACCGGACGGCGCATCTTCCGCATGGCGCCGCTGCACCACCACTTCGAGCTCAAGGGTTGGCCCGAGCCGCGGGTGATCGTGCGTTTCTGGATCATCACCGTGGTGCTGGTGCTGCTGGGACTCGCGACCCTGAAGGTGCGCTGATGGCTGTGGTCCCCAAGGGGATGACCCTGGTGGTGGGGCTCGGCGTCTCGGGCCGCGCCATTGCGCGACACCTGTCGCGTCTGGGTACTCCCTTCATGATCGCCGATACCCGCACGCTACCGCCGGGTCTCGAGGACGTACAAGCGGAGCATCCGGGTGTGGCTATCCACTGTGGGCCGCTTGACGAGCTAGACATGTCGGCGGCCAAGGAGGTGGTGCTGAGCCCCGGGGTCGACCCCAGGACGCCTGGCTTGCCGGCGTTGGAGGCCCTCGACGGCGAAGGCCGGCCGCGGCTGATCGGCGAAATCGCGCTCTTCGTGCGCGCGGCCCGCGCCCCCATCGCCGCCATTACCGGCGCCAACGCCAAGTCCACCGTGACCACCCTGCTCGGCGATATGGCCCGTGAGGCCGGCCGGCGCGTCGCGGTGGGCGGCAACCTGGGAACGCCGGCGCTGGAGCTGCTGGCAGAGATGCCCGATGCCGAGCTCTACGTGCTGGAGCTGTCCAGCTTCCAGCTCGAGACCACGCCTTGGCTCGGCGCCGAGACGGTGGCCTTTCTCAACCTCTGCGAAGACCACCTGGATCGCCATGGCGACCTGGCGGGCTATCGTGCCGCCAAGCTCGGTATCTTCCGCGGAGCGGCTCATGGCGTCGTCAACGCCGATGACCCCATGACCTGGCCGACTTCGCCGCTACCGGCGCTGGATCGTTTCACTACCGAGGCGCCAGCCGATGATGACTGGGGGATTGCGGCGCATGACGACGGCCAGGGCACGGTGCCCTGGCTGATGCACGGCGACACCCCGCTGATGCCGGCTGCTGCGGTGCGCTTGCCCGGGCGTCACAACCAGGCCAATGCCCTGGCCGCGATGGCCATGGGGCGTCGCCTGGGGCTGCCGCTTGCCGCCATGCGGACGGTGCTAGAGCGTTTTGCCGGGCTTGCCCACCGTGGCGAGCTGGTGGCCAAGGTCAACGACATCGCCTGGATCAACGATTCCAAGGGCACCAACGTCGGCGCCACTCTGGCCGCCATCGAAGGCCTGGGGCCGACACTTGACGGCCGCCTGGTGCTGTTGGCCGGCGGCGTGGGCAAGGGAGCTGATTTTGCTCCGCTGGCCGCGCCGCTGGCGCGTTATGCCCGTGAGGTGGTGGTATTCGGTGCCGATGCCGAGCGTCTGGCCGCGGCCTTGGAAGAGGGTGTGACCGTAACCCGGGTCGATGATCTGGTATCAGCACTGGTGCGGGCGCATGCCATTGCTCGGCCCGGGGATGCGGTGCTGCTCTCACCGGCCTGTGCGAGCCTCGATCAGTTCCCCAACTATATGGCTCGCGGGGACGCCTTTCGTGACTGGGTACTCAAGACGCTGGGAGAGGGCACATGAAAGGGCTACGCGAACGGTTGTCCACCGCGCATCAGCCCTTCGATGGCTGGTTGCTGCTGTCGGCTCTTGCGCTGATGCTGGTGGGTTGGGTGATGGTCACCTCGGCTTCCAGCGAAGTCGCATCGGGACTTACCGGCAATCCCTTCTACTTCAGTATTCGCCATGGCCTCTTCGTGCTGGTGGCGATTGCGGTCGGCTATGCGGTGCTGTGGGTGCCGCTTGGCTGGTGGCGGGTCAATGGCCAGTTTCTGCTTGGCGTCGCCATCTTCCTGCTGCTGGTGGTGCTGGTCGTCGGCCGCGAGGTCAACGGCAGTACCCGCTGGCTGTCGGTTCCCGGCCTACCCGTAAATTTGCAGCCCTCCGAGATCGCCAAGCTGTGCATGATCGCCTACATGGCCGGCTATCTCGAGCGTTACCTGCCGGCGGTGCGCAAGACCTGGGGCGCCTTCCTGCGGCCGTTGCTGGTGACGGGGGTGGTCGCCTTCCTGCTGATTCTCGAGCCCGACTATGGCTCGGTGGTGGTGATAACCGGCTGCGTGATGGGCATGCTGCTGATGGCAGGGGCGCCGATGTGGCGCTTCTTGCTGCTGTTGGTGCTGTTGGCGGCTCTTGGACTTCTGCTGGCGATCGCCGAACCTTATCGCATGGCGAGGCTGACCAGTTTCTCAGACCCCTGGGCGGATCAGTTCGCCAGCGGCTATCAGTTGACCCAGGCGTTGATTGCCTATGGCCGCGGCCACTGGTTCGGTCTGGGGCTGGGTAACAGCGTGCAGAAGCTTTTCTACCTGCCTGAGGCACATACCGATTTCGTCTTCGCGGTCATTGCCGAAGAGCTCGGTCTGGTAGGCGCCATAACGGTGGTCGGGCTCTTTGCCCTGCTGGTCATTCGGGCGCTGGCGGTGGGTCGGCGCGCGGAGCTGGCCAAATTGCCGTTCGCTGCCTACCTCAGCTACGGTATTGCTCTGATCATCGGCGCTCAGGCTTTCATTAACATCGCGGTGAGTACCGGCATGCTGCCGACCAAGGGCCTGACCCTGCCGCTTCTGAGCTACGGCGGCTCGAGCCTGGTGATCAGCGCCGTCATGGTGGCGCTGCTGCTGAGGGTCGATATCGAGACTCGACAGGCCGTGCGTCGGGCTCGCCCGACGGCTCCCAAGCCCTCGCCGGGCAAGGCCCAGCCTAACCAGACACCGACCCGCAGGGAGAGCGCGCGTGAACGAACCAAGACTTGAGCGGGTGCTGATCATGGCCGGCGGCACCGGCGGGCATGTGATCCCGGCGCTGTCGCTGGCTCGCGGCCTCGAGGCCCGTGGCGTGCGCGTCGAGTGGCTCGGCAGCCCGCGGGGCATCGAGAATCGCCTAGTGCCCGAGGCCGATATTACGCTTCACCACATCGACATTGCCGGCCTGCGCGGCAACGGGCCGGCGGGATGGCTTTCGGCCCCCTGGCGGCTGAGCCGAGCCATCTGGCAGGCCCGGGGGGTGATCGCCCGTTTCAAGCCGGACCTGGTGGTGGGAATGGGCGGTTTTGCCAGTGGCCCGGGTGGCCTGGCGGCCTGGCTGACCCGTTGTCCGCTGCTGATCCACGAACAGAATGCCGTGGCCGGCATGACCAACAAGGCGCTTTCTCGGCTTGCGCGGCGGGTCTATGCCGCCTTCCCGGGCGCCTTTTCAGGCCATGCCGAGGTGATCGGCAACCCGGTGCGCCCCGAGATCGCCGCCCTGGGCGAGACGCCCCGGGATGAGGCCACGCTGCGCAGTCGTCCGCTTCGCCTGCTGGTAGTGGGGGGGTCTCTGGGTGCCAAGGCGCTCAACGATCATCTGCCGGCGGCGCTTTCCAAGCTCGCACCGGAAAAACGACCCGAGGTTCGTCATCAGGCCGGGCGCGACAAGGACGCGGCGACCCGCGAGAGCTATGCCGCCCAGGGCGTCAGCGCCGAGGTCAGTGCCTTTATCGACGACATGGCCGCCGCCTATGACTGGGCCGATCTGGTGGTATGTCGTGCAGGCGCCCTGACCGTGGCTGAGCTGGCGGCGGCCGCCAAGCCTGCGCTGCTGGTGCCTTTCCCGCATGCGGTGGATGACCACCAGACTGCCAATGCCCGGGTGCTGCTGGATGTCGGCGCCGGTGAACTGATGCCTCAGGCTGAGATCACGCCGGCCGCGCTCGCCGCGCGGCTCGAGACGCTCTTGGTCCCCGATACCCTGGCCACCATGGCGAGCCGCGCCCGAGCCAACGCTCGGCTGGATGCCGTCGATCGCCTGGTGGCCGGTTGCATGGAGATAGACAGTGAACGATAGCAAGCAATCCCCGCTGGCTGGCGGTGACGTCCGAGGGCCCGGCATGCGGCGCATCCGGCGCATCCATTTTGTCGGCATCGGTGGCGCCGGCATGTGCGGCATCGCCGAGGTGCTGGCCAATCAGGGCTACCAGGTCAGCGGTAGCGATGTGAAGGAATCCCCGGTGGTCGCCCATCTTCGCCAATGCGGCATCCGCGTGGCGTTGGGGCATGCCGCCGAGAACGTCGAGCAGGCCGATGTGGTAGTAGTCTCCACGGCCATCGATCCTTCGAATCCGGAGATTCGCTGGGCCCAGGAGCACCGCGTACCGGTGGTGCGCCGCGCCGAGATGCTCGCCGAGCTGATGCGCTTTCGCCACGGCATCGCCGTGGCAGGCACCCATGGCAAGACCACCACCACCAGTATCACCTCGACGCTGCTGGCCGAGGGCGGGCTGGACCCGACCTTCGTGATCGGTGGCAAGCTGACCAGTGCCGGTACCAATGCGCGTCTCGGCGAAGGTGACTATCTGGTCGCCGAGGCCGACGAATCGGACGCGTCTTTCCTGCATTTGCAGCCGATGGTGTCCATCGTCACCAACATCGACGCCGACCACATGAGCACCTACGGCGGCGACTTCGAACGCCTCAAGGGCACCTTCGTCGAGTTCCTGCACAATCTGCCGTTCTACGGCCTGGCCGTGCTGTGCATCGACGACGAGCACGTGCGGGGGCTGTTGAGCCAAGTGCATCGCCAGTTCGTCACCTACGGCTTCAGCGAAGACGCCGACTACCGCATCACCGAGTTCGTCCAGGACGCCGGTGAAGTGCGTTTTACCGCGCTGCGCCCGGACGGTCAGTCGCCGCTGGCGGTGCGCCTGGCGATGCCAGGTGAGCACAATGCCCTCAATGCCCTGGCGGCGATCGCCGTGGCCTGCGATGCCGGTGTCTCTGACGCCGCTATCCTCAGCGGCTTGGCCAGCTTTGCTGGCGTCGGTCGCCGCTTCCAGGTGCATGGCAACTTTCCGGCGCCGAGCGGTGAGGGCGAGGTCATGCTGGTTGATGACTACGGCCACCATCCCCGCGAAGTGGAAATGGTGATTCGGGCGATTCGTGCCGGCTGGCCCGAGCGGCGACTGGTGATGGTCTATCAGCCGCACCGCTATTCGCGTACCCGTGACCTGTACGAGGACTTCGTGCGGGTGCTGTCGGGGGTCGATACGTTGGTGTTGCTGGACGTCTATGCCGCAGGCGAGACGCCGATTCCCGGCGCCGAGGGCAAGACGCTGGCCGGTTCGATTCGCCAGCGCGGTCGGGTCGATCCGCTGTTCGTCGAACACAAGGCGGAACTCCCCGACCTGCTCAAGCGCATTCTGCGCCCCGACGATATCCTGATCACCCAGGGCGCCGGCGATGTCGGCGGCATCGCGCTGGGGCTCGCCGAACAACGCCTCGAGCTCGATAAGGTGGTGCTATGACGGATGATGCAATGATGACGAGCCCAGGAACGGGCGCCGAGCGCTTTGGCCGGGTGGTCGTCGTTTATGGTGGTGCATCCGCCGAGCGCGAGGTGTCGCTGATCAGCGGCAGTGCGATCCTTGCCTCTCTCAAGCGTAGCGGCGTCGATGCCATTGGCTATGACCTGGCCGAAAACGGCCTGCCGGGCCTGCAGGCGCTGGAACCGGATCGGGTCTTCATCGCCCTGCACGGGGGCGTAGGCGAAGACGGCACCCTCCAGGGGGCGCTGTCGCTGCTCGAAATTCCCTTTACCGGCAGCGGCGTGCTGGCCTCTGCGCTGGGCATGGACAAGCAGCGCACCAAGGCCGTCTGGCACAATGCCGGGCTGCCCACGCCCGAGAGCCTGAACCTGGACGCTGCATCTGACTGGCGGGCCGTCTGCGAAACGCTGGGTTTGCCGCTGATCGTCAAGCCGGTACACGAGGGGTCGACTCTGGGTATCACCATCGTCGAGAGCCCCGAAGCCCTCGAGGCCGCGTATCGTGACGCCTCGCGTTTCGATGCCGCCGTGATGGCGGAACGCTTCGTCAGGGGCCCCGAATATACGGTGTCGCTGCTTGGCGACAGCGTGCTGCCGGCGATCCGGGTTGAAGTCCCTAGCGGCTTCTATGACTACGAGGCCAAGTATCTTTCCAACGAGACCCTGTATCATCTGCCGTGCGGCCTCGGTGCTGAAGACGAAGCGGCGCTTGGCGACTTGAGCCGTCACGCCTTCGAGGCTATCGGAGCTGACGGCTGGGGGCGGGTCGATGTGATGCGTGACGCCGACGGGCATTTCTGGCTGCTCGAGGTCAACACCGTGCCGGGCATGACCGATCATAGCCTGGTGCCGCAAGCGGCGGCTCATGCTGGCATCGGCTTCGATTCGCTGGTGCTGCGCATTCTCGAAAGCAGCCTCAACGCTGCGCGGGAGACCTGACCGGTAATGGAGCGCTCCCGAGGGCCCTGGCTGGGCCTGATCCTGTTCATCGTGCTGCTGGTAGCCGGCGGCCGCGTGATGTGGCTGTGGCTGGACCGCCCCATTGAGCGAGTATCGATTCGTGGCGAGCTCGAGCACGTCAACGCCGACTATCTGCGTGACCAGCTGGCGCCGCTGGTTGAAGGGCAGTCGTGGCTGGCACTTGATCTCGGCGATCTGCGTCAGCGAGTGCGTGATATCGGCTGGCTTGACGAGGTGAGGGTGTCGCGTCAGTGGCCTGATGCCCTGACCCTAGAGCTCTTCGAGCAGGAACCGGTGGCACGCTGGCATGATGATGAACTGCTCAATTCCCGCGGTGAGCCCTTCGCTTTCGGCTCGGTGGCCCCCCCTGAGGGGCTGCCCGACTTGGCTGGGCCGGATGGCAGTGGGGCTGAAGTACTGGCTTATTATGACCGTTTGCGGCAACAGCTCGCGACGCTGGGCGTCGACATTCGTCAGCTGCGCCTTGAGCCTCGAGGGGCCTGGCGTATGCAGTTCGGTAGCGGTGTCTGGATCATGCTGGGGCGCAGCGATCGGGATGCTCGGCTGGCACGACTCGAGTCTGCATGGCGTCGTCAATTGGGAAGCGAGGCGTCGCAAATCCGCTACATCGATCTGCGATACCCCAACGGCGTGGCGGTTGCCTGGCACGGTGAGACTGCACCAGTCGAGCCGTGAAGATTGAATGAGGACGGACACCTTTTTTCGGTGCAGCTCCCGCCAGGTGGGAGTTCAAGGTGTTTCTTTCCGTGAAAAAACCGCTTATTGTGTGGCAGGTTTTTATGCTGGGGTGGTGAAAGTAGGGTAGTTGTTCCTATAATTGCCTCAATGCAACTTTTTTGCGGATTCACGGATGATCATCCGGACAGTTTCTAGGAGTATTCCCGACCCATGGCAGGACATTCCAACGCTTCTAATATGGTAGTCGGGCTGGATATCGGAACATCCAAGGTGGTGGCGATCGTCGGTCAGCCCAGCGACGATGGCGGCATCGAAATTGCCGGCATCGGGTCGCATCCCTCCCGGGGGATGAAGAAGGGTGTGGTGATCAATATCGAATCGACCGTTCAATCGATTCAGCGAGCCGTCGAGGAAGCCGAGTTGATGGCCGGCTGCGACATTCATTCGGTCTATGTCGGGATTGCCGGTAGTCATATCAGTTCGATGAATTCCGATGGCGTAGTCGCCATCAAGGATCGCGAAGTGTCCTATTCCGACATCGAGCGCGTGATTGATTCGGCGCGAGCGAGAGCGATATCTGAGGGCCAGCGTGTGCTGCACGTGTTGCCTCAGGAGTTTGCCATCGATACCCAGGAAGGCATTCGCGAGCCGCTGGGGATGTCGGGTGTGCGCCTCGAGGCACGGGTGCATCTGGTAACGGCGGCGCTCAATGCCGTGCAGAACATCGAGAAATGCGTGCGGCGCTGCGGTCTCGAAGTCGATGCGATCATCCTTGAGCAACTGGCATCAAGCCATGCGGTGCTCACCGAAGATGAGCGGGAACTCGGTGTCTGCATGGTCGATATCGGCGGCGGAACGACCGATATAGCGGTCTTCACCGAGGGGGCGATTCGCCATACGGCGGTCATCCCCATTGCCGGTGATCAGGTTACCAATGACATCGCCATGGCCCTGCGTACGCCGACCCAGTATGCCGAGAACATCAAGGTCAAGTATGCCTGCGCGCTGACCCAGTTGGCCGCCAGCGATGAGATGATCAAGGTGCCGAGCGTCGGCGACCGCCCCGCACGAGACCTGTCGCGACAGGCGCTGGCCGAGGTGGTCGAGCCACGCTACGAGGAACTGTTTACGCTAGTCCGAGAAGAGTTGCGCCGCAGTGGATTCGAAGACCTGGTCGCTGCTGGGGTAGTGCTGACAGGCGGCACATCACGCATGGAAGGCGTGGTGGAGCTTGCCGAAGAGATCTTCCACATGCCTGTGCGTATCGCTTGCCCTCAAAACGTTCGAGGGCTCGCCGATGTGGTGCGTAACCCGATTTATTCGACAGGAGTCGGTTTGCTACATTACGGCATGCGTGATGCTAGGCAGGGTCAGGGCCGGGTCGTTTCGGCGCAGCCGAAAAGGGAGGACGTCTCCCGGGGATTCAAGGAAGCGATGCCGGCCCTAGAGAAAATCAAGGGCTGGTTCAAAGGAAATTTCTGACACGGACCGCATGCGGTCCAGGAGACGGGGCATATGTTCGAACTGGTTGATAACGCACCTTCAAGCAGTGCGGTCATCAAAGTGGTCGGTGTTGGTGGCGGTGGTGGCAATGCCGTCAATCACATGGTCGAGAGCAATATCGAGGGCGTAGAGTTCATCTGTGCCAATACCGATGCTCAGGCCCTCAAGCGTGTGGCCGCCAAGACTGTCCTCCAACTGGGTAGCGAGATTACCAAAGGACTTGGCGCGGGTGCCAATCCTGAGGTTGGTCGCCAGGCAGCGATGGAAGATCGCGAGCGCATCGCCGAGTTGCTGGAAGGTGCCGACATGGTGTTCATCACCGCCGGCATGGGCGGTGGCACCGGCACCGGCGGTGCACCGGTGGTCGCTCAGGTGGCCAAGGAGCTTGGCATCCTGACCGTTGCCGTGGTGACCCGCCCGTTCCCCTTCGAGGGACCCAAGCGCATGCGCGCAGCCGAGGAGGGCATGAAAGAGCTCTCCGAACACGTCGACTCGCTGATCACCATTCCCAACGAGAAGCTGCTGTCGGTGCTTGGCAAGAGCGCCAGCCTGCTGACCGCTTTCAGCGCCGCCAATGACGTGCTGCTGGGCGCCGTCCAGGGTATCGCCGAGCTGATCACCAGCCCCGGTATTATCAACGTCGACTTTGCTGACGTGCGAACCGTGATGTCAGAGATGGGCATGGCGATGATGGGCACGGGTGGTGCTACTGGCGAGAACCGTGCGCGAGAGGCCGCAGAAAAGGCGATTCGCAGCCCGCTGCTCGAAGATATCGATCTGCATGGTGCCCGCGGCATTCTGGTCAACATCACGGCAGGTCCGGATCTGTCCATCGGCGAGTTCAATGACGTCGGTGCGACCGTTCAGGAGTTTGCCTCTCAGGATGCCACCATCGTGGTCGGAACTTCCATTGACATGGAAATGTCCGACGAGCTGCGTGTCACTGTGGTGGCAGCGGGTCTCGATGGTCGCGCACCCAAGACAGCCTCTGCTCCGCGTGAAACGGCAGCTTCGCGTCCTGAGGCCACCGATTATCGCACCCTGCAGCAGCAGCCTGCGGTGATGCGTCAGCAGGCCGCTAAGACGGCCGACCAGGAAGCCGCCAAGGCTCGCGCCGATCAGCGCAAGGCCAAGGATATGGATGACTACCTGGATATCCCGGCATTTCTGCGTCGTCAGGCCGATTAAGCCAATCTATTGTTGACATAGGGTTCGCCGGGGTGAGTTTTCTTTGTTGAAACATTCGTTCGATGGTATAGTGAACACTGTTTGATAACTACATATCACGGCTCGGCGATTGCCCATGATTAAGCAACGTACTCTCAAGAACACCATCCGCGCCACTGGCGTGGGTCTACATTCGGGCGAAAAGGTCTGTTTGACCCTGCGTCCGGCACCGGTCAATACCGGCGTTATCTTCGTTCGTACCGATCTCACCCCCGAGGTGCAGATACCGGCGAATGCCAACCTCGTGACCGACACTTCGCTGTGCACGTCCCTGTCTCAGGGTGACGTCAAGGTAGCGACGGTCGAGCACTTGATGTCTGCCTTTGCAGGCCTGGGTATCGACAACGTCTTTGTCGAACTGAGCGCCGGCGAGGTCCCGATAATGGACGGCAGCGCGGGTCCCTTCGTGTTCCTGATCCAGTCAGCAGGTATCGAAGAGCAGGCGGCGGCCAAGACCTTCATTCGCATCAAGCGCGAAGTAGTGGTCCGCGATGGCGATAAGGAAGCCATTTTCCTGCCTCATCACGGTTTCAAGGTTTCCTTCTCCATCGACTTCGATCATCCCGTGTCGGAGCTGCGTAACCAGACGGCGGTCGTGGACTTCTCCACCACCTCCTTCGTCAAGGAAGTGTCCCGGGCCCGTACCTTCGGTTTCATGCGTGATCTGGAATTCCTGCGCTCCCAGAACCTGGCGCTGGGCGGCAGCCTGGACAACGCGGTGGTGGTTGATGATTACCGCATCATCAACGAAGGCGGCCTGCGTTACGACGACGAGTTCGTCAAGCACAAGGTGCTGGACGCCATCGGCGATCTCTATCAGCTCGGTCACAGCCTGATTGGCGAATTCCGCGGTGTGAAGTCCGGCCATGCGCTCAACAACCAGCTTTGTCGTGCCATGCTGGCTCAGACTGACGCTTGGGAGCTGGTGACCTTCGAGGATGCTCACCAGACCTCTCCGATCTCCTACGCGGCTCCGGCCATGGCTTGATACTTCGGGGCACATACCCCTCGCCGAGTCGTTGTCATGGCAGGCAAGATAGCCGCTGATGACATGATTGCTTGACGCCGTTTCCCGTTTGGGAAGCGGCGTTTTTTGTGGGTGCCCAGGACACGGCGCTCGCAAACCGGGCTAGTGAGTGGCGTTTGGGAGGCGTCGTGCGGGACACGTCGTGTGGGCTAGGTTGTATGGGATGGAGCGTGCCTGGGATAGATCGTGTGGGATGGATCGTGCGGGCTATGCCGAAGCGTGATAGGGCGAGGTTGATAGTTCGTGGTTGATAGTTCGTGGTTGATAGTTCGTGGCGAAAGGTCATGAGCGGAAGGTCGTGCCGAAAGCCCACGTAGGTCAAATCAGTCCGGCTGGCTAGTCCTTGTCCTTGTCCGCGCCTTTGTCCTGGTCGTCAGCGTGGGAAGCCAGGCGCTCGAGGGCGCGCTTTAGCCGTGGGTCTTCGGTATCTTCGGCGCAGCTGGCGATCTCTCCGGCGGCGCTGGTCGACAGCCGCCGGCTATGACGCGGCGGGGCCTTGGGAGGGCGGACCGGGCGGACCTTGAGCGTAAACCCCAGCACGGCTTCGAATTCTGGCCGACGTCTCAGCAGGTCCAACAGCCGGGGTTGTTCGTAGCGCAGCCAGGTGAGCCAGACCGCGCGATCGGTGATCAGGGTCAGCTTACCGTCCCGGTAACCGCCCACGAACACGTGCTCGCGGACTTCCTCGGGAAGATGCTCGCGCAGTTCCTGCTGGGCCCGGTCGATCAGGCCGGCCATGCGCATCAGGCCGCCGAGCTCACCGCGGCCGCCGAGCAGCGACGTGACGGGCTGGGCGCGGAAACGCTTAACCTTTATACTCATGGGCTGCACTTTTGACGCCAAACGATAACCGGCAATCTATCATGCCCGCGAGACCTCCAACAGCATGAAAGGCTCTACTAACGCTAGCCCAAGTCGGCCTGCCGATACGGCCTCGCGCCGTCGCACGCGCTGGTGGCTGGCAGGCTTGCTGGTGGGCTGCCTGTTGCCGGCGGGCCTGGTACAGGCGGACGGCGTGCGCCTGATCGAGCGGGTGGTGCATATCTGTTGGCTAGCGCCGGCGGTCATCCGTGCCGAAAGCCGCCGTCAGGCGAGTCAACGCCGCTGGCGGCCGCTTCGTCGCTGGCGCCTTCAGTTGCCGAATCGCCCGCTGCCACGCAAGGTGGTGCGGGTTCCCGCCGCCGCCCATGATGTGCTGACCCGTCGCGGCCCCCCTTGCCAAACCGTCTGATATGCCCGCCCGCTGGGCGGATAGTGGGCGCCAGTGCCTGGCCAAGGTGCTCGGGCCCGTATTCGGATGCTTGGTAGAGAACGGACGTTTCATGATTAATAATTTATTGCGCAAAGTGGTCGGCTCCAAGAACGACCGCGAGGTCAAACGCTTTGGCAAGGTCGTTGCCAAGATCAATGCCATGGAGGCGGAGTTCGAGGCCCTCGACGATGCCAGCCTCCGGGCCAAGACCAGTGAGTTTCGCGAGCGTCTGGCGGCGGGAGAGTCACTCGACGCGCTGCTGCCCGAGGCCTTCGCCGTGGTGCGTGAGGCCAGCAAACGCGTCATGGGCATGCGCCATTTCGATGTGCAGATGATCGGCGGCCTGGCGCTGAACACCGGGCGTATTGCCGAGATGAAGACCGGCGAGGGCAAGACGCTGGTGGCCACCCTTTCCGTGTACCTGAATGCGCTGCCCGCCAAGGGCGTGCACGTGGTCACGGTCAACGACTATCTGGCGCGCCGTGACGCCGAGTGGATGCGTCCGCTCTACGAACGCCTGGATTTGACGGTGGGGTCGATCTATTCCGGCCAGAATTCCGATGAAAAGCGCCAGTCCTATGCCTGCGATATTACCTACGGCACCAACAACGAGTACGGCTTCGACTACCTGCGCGATAACATGGCCTTCTCCCTCGAGGACAAGGTTCAGCGCGGGCTTCACTACGCCATCGTCGATGAGGTCGACTCCATCCTTATCGATGAGGCGCGCACGCCGCTGATCATCTCCGGCCCGGTGGAAGAAAACACCGAGCTCTACAAGGTGATCAACCGCCTGTCGACTGACCTGGTGCGAGGCGAGCAGAGCGAAGACGATGATGTGCCGCCGGATGGCGACTTCGTGCTCGATGAGAAGCAGAAGCAGGTCGATATTACCGAGGAAGGCCACCACAAGGTGGAAGCGCTGCTGCGCGGCGAAGAGCTGCTCGGTGAGGATGAATCCCTCTACGCCGCCCAGAACCTCAACCTGCTTCAGCACATGCATTCTGCGCTGCGTGCGCGGCATCTCTACCAGCGCGACGTCGACTACATCATCGACGACGGCCAGGTGGTGATCGTCGATGAGCACACTGGGCGCAGCATGCCTGGCCGTCGCTGGTCCGAGGGGCTGCACCAGGCGGTCGAGGCTAAGGAAGGCGTCACCGTTCAGCGCGAGAGCCAGACGCTGGCCTCGACCACGTTCCAGAACTACTTCCGCCTCTACGAGAAGCTTTCCGGCATGACCGGGACCGCCGATACCGAGGCCTTCGAGTTCCGCCAGATCTACAGCCTGGATGTGATGGTGATTCCCACCAACCGCCCGCTGATTCGTCGCGATCTTAACGATCTGGTCTATCTCACCGGCGAGGAGAAGTTCGAAGCGATCATCAAGGATGTTCAGGCCGAAACCGAGGCCGGTCGTCCGGTGTTGGTGGGTACTGCCTCGATCGAAACCTCGGAGTATCTGGCCGATCTGATGCGCAAGGCCGGCATGAACTTCAACGTGCTCAACGCGAAACAGCACCAGAGCGAGGCGCAGATCATTGCCCAGGCCGGTCGCCCCGGCGCGGTGACCATCGCCACCAACATGGCCGGTCGCGGTACCGACATCATGCTCGGCGGCAGTTGGGAAGCTGAAGTCGCCGAGCTCGAGAGCCCCGACGAGGCTAAGATCGCGGCCATCAAGGCCGCCTGGCAGGAACGTCATGATGCCGTGCTGGCCGCCGGTGGCCTGCATGTGGTCGGCTCCGAACGCCACGAGTCACGGCGCATCGACAACCAGCTTCGCGGCCGCTCCGGCCGTCAGGGGGACCCGGGTTCGACGCGCTTCTTCCTGTCGCTGGAAGACAACCTGATGCGTCTGTTCGGTTCCGATCGGGTACAGCGATTAATGCAGGCGCTGGGGCTCGAACGGGGTGAGGCCATCGAGCACAAGATGGTCTCCAACGCCGTCGAGCGTGCCCAGAAGAAGGTCGAGGGTCGCAACTTCGATATCCGCAAGCAGCTGCTTGAATACGACGACGTGGCCAACGACCAGCGTCGCGTGATTTACGAGCAGCGCAACGACATCCTCGAGGCCGAAGAGGTCTCCGAGAACGTGCTGGGCATTCGCGACGAGGTGCTGGACGAAGCGATCAGCGACTTCGTGCCGCCCCAGAGTCTGCCCGAGCAGTGGGACCTGACCGGGCTAGAGGCCCACCTCAAGGCCGAGTTCAACCTCGATACCCCGGTGACCCAATGGTCCGCCGAGGATGCCCGCCTCAGCGAAGAGCAGCTGCGCGAGCGTCTGCATGAGGCGCACCGCAAGCTGTATGAGGAAAAGGTGGCCGCGGTCGGTGAGCCCCTGATGCGCCGCTTCGAGAAGCAGGTGATGTTGCAGGTGCTGGATACTCGCTGGAAGGAGCACCTCCAGTCGATGGATCATCTGCGTCGCGGTATCCATCTGCGCGGCTACGCCCAGAAGAATCCCAAGCAGGAATACAAGCGCGAAGCGTTCGAGCTGTTCCAGGGGCTGCTCGCCAACATCAAGGCCGATATCACGCGCATCCTGAGCCACGTCCAGGTGCGTCGCCAGGAAGAGGTCGAGGAGCTCGAACAGCAGCGCCGTGAGACGCTGGCTCGTGAGCAGGCCGGCGCCGCCAGCCGCCATGACGAAGCCGCGGCGAGCGCCGCTGAGGCGCCTGCCGATCAGCCGGCTACCGAGGGTGGCGATGGTCGTCCGGTGCGTCGCGAGGGGCCCAAGGTGGGGCGCAACGAGCCTTGCCCCTGCGGGTCCGGCAAGAAGTACAAGCAGTGTCACGGCACGCTTAATTGATCGCTGCCGGCGTCGTCGCCGGCGGACAACGAACGAGGGAGTAAATGCATGGCAGTGGGTGAAACGGTCTTTCCGCAGATGCCGGTGATCAAGGGCCTGCGTCTTGGCACCACCAGTGCGGGTATCAAGAAACCGGGGCGTCGCGACCTGGTCGTGATCGAGGTGCCGGAGGGCGCCAGCGTCGCCGGCACCTTTACCCGCAATGCATTCTGTGCGGCGCCGGTTCAGGTGGCCAAGCGTCACCTGGCGGCACGCTGCGAGCGGGGCCTGGCCCCGCGCTACTTCGTGATCAATACCGGCAATGCCAATGCCGGGACCGGTGCCGCCGGCATGCGTGATGCGAAGGCCAGCTGCGACGAGCTCGCACGGCTGGCCGGCGTCGAGGGCGAGGCGGTGTTGCCGTTCTCAACCGGTGTGATCGGCGAGCCCATGCCCATGGAGCGACTACTGGGAGCATTGCCCCAGGCTCTCGAGGCGCTTCGCGAAGATGGCTGGGAGGATGCAGCCGAGGGTATTCTGACCACCGATACCCGGCCCAAGGGCGCGACCCGTACGCTCACCATCGAGGGCGAGACGGTGACCCTCGCCGGCATCAGCAAAGGGTCGGGGATGATCCAGCCCAACATGGCCACCATGCTCGGGTTCGTGGCGACCGACGCCGCCATTCCCCAGCGGCGGCTTGAAGCCTTGTTGCGCGACGGCGTCAGCCGCTCCTTCAACTGCATCACCGTGGACAGTGATACCTCCACCAACGATGCCTGCATGCTGGTGGCTACCGGGCAGGGTGCGACGCTCGAGAGCGACGAAGCGCTCGAGGCGTTCCGCGCCGCCCTCGATGAGGTGCTGATCGAACTTGCTCAGGCGGTCATCCGCGACGGTGAGGGGGCGACCAAGTTCGTTACCCTCGAGGTCGAGGAGGCCACCTCGCGTCAGGAGGCCCTGGACGTGGCCTTCACGGTGGCGCATTCCCCGCTGGTCAAGACCGCGCTCTATGCCTCGGATGCCAACTGGGGTCGCATTCTGGCCGCGGTGGGGCGTGCCCCGGTCGCTGACTTCGATGTCGACCGAGTGGTGATCGACTTGGGCGACGTGCGACTGGTCGAGCAGGGCGGACGTGCCGACGGCTATACGGAGGCCGCCGGCAGCGCCGTGATGGCGGGCGAGGAGATTCCCATCCGCATTCGATTGGGACGCGGAGAGGCCCAGGCCACCGTCTGGACCTCTGATCTGTCCCACGACTATGTCTCCATCAACGCCGACTACCGCAGCTAGGCCTGGCCTGCTGTTGCCGCGATGCCCCTCAGGGCGCACTGCGGGTCGCGCGTTATTCATGTTTGAAAGGTAATACACACAATGGTCAAGAGAAGGGTACATGTGGCTGCCGCCGCCATCGTCAGCGAGGATACGACCCAGGTGTTGATCGCCCGGCGCCCCTCCAACGTCGATCAGGGCGGCCTGTGGGAATTTCCCGGCGGCAAGCTGGCGCCCTATGAAACCGGCTTCGAGGCCCTGAAGCGTGAGCTGCACGAAGAGCTCGGCGTCGAGATTCAGCGCGCCCAGCCGTTGATCCGGGTCAATCATGAGTATCCCGACAAGCATATCCTGCTGGACGTGTGGCAGGTGCATGCCTTTTCCGGCGAGCCGTTCGGTCGTGAGGGTCAGGCCGTGCGCTGGGTCGACAAGAATGACCTGTTCAACTATCCCTTCCCGGCGGCCAACCTGCCGATCCTGCGGGCGGTGATCCTGCCTACCGAGTGTCTGATCACCGCGGAGGAGGACGACGATGAGGTCTTCTTCACCAAGCTCGAGCGGGCGCTGGTCGAGGATAAGGTGCGTCTAGTGCAGTTGCGTGCCAAGCAACTGGATCGCGATGCCTATCTGGCTCGCGCCGAGGGCGCTCTGGCGCTGTGCCGGAAGCATGGTGCTCGCCTGCAGCTCAATGGTGAACCCGAGCTTCTTGATGAGGTGGACGCCGACGGCATTCACCTGACCAGCGAGCGACTGATGAGTCTCGAGCGCCGCCCGCTGGCCCAGGGCAAGTGGCAGTCTGCCTCGACCCACAACAGTGAGCAGCTTGAGCAGGCCGGCCGAATCGGCTGTGATTTCGTGACGCTGTCGCCGTTGCGCACCACGCCGACCCACCCGGATGCGGCGCCGCTTGGCTGGCACGACTTCCAGCAGCTGGTGGAGACCGCTGCCATGCCGGTCTTCGCACTGGGTGGCATGACCCGCTTCGATGCCAACCATGCGCGTGCCGTAGGTGCCCAGGGGATCGCCTCCATACGCGATTTCTGGAAGTAAGCGCTTACGCGTTTAAGGGCCGCAGCGTCGCGCCGCGGCCCGGCACGATAGTCAGTACCAAGAACCCCCGTCAGGCATCCTGGCGGGGGTTCTTGGTGTGGGCGGCGCAGGGCCAGACCGGGAGGGAGGGCTCAGGTGGGCAGCACGAGGCCGGTTCAGTCCCTGAAGCGTCGGCTCAGATCGCCGTAGGCATCGATGCGCCGATCGCGCAGGAAGGGCCAGATGCGTCGCGTGTCTTCGGCGCGGCTCATGTCGACTTCGACCAGCAGGCGTTGGCTGTCTTCGCCGGCATGGGCCAGCAGCTCGCCCTGAGGACCGCAAACGAAGCTGCCGCCCCAGAAGTCGATGCCGTCGCTGGCACCGCTGTGGTCGGGTTCGTGGCCAACGCGATTGGCGACCAACACCGGCAGGCCGTTGGCGACGCCATGGGCGCGCTGGATGAGCGTCCAGGCGTCCTTCTGGCGGGCTTTCTCGTCGGCCTCGTCGGCGGGCGTCCAGCCGATGGCGGTGGGATAGAGCAGCAGTTCGGCGCCGGCCAGGGCCATCAGGCGGGCCGCCTCCGGGTACCACTGATCCCAGCAGACCAGCAGACCCAGGCGACCGACCGAGGTGTCGATGGGCGCAAAACCGCCCAGCGTGTCCCCGGCGGTGACGCCCTCGGCGTCTCCGGGGGTGAAGTAGAATTTCTCGTAAAACCCGGGATCGTCGGGAATATGCATTTTGCGGTAGTGGCCGACGGCGCCCTGCGCCCGGTCATAGACCACTGCGGTATTGTGATAGAGTCCGGCGGCTCGGCGCTCGAACAGCGAACCGACCAGCACGATATCGAGCTCGGCGGCCAGCGCCGCCAGCCGGCTGCCGGTGGGGCCGTCCAGCGGCTCGGCCAGATCGAATACCGCCGGGTCCTCGTACTGACAGAAATAGTGGCTGGCATGCAGCTCCTGGAGCAGCACCAGCTCGGCGCCCCGGGCTGCGAGCTCGCGGACACCCGCTTCGGTCTCATCGAGGCTTTGTGCCTTGTCGGGCCAGGCGCGCTGCTGGACCAGGCCAACGGTTAAGGTCTGGGACATGCGATCACTCCTGAGCGTCGGCGGCTGAATGGTTGTCAGCGTCGTGGCTAGCGTCGCTGGCAAGGTGAGAGGCGGTCAGGCTGCCCTCAGGCAGCTGCATGGTCAGGCAATGCAGGCTGCCGTGCTGACGGATCACCTCACGACAGTCGATGGGCACCAGATCGCGGTCGGGGAAGGCGGTGGCCAATGCGCTAAGCGCGATGCTGTCTGTGGCATCGCCATAGGTTGGCACCAGCACGGCGCCGTTGATGATCAGAAAGTTGGCGTAGGTGGCCGGCAGGCGGTGGCCGTCCTCTGGGTCGAAGCAGGGCCGTGGCCAGGGCAGCGGGATCAGCCGGTAGGGCGTACCGTCGGCCTGGCGCAGCGCCCTGAGTTCATCTTCCATGGCGCAAAGCGCGGCATAGTGCGCATCCTCGGGGTCATCACAGCGCACATAGGCGATGGTCTGCGGGTCGCAGAAGCGCGCCAGGGTGTCGACATGGCTGTCGGTGTCATCGCCTTCCAGATGGCCGTGTGCGAGCCACAGCACCCGGGTCACGCCGAAGTCCTCGGCGAGCCGGGCCTCGATGGCTGCCCGGTCCAGTTCAGGGTTGCGGTTTTCATTGAGTAGGCAGGCTTCGGTGGTTAAAAGCGTGCCTTCGCCATCGCTCTCGATGGCGCCGCCTTCAAGAATCAGCTCGCGGGATTCAAGCGGTGCGGCGAAGACGCCCTGATCGGCCAGTGCACGATTCAGGGCATCGTCACGCGCGGCGGGAAACTTGCCGCCCCAGCCGGTGAAGCAGTAGTCGAGCAGGGTGAGCCTGCCATCACGCTCGACTGCGATCGGCCCGTGGTCCCGCGCCCAGCTGTCATCGCTTGGCACCACGCAGAACACAAGTCTGTGCGCGGGGACACCGAGATGGGCAAAGGTGGCCGCCAGGCGCCTGTGGGTGTCGATATCGGCGACACTGATCAGCACGCGCTGGTAGCGGGCGATGGCCACGACCATACGCTCGAGCGTGGCTTCGATCCGCGACAGCATGGGGCCCCAGTCGCTGTCGGCACCCGGCCAGGTCAGTTGCACGGCATCTTGTTGATGCCATTCGGGGAACAAGCGGTTAGCCATCGCAGTCTTCTCACGGGTATGCTCATCGGGGCCTTGCCCCGGGGACGGCGCAATGTAGGGTGGGCGCCGCCGGGATGCAAGGGATCCGACGCAGGATAATCGCCTTGCTCCTCGTGGCGCACATGCGTCGCCAGGCAAAAAACCGTACCATGAGCGCCCGCTGACAAGGAACCGATCGCGATGCTCGACCGTCTGCCATTTATGCTTGGGCTGCGCTACGTGCGCGCCAAGCGACGCAATCACTTTATTTCCTTCATTTCCCTGACCTCGATGCTTGGGTTGATGCTCGGTGTCGCCGTGCTGATCCTGGTGCTGTCGGTGATGAACGGCTTCGATCACGAACTGCGATCCCGGGTGCTGGGCATGGTGCCCCACACCCGCATCGAGGCGCCGTCAGGGATGACCGACTGGCAGCCGCTGGCTGAGCACCTGATGCAGCGCGAGCGGGTGATCGGCGCCGCGCCCTATGTGCAGCAGCAGGGCATGTTCTCGATCGGCGGGCGCAATGAAGGCGCCATGGTCAATGGCATCGACCCGGATGCCGAGGCCAAGGTGTCGATCATCGATGAGAACATGGTTCAGGGTAGCCTCAACGACCTGAAGCCCGGGGAATGGAAGGTGGTGCTCGGTGAGCTACTGGCCAGGCGGCTGGGCGTCGGAGTGGGCGACCGCGTCACCCTGCTGGTACCCGAGGCCTCGATCACCCCGGGCGGGGTCTTCCCACGCCTGAAGCGCTTCACCGTGAGCGGGATCTTCAGCGTCGGCGCCGACCTGGACGCCAGCCTGGCCTATGCCCATATCGCCGACATGCAGACCCTGGCGAGGATGGGCGATGCCGTCGGAGGGCTGCGCCTGGAGTTCGATGACCTCTTCGCTGCCCATGGCGAGACCCGCAAGATCATCGATGAACTGGGGCCAGGCTATCGCGGCATCGACTGGACCCAGACCCACGGCAACCTCTTCCAGGCGATCCAGATGGAGAAGCGCATGATCGGTCTGCTGTTGGCCGTGATCGTCGCCGTCGCCGCCTTCAATATCGTCTCGACCCTGGTCATGGTGGTCACTGACAAGAAGGCGGATATCGCCATTCTGCGCACCATCGGCGCGACGCCTGGCTCGATCATGGGCATCTTCATCGTCCAGGGGCTGGCGATTGGCATCATCGGTATCCTGATTGGTCTGGGCGTCGGGGTGACACTGGCGCTGACGATTGCCGACCTGATCGCCTGGTTCGAGGCGGCCACTGGCATCCATTTCCTGGACGCCAACGTCTACTTCATCAGCTACCTACCGTCTCGCCTGGAATGGTCCGATGTGGGCGTGATTATCTCGGCGGCCTTCGGGTTGACCTTCCTGTCCACCCTGTATCCGGCCTGGCGCGCCTCGCGCATCCAGCCGGCTGATGTGCTGCGCTACGAATGAGGCCCTCGATGAGTAAGGAGACAATCATGACCGAGGAGCATGCCTCCCCCAAGGCTGGCCAGGTGCTGCTTGAGTGCCAGGGACTGACGCGGACCTATCATGAAGGGCCCCAGGATGTGACGGTGCTCGAGAATCTGGATCTTGAGGTGCGCGCCAGCGAGCGGGTGGCCGTGGTTGGCAGCTCCGGTTCGGGCAAAACGACCCTGCTTAACCTGCTGGGTGGTCTGGACCGGCCCAGCGCTGGCACCGTCAAGGTGGCGGGGCAGTCACTGGCCGAGCTGGGCGAAAGCCAGCTTGGGCGCTTTCGTAACCGCCATATCGGCTTCGTCTACCAGTTCCACCATTTGTTAGCCGAGCTCACTGCTCTGGAAAACGCCGCACTGCCGCTGATCGTGCGCGGTCAGTCGCGTAAGCAGGCCTGCGAGCGTGCCGCACAGATTCTCGAGCACGTCGGCATGGCCAAGCGAAGCGATCACAAGCCCGGTGAGCTCTCCGGGGGTGAGCGTCAGCGGGTGGCGATCGCCCGTGCATTGATCACTGATCCCAGCCTGGTGCTCATGGATGAGCCCACTGGCAATCTCGACAAGACCACCGCGGCTAGCATCCTTGCAATGATGGACGAGCTCGCCAAGACGACCGCCTGTGCCTTTGTAGTGGTGACGCATGATACCGGTCTCGCCGCCCATCAGGATCGGGTGATGAAACTGGATAACGGCCAGTTGACCGTAGACGGCTGAGGTTGGATCGCGATGCGTAGATAGCTGGGCCTGGATAGCCAAGCTTGGATAACTACCCTTTGATAGCTAACGTGGCTACCCAACACCCAGGCCTCAGCATCGCCAGAGGAAGCAGCGGCTAAAGCGATCGGCTGGTCAGTGACGAATCGACGCGCACAGCCTTGACCAGCTGATCAACTGATCAGCAGTCATCGTTGCGGCCTTTGCCGGTCAGTGCGGCCCTCAGGCGGCGCTGCTTTCGGCGTCGCTGCCAGCTGCGTGAGACCTGCCAGCGCCAGATCAACCGGATGCCGGCGTTGGCGGCGAGGCCGGCGACCACCGCCGCGACCAGCGAGCCCAGCGCCAGGGCCGGCAGGATGTCGACAAGCTGTTCGGCTACCCACTGCGTCGACAGGGTATCGGGTGCCGCTCTTGGCGGAGTGGCAAGCAACCAGGCGCCTAGACGATAGTTGCCGTAGAAGATGATCGGCATGGTCAAGGGGTTGGTGATCCATACCAGCCCGATCGAGAGCGGCAGGTTGCAGCGCAGCAGGCAGGCTCCGCCAGCGGCCAGGACCATCTGAAAGGGGATCGGCAACAGGGCGCAGAACACGCCGACCATGAAGGCATTGGCCACCGCGCGGCGCGACAGCATCCACAGCGAGGCATCGCCGATCAAATGGCGCATGAAGCGCAGCGAGCGATTACCCTTGAGGGCATCGGGATGGGGCATGTAGCGCTGTAGGAAGCGGCGCGGCATGGCAGGCTCGCAGGCGATGGGTGGTACGGATTACACGATCCGCAGCCATTATCCATACAAGCCATGCCCCTCGCCACGGCTTCGGCCGGTTCGAGGGTGAGACAGGGCCAGGGAGGGCCGAAGACTGTCATGCGTACCATGCGCAGTGGGCTTGGCATGCCGTTGGCGATCGCCGCCATGGTAGGGGCCGGGCTCGCCATCCAAACACCGGACGGGCTCTTGGCGGCCTGGAGCGTGGCGGGGCTGCTGATTCTTGCGCGGTTGCCCCGGCAGTGGCCTCACCTGGTGCTGTTCGTCACCGCCACCCTGGTCGGTGGCTCGCTGCTGCTGACGCGGGACGCCGAACTGCCCCGAGGCCTGGTCGGGCAAGAGCTCCGGCTCGAGGGGCGCATCCTCGCCTATCAGGCCGGTCAACCGGCGAGCCGGCTGCGCTTTGCCGTAGATGATTGCCATACTCTGGAACCTGGCCTTGCAAGCTGTGACGCCCTCGAGCGGGTGCGACTGTCGGTTTACGACGGCCCCGCCATGGCGGTGGGTGAGCGCTGGCGCCTGACGGTGCGGCTGCGCCCGCCATCGGGTTTCGCCAACCCCGGCACCTTCGACTATCGCGCCTGGCTGTGGCGCGAGGGGCTGGGAGCAACCGGCTATGTGCGGCACTCACCGCCGGCCGAGCGCCTGGCCGGCGCGCCTTTTTCACCTCGTCAGGCGGCTCTGACCTTTCTCGATAGCCATTATCCCGAAGGTCTTGGTCGCCGCTGGCTGGCGGCCCTGACGCTGGGAGCCGGTGAGCGACTCAATGATGATGACTGGGCGCTCTTGAATGCCAGTGGCACCACGCACCTGGTGGTGGTATCGGGGCTGCATGTGGGACTGGTCGCGACCTGCGTTTTATGGCTGATGCGCGGTCTGGCCCGCTGGGTGACGCCCGGACGCTGGCGCATGGCGGTCTGGCCCTGGGTGCTGGCCGGCGCGGCGGCCGGCGGTTATGCCTGGCTGGCGGGTCTCGAGCCGCCTGCGCTTCGTGCCTTGATCATGACCCTGGTTGGCCTCTGGGTCGCCTGCGGGCGTCACGCGCCCGGACCCTGGCAGGCCTGGTGGCTGGCGTTTTCGATGGTCGTGCTGGTCGACCCCCTGTCGCTCTGGCGACCGGGGCTGTGGCTGTCCTTTCTGGCCGTGGCCTGGCTCATCCTGATCTGGCAGGGGCGTTCCCGGCCCCAAGGCCTCAAGGGCTGGGCCTGGGCGCTGGTTCGCACCCAGCTACTGCTGGCCCCGCTTATGGCCGCCGCCGTGGTGATCGCCTTCGGACGGCTGGCGCCGGGGTCGGCCATCATCAATCTGCTGGCAGTCCCATGGGTCAGCATGCTGATGGTGCCGCTGGGTCTGCTGGTCTGGGTGCTAAGTGGGGTGCCGCCCCTGGCCCATGTCTGCTGGCTGCTTTTCGAGGCGTTGACGACGCTGCTGCATGCCGGCTTGAGCGACGCCGTGGCGGTCACGCCCTTGCTTTCGCTGCCAGCCTGGCAACGTCTGCCGGTGGCGCTGTGTCTCGCCGGTGTCGCCCTGGCCTGGGGGCTGCCGAGTGTGACACGGTCACTGCGAGTGGCGGTTTCACTGCTGATGGTTGCCGTGCCTGTCACCCTTGAGGCGCCGCTGCCTGCCCAAGGGAGTCTGCGGATGCAGGTCTATGATGTGGGCCAGGGTCAGGCGATTGAACTGACGACTGACTCTCGCAGTACTGATATTCGCACCAGTATTCGGCCCCGTGCCGACGACAGCGTGAGTGACGGTACACAGGGTGGCCGTGATGGCGATGCTGATAACGGCATTCAGACAACGCGGCTCTTGTACGACACCGGGCCGCGTTTCAGCTCTGGCTTCATGCCGCTAGCCGGACTCTGGCCCCCTGGGCAGGCGTTCTCGCGGGTCATCGTTAGTCACGGCGATCAGGACCATGCGGGCGGCGTGCCGGCGCTTGCCGATCACCGGGTGGGCGAGTGGCTGGCGCCTAGCGGGGAGGCCATCGGGCACGACTCCCGCCCCTGCGTCGCCGGCCAGCGCTGGAGCAGCGGCGATGTTGACTTCCGGGTACTCTGGCCGCCGGCCGGGCCTCTCGATGCGCTTTCTGCCAACGATCGCTCCTGTGTGCTGATGGTGCGTCTCGGCGAACAGGCGATATTGATCACCGGTGATGCCGGGCGGGCGGTGGAACGTCGCCTGCTGTCCGCTCTGCCCGAGCGTATCGATGTGCTAGTCGCCGGGCACCATGGCAGCCGCACCAGTTCGGGAGCGGCCTTCGCGACGGCGACGGATCCTCGCCAGGTCATCTTCAGTGCCGGGCGTGACAACCGTTTCGGTCACCCGGCCGCGGAGGTGGTGCGACGCTTTCGCCGACGGGGCAGTTGCCTTTGGAATACCGCGCTTGACGGGGCGGTGACGGTCACGCTGACCCCGGGCGAGGCGCCCGTGGTGACCGCCGAGCGCCAACCGAGCTGGCGACGCGGTGTCGATGGCGGCTGCCATGGGGTAGAATCTCGCCCCTAGATGACCGTCGATGGCGTCCCCGGCGGTCATGGCATTTGGGAGACTCTGATATGGATATGCTCGGCGCACTGGAGGTCGGTGGTTGGTTGATGTTGCCGCTGCTGGGCTGTTCCTTGGTCGCTACCGTGATCATCATCGAGCGGCTGTGGACCTTGCGAGCTGCTCGCATCGCCCCGGCAGGGCTGGGCGGAGAGGTCTGCGCCCTGGTCGCTCAGGGGCAGGTCAATCTTTACTGGCTGGAAAGCCACTCACCGCTGGGTGGCGTGCTGGCCGCCGGGCTTCGCAATGCTCGGCTCGGCCATGATCAGGTGCGTGCCCGGCTGCAGGAGGCGGCCGTCGCAGTGATCCATGACATGGAGCGCTTCCTGAGCCCGTTGGGTACCATCGCCGCGATCACGCCGCTGATTGGCCTGCTGGGCACCGTGGTCGGGATGATCGAGGTGTTCTCGGTGCTGGTCAGTGCCCAGGGGGCCGGGCGCACCGCAGAGCTTGCCGGCGGGATTTCCCAGGCATTGATGACCACCGCCGCGGGCCTGACGGTGGCGATACCGGCGCTGATGTTTCACCGTTTCTTCCAGCGCCGGGTCGAGGACATCACCGTGCGCATGGAGCAGCAGGCCAGCCAGCTGGTGGAGTTCCTGGCCCACTACCCGGGCGAGTTGACCCTCACCGAGCGTGACGAGGCCTTGGGTCAGGGAGTTCGCGGCGCATGAAGTTTCCGCGCCGTCACCGGGAGCCGGTGGAGATCAACCTGACGCCCCTGATCGATGTGGTGTTTCTGCTGTTGATCTTCTTTATGGTCTCGACCACCTTCGAGACCCGCCAGGCTCTGGAACTCGAACTTCCCGAAAGCGCTAGTGCGGCGCCGGCCGATACCGCGCCGGTGGTGCTTTCGATCAGTGCTGCCGGCGACTATCGGCTCGGAGAGACATCCGTCGATCAGCGTGACCTGGCGGCGGCGCTGGCCACCCAGGCCGATGCTGCCCGCGACCATGGGCTCGTGATCGAGGCCGATGGGCGGGTCGCCCACCGCCGAGTGGTGGCCGCTCTCGATCAGGCTGCTGCCCTGGACATTACCCGTGTGCGCATCGCGACTCGCGAAGCAAACGACAGTACCAATCAAGCGGAGACACCGTGACCTACGACTCAGGATGGGCTCTCTACAAGCGCCTGCTCGACTATGTCAGGCCCTATTGGCGTTCTTTCATGCTGGCCGTGTTCGGCTATGCCATTTACGCCGCGTCCAGCACGGCCCTGGCGGAGATGATGAAGCGCCTGATCGATGGTATTCAGAACCCGGATGCGGCCTTCCGCCTTTTCCTGCCGATGTTCGTGGTGGGCATGTTCGCAGCCCGTGGGCTGGGGACCTTTCTTGGCACCTACTTCATGAGCCAGGTGGCGCGCAACGTGGTGCACGCCCTGCGCTGCGATGTCTTCAATCACATGCTGCACCTGCCGGGGCGCTTCTTCGATGAGCATTCCAGCGGTCAGTTGGTCTCACGAGTGACCTACCACGTTGAACAGGTCACCGGGGCGGCCAGTAACGCCATCACCGTGATCCTGCGCGAGGGGCTCTTCGTGCTCGGTCTGCTGGGGTACCTGCTGTGGACCAATGCGATGTTGACCCTGGTGTTCATGGCGGTCACGCCGCTGATCGGGCTGGTCGTCAGCTATGCCAGCAAACGCTTTCGGCGCCTGTCCCGGCGCATACAGCGCTCCATGGGTGATGTGACCCACGTGGCCTCCGAGGCGCTGTCGGGTTATCGCGTGGTCCGTACCCATGGCGCTGAGGCCTATGAGAAGCGTCGCTTCGCCAAGGCCAGCGATGACAACCGCCGCCAGAGCATGAAGGAGGCGTTGACCAAGGGCATCAGCACGCCGGTCATTCAGCTGTTGGTTGCACTGGCCCTGGCGGGGCTTGTCTGGCTGGCCATGTCGCCGGCCCTGCTCGATGACATGACGCCGGGCGAGTTCGTGGCCTTCATCACCGCGGCCTCGCTGATGGCCAAGCCCGTGCGCCAGCTCACCGACGTCAATAGCGTCATCCAGAAGGGCATCGCTGCGTCTGGCGAGCTGTTTGGCCTGATCGCGGAGCCGGCCGAACCCGACCAGGGAACCACCGAGCCGGGCCGCCTGACGGGGAGGGTTCTCTTCGAGGGCGTGCGTTTTGCCTACGCCGAGGGCCAGAACGAGGTACTGAAAGGCATCGATCTCGATGTCGCGCCGGGCCAGATGATCGCCATCGTCGGTCGCTCCGGCAGTGGTAAGTCCACCCTGGTCAACCTGCTGCCGCGTTTCTATCGGCCCTGCGAGGGCGCTATCACTCTCGATGGGGTGGCACTGGATGATTTCAAGCTGTCACCGCTGCGTCGTCAGATTGCGCTGGTGTCCCAGCAGGTCACCTTGTTCAATACCACGATCGGCCAGAACATCGCCTATGGCGTCGATGATCCTGATCAGGACGCCGTTGAAGCCGCCGCTCGTGCCGCCTTCGCCCATGATTTCATCATGGAACTGCCGAAAGGCTACGACACCCCGGTGGGCGACAACGGCGTCATGCTGTCCGGCGGCCAGCGCCAGCGGCTGGCGATTGCACGGGCGATCTTCAAGGATGCGCCGCTGCTGATTCTCGATGAGGCCACCTCGGCGCTGGATAGCGAGTCCGAGCGCTATATCCAGAAAGCCCTGGAAGAAGTCTGTCGTGGTCGGACCACCTTCGTCATTGCGCACCGGCTCTCGACCATCGAGCGCGCCGATCGCATTCTGGTGATGGAGCAGGGCGAGATCGTCGAGCAGGGCAGCCATGCCGAGCTGCTCGCCCGCGAGGGCGCCTATGCCGCCCTGCATCAGCTGCAGTTTCAGGAAACGCCATGACGGTGTGGAGCCGGGTCAGCGAACGTCTCGGCGAGGCGCTGCTGGCCGCCTGGTACGGCGATGCTGCCTGGCTTGGCCTGCTGCGGCCGTTGGAGGCTCTTTATCGCCGCCAGGTGGTTCGTCGTCTGGCCGATTTTCAGTCCGGCAAACGGCCGGTCCATCATCCCGGCGTGCCGGTGGTGGTGGTCGGCAACCTGACGCTGGGTGGGACCGGCAAGTCGCCGCTGGTGGCCTGGCTGGCGCGGTATCTCGCCGAGCAGGGCTATTGTCCGGGCATTCTGTCGCGCGGCTATGGCGGCGAGAGCGCCGACTACCCGCTGCGCGTCACCGCCTCGACAGCGGTCGATGTCTGCGGCGATGAGCCGCTGATGCTGGCGGCCCAGACCGGCGTGCCGGTCGTGGTCGACCCCAAGCGCGCCCGCGGCGCCGAGCGGCTGCTCGACGAGGGCTGCGATATCCTGATCAGTGATGATGGCCTGCAGCATCTGGCGCTGGGGCGTGACCTGGAACTGGTGGTGGTCGACGGACAACGTGGCTTTGGCAATGGCCGCTGCCTGCCGGCGGGGCCGCTGCGCGAGCCGCTCGCAAGGCTTGAGAGCGTCGATGCGCTGGTGGTCAACGGTGCCGATCCCGGTGACGTGGCGGGGGCCGAAGGAGCCGAGCAGCGCTTCAGCATGACCCTTGATCCGGTTGCCTGGCGACGGCTCAGCGACGATCAGCGCCTGCCGCTGTCGCCGTTGCCTTTCGCCTGCGACGTGCATGGCCTGGCCGGCATCGGCAACCCGCCGCGCTTTTTCGCGACCCTCGAGGGGCTGGGATTAAAGGTGGCGCCGCATCCCAAGCCTGATCATCATCGTTTCACGTCGCAGGATCTGCGCTTTGACGATGAAGCGCCGGTGGTGATGACCGCCAAGGATGCCGTCAAGTGCCGTGGCTTCGCCGATGCGCGCTGCTGGGCGCTGGACGTGGAAGCCCGTCCGTCGGCCGGCTTTATCGAATGGTTTGCCACGCAACTCGATGCGCTGACGCGCGTCGCGCAAGGGGAAAGACAATGATGGATAAGGAATTGCTGGCCATGCTGGTCTGTCCACAGTGCCAGGGCAAGCTCAAGTACGACCGTGAACACGCAGAGCTCAAGTGCCACTTCGATGGCCTGGCGTACCCGGTCCGCGACGACATTCCGGTCATGCTGGCCGAGGAAGCTCGGGTCATGGACGTCGACGAGAAGCTCGGCAAGGCGGCTCCGAATCGTGGTGAGGCAGGGGGGCAGGCATGAGCGACTTCGTCGCCGTGATCCCGGCTCGCTTTGCCTCCAGCCGGCTGCCTGGCAAGCCGTTGCTCGACATCGCCGGTGAGCCTATGGTGGTCCGGGTCTGGCGCCAGGCCCTGGCCAGCCAGGCAAGCCGTGTGGTGGTGGCCACCGATGACCCGCGCATTAGCGAGGTAGCCGAGGAGGCCGGCGCCGAGGTGGTGATGACCGCCGCCAACCATCCTTCCGGCACCGACCGGCTCGCCGAAGTCGCTGAACGATTGGGGCTCGCCGAGGATGCCATCCTGGTCAACGTCCAGGGGGATGAGCCGCTGTTGCCGCCGGCCCTGATCGACCAGGTGGCCGCGCGACTCGAGGAGGACGCTGATGCGTCCATCGCGACCCTGGGCGAGTCGATCAGCGACGTTGAGATGCTGTTCAACCCCAATGTGGTCAAGGTGGTGCGAGACTTCGCCGGCCGCGCCCTGTATTTCTCCCGCGCGCCTATCCCTTGGGATCGAGAGGCGTGGGATCGGGAAACGTGGGATCGGGAGGCCTTCGCCAGCCGGCCGGAACTGCTTGCACAGGATGCCTGGCTGCGCCACATCGGCCTTTATGCCTACCGCGCCAGCTTCCTGGCCGCCTATCGCCACTGGGCCCCGGCGCCGCTGGAACAGCTGGAACAGCTCGAGCAACTGCGCGCCCTGCAGCACGGGCACCGTATCCAGGTCGCCCTGGCCGGCGAGCCGCATCCCGCCGGCGTCGATACCCAGGCAGACCTTGAGCGGGTGCGCGCCCTGTTCGCGGACACCGCCGCCCAGTCTGCCGGCACTCAACCAGAAAACATTCCATCAGAAAACGTCTCACCAGAAGACATTTCACCAAAGAAGAAGGAGCGCTGAGATGCGCGTGCTGTTCGTCTGCCTCGGCAACATCTGCCGCTCGCCGACCGCCGAGGGCATGCTGCGCCACAAGCTCGAGGCGGCAGGCCTTGCCGAGAGCGTGACTATCGATTCCTGTGGGACCGGCGACTGGCATGTGGGCAAGGCGCCGGATCGCCGCGCCACCGCAGCCGCTGCCACCCGGGGTATCGATCTTAGCGGCCTGCGGGCGCGCCAGCTCGAGCGCGCCGACTTCGAGCGCTTCGATTACCTGTTGGCCATGGATCATGACAATTTGGCCGATTTATTGGCGATGCGTCCCAGCGACTGTGACGCCCACGTCGGACTCTTTCTCGATTTTGCCGGCCGTGAAGGAGCAGCGGTGCCGGACCCCTACTACGGCGGTGAAGACGGCTTCGGCGAAGTGCTGGATCTGGTCGAGGCCGCCGCCGATGGGCTCATCGAGGTCCTGCACAAGCGGCTGGACTCGACATCGTGAGCCTCGTCTGGCACTCGCATCACGATCTCAGCGGCGCCAACACCCTGGGGTTACCCTGCGTGGCCGAGCGCTTCGTGGCGCCCTCGACGCCGGATGAGCTCGCCGCGGTGCTTCATGAGGCCCGCGCGGCCGGCTGGCCGGTCACCGTGCTTGGAGGTGGCAGTAACCTGATCCTCGGCGATTGGTTGCCGGGGCTGGTGGTTCACCCTGAGTTTGCCGACTATCGCTGCGAGACGCTGGATGACAGGCGGGTGAGGGTGCACGTCGATGCCGGCATGAACTGGCATGAGCTGGTCATGACCTTGGCCGGGCAGGGCCTGTGGGGTATAGAGAACCTGGCGCTGATTCCCGGTCAGTGTGGTGCCGCCCCGATTCAGAATATCGGCGCCTACGGCGTCGAACTCGCGCAGGTGCTGGAGCGGGTACATCTGGTGCATCTTGCCGACGGTCGCGAGCAGGTGCTCGATGCTGCCGACTGCGCCTTTGGCTACCGGGATAGCCTCTTCAAGCGCGCCCTCGATGGCCAGGTGGTGATCACGCGCCTCGAGCTTTGCCTTTCCACGCAGGCGGCACCTCGCCTGGGTTATGGTGACCTGGCGAGCCGTGTCGGGCCCACACCGACGCCCCTTGAGGTCGCCGAGGCGGTCTGCGTCCTGCGCCGTGAAAAGCTGCCAGACCCCTCGGCGCTCGCCAATGCCGGCAGTTTCTTCAAGAACCCGGTGGTCGAAGCTGACCTGGCGCATACGCTGCTTGAGCGCTATCCCGAGATGCCGCATTTCCCCCAGCCCGGCGACCGTTACAAGTTGGCGGCTGGCTGGCTGATCGATCGGTGCGGGCTCAAGGGCCATCGCGAGGGCGCCTTCGGCGTGCATGATCGCCAGGCTTTGGTGCTGGTCCATCATGGCGGTGGCGATGCCGAGGGGCTTTTGCGCTTCGCCGACAGCATCGCCTCGCGAGTGTTGGAACGCTTTGGTGTGGCGCTCGAGCGCGAGCCGAGGCAGGTCGGTATCACGGCGTAGACAGGTCGAGTAGGTCGCTCGAATAGGCCGCTCTGAGGGTCGAATAGGCGCCCATGAAAAACGCCCGCAGGCTTAGCCTGCGGGCGTTTTTGGTTGCCGCCTTTCAGCGGTGGCCCGGGTTGCCCCGGGCCTGCCGATCAGGACTGGCCGTCGTCGGACTTGCCTTGCTGCTCACGACGACGGATCTCGCGCGGGTCGTTATGAGCGCGGCGACGGCGACGCGCCTTGGGCTTAGACTCCTCTTGCTTTGGAGCCTTGGGCGTTTCAGGCGTAGCGGTTTCAGACTCAGGCGCTTCCTGTGTCTGCTCGGCCTTTGGGGCTTCCTGCTTGGATGCCTCTTGTGCCGGTGCCTCTGCCTTGGACGTTTGAGGCGTAACGGTTTCAGACTCAGGCGCTTCCTGTGTCTGCTCGGCCTTTGGGGCTTCCTGCTTGGATGCCTCTTGTGCCGGTGCCTCTGCCTTGGACGTTTGAGGCTTAGCGGTTTCAGACTCAGGCGCTTTCTGCGGCTGCTCGGCCTTTGGGGCTTCCTGCTTGGATGCCTCTTGTGCCGGTGCCTCTGCCTTGGACGCTTCAGGCTCAGGCGCTTCAGACTCAGGCGCTTCTTGCGGCTGCTCGGCCTTCGGGGCTTGCTGCGCGCCTGCCTCTTGTACCGGAACCTCTTGTGCCGAAGTCTCTGCCTTGGGCGCTTCAGGCTTAGGTGCTTCAGACTTAGGTGCTTCAGACTCAGGCGCTTCTTGCGGCTGCTCGGCCTTAGGCGCTTCCTGCTCGGATGCCTCTTGTGCCGGTGCCTCTACCTCAGGCTGTGCTTGCTTAGGGGCTGCTGCCTTCGGCTCTTCAGACTTGGCTTCTTTAGGCTTAGGCTGCTTGGCTTTCGGCGCTTGCTGCTTCGGAGTCGCTTGCTGGGGCTCTTCAGCCTGCGGCGTTTCCTGCTTGGTCTGCTCTTGCGTCTGTGTCGGAGCCTCTGCCTTCGGCTCTTCAGCCTTGGCCTCTTCAGCCTTCAGTTCTTCCGCTTTGGGCTGCTTGGCTTTCGGCGCCTGCTCTTTCGCAGACGCCTGCTGGGGCTCGTCATCAGTCTTCTGGGTTTGCGGCTTCGGGGCTTCCTGCTTGGCAGTCTCGGCCTGATGGGCCTCGTCCTTCGGCGCTTCGGAATCCGCCTGTTGCGCCTCTGCCTGCAGACGCTTCTGCTCGGCTTCGGCCTGAGGATTCAGGGCCTGCTTGCGGGTCCGGTTGCGCGGGTTGTTGCGAGTGCGCTTAGGCTTGCCGTCGCTCTTGGCGGTTTCCTTGGCCGGCTGCTCTCCCTGATTGGACTTGTCAGTGGACTGCGGCTTCTTGTTGTCGGCCTGCTGAGGCTTGTCCTTGCTGCGCTCGCCCTGGCTCGACTTCTTGTCGCCTTGCGCTTTATCGGTCTGGGGCTTATCGGTCTGGGGCTTGTCGTTCTGGCCCTTGTCACCCTGACTCTTGGTCGAGGGCTTCTGCTGGCGACGCTCGTCGTCCTGGCGTCCCCGGCCCCGATTGCCGCCCTGGCGGTTGCCGTCGCTGCGACCCTCTGGCTTGGCGTCACGGTTATCGCTGTTGCCGTCGCCGCGGTTGTCCGGCTTCTTGTTGCCCTGGTTGCGGTTGTCGTCACGGCCGCGGCGGTTGTTGCCTCCACGTCCGCCTCGACCGCCACGGTTGTTGCCGTTCTGGCGAGACTCGCTGTCTCGATCCTCGTTGCGATCGCTTGTCTGGCGCTGTTCTTCCTGCTGCTTGCCGCTGCCGGCTTGATTGCCTGTCGAGGCGGGAGAGGCTTCACCGCTGCCCAGCAGCTTGCCGAGGCCCTTGAACAGGCGAGAGATTACACCGCTTTCGTCAACTGCCGGCGCCTGGGGGGCGGCGGCCGGTGCCTTGGCCTCGGGGGCAGCAGGCTCTTCCTGCAGCGAGGCAGGGGCAGGGGCGGTGTGAATCACGCTCTTGACCGCGGCTTCGGCGCGCTGCACCGGCTTGGCGATGCTCGCATCCGGTTCCTTGCCAACTTCGCTGTCGGTGGGCAGCTCATAGCTGGATTTGACCGACTCATCCTCATCGACGTGGTCATCGCGCAGGCGCTGTACGTCGTAGTGAGGGGTGTCCATTTCCGGGTTGGGCAGCACCAGCAGGCGCACGCCCTGGCGGCGCTCGATCTCGGCGAGCACTGCACGCTTCTCATTGAGCAGATAAGTGGCCACCGGCACCGGCAGGATGGCACGAATCTGGGCGCTGCGTTCCTTCATCGCCTCTTCTTCGAGCAGGCGCATGACGGAAAGCGACAGCGAGCGCACGTCGCGGATGGTGCCCTGACCGTCGCAGCGCGGGCAGACCACGCCGCTGGTCTCGCCAAGCGAGGGGCGCAGGCGCTGGCGTGACATTTCCATCAGGCCAAAGCGCGAGATACGGCCGATCTGCACGCGGGCGCGGTCGAGCTTGAGGGCGTCGCGCATGCGATTCTCGACCTCACGCTGGTTGCGTGCGGGGCTCATATCGATGAAGTCGATGACCACCAGACCGCCGATATCGCGCAGGCGCAGCTGGCGGGCGATCTCGTCGGCCGCCTCGCTGTTGGTCTGCAGCGCGGTTTCCTCGATATCGCTGCCGCGGGTGGCGCGCGCCGAGTTGATGTCGATGGAGACCAGGGCTTCGGTGTGATCGATGACGATCGAGCCGCCAGAGGGCAGTTTGACTTCCCGTTGGTAGGCGGTCTCGATCTGGGATTCGATCTGGAAGCGCGAGAACAGCGGTACTTCGTCGGCGTACAGCTTGATCTTCTGCTGGTAGGAGGGCATGACCTGCCGGATGAAGGCCAGCGCTTCTTCATGCACCTCGGGGCTGTCGATCAATACCTCGCCGATGTCGTTGCGCAGGTAGTCGCGCATGGCACGGATGATGACGTTGGATTCGCGATAGATCAGGAAGGGAGCGGGACGCTTACCGGCTTCTTCGGTGATGGATTCCCACACCTGGGCCAGGTAGTCCAGGTCCCACTGCAGCTCTTCGGAGGAGCGGCCGATCCCTGCCGTGCGCACGATCACGCCCATCTTGTCGGGCAGCGTGAGCTGACCCATGGCGTCCTTGAGCTGCGCACGCTCTTCGCCTTCGATGCGGCGAGAAATGCCGCCGGCCCGAGGGTTGTTAGGCATCAGGACCAGAAAACGACCGGCCAGGCTGATGAAGGTGGTCAGGGCGGCGCCCTTGTTGCCGCGCTCTTCTTTATCGACCTGGACGATGACTTCCTGGCCTTCCTTGAGCACTTCCTTGATGTTGGGACGCCCGCTGGGCTCCTTGACGAAGTACTCGCGGGAGATTTCCTTCAGTGGCAGGAAGCCGTGGCGGTCGGCGCCGAAATCGACGAAGGCGGCTTCGAGGGAGGGTTCTACGCGAGTGATCTTGCCGCGATAGATATTGGCTTTTTTCTGTTCTCTGGCACCGGATTCGATGTCCAGGTCGTAAAGGCGTTGTCCATCGACCAGAGCGACCCGCAGCTCTTCTGGCTGGGTCGCGTTGATGAGCATCCGTTTCATGTTGTCTCGCTTGCTGGCGCGCACCGGATGGCGCCCGTAAGCGGTCGACGAAGGCGAACCTCTGGGTGCTGCGTGCTTGTGCTCAGCGCATGTCGCGGATGCTTGTGCGCCCGGCTCGGGCAGTGGGTAGATCCCATGACTGTTCGAGCGTGATCATGTTGAGTACGCGGCGGTGGCGGGACATGTTTCGGCGGGCATCACGCCCTGCCGGCCCCGCGGTCTACCGCCAGACACCTGGCATACATCGATTCGCCAACGCCGGCCTCCGGCTCGCTGTTGAGTATTCCCGTGGCCTGCGGGTCGTCCCGTCTTGGGAACGGCCCGGGGTCCGGGCGTGGCGTTCAAGTTTCGCTTTCTTCTTACAGTGGCGCCGCGACCCTGCTTCGGGCAGTCGTCGTGGCGGCCTGATTCCTGGCTCCGGCCTGCGTGTCTGACGTGCAGGCGCCATTGTGGGGCGCTATTGGCCCCATTTGAGCGAACTGGAAATATAACAGCAATGCCCAATAGCAGCAATTGGCGCAGTGAGGGCGTCGGTGCGGTAGAATGGGCCGATCTATCGAGCGCAAGACATGACCAGGTGAGACGGAGTAACGAATGGCCGAGGGGCGAGAAGTACAGTGGATTGAGGTCACCGAGGGCCAGGTAGGGCAGCGCATCGACAACTTTCTGCGCACCCGATTGAAGGGAGCGCCCAAGGCGTTGATCTATCGGATCGTGCGCAAGGGCGAGGTGCGGGTCAACAAGAAGCGGGTCAAGGTCGACTATCGGCTCGAACTCAACGACCTGGTGCGGGTGCCGCCACTGCGGTTGGCACCGGAAGAGGCGGTGCGCGAGGTCAGCGACAACCTGCGCAACCTGCTGGCCGGCAGCGTGCTGGTCGAGGGGCCGGGCTGGCTGGTGATCAACAAGCCCTCGGGGCTCGCCGTTCACGGCGGCAGCGGCGTCAAGATTGGCCTGATCGAGGCCCTGCGCCAGGTGCGCGAGGACCTGGACTTTCTGGAGCTGGTGCATCGGCTGGACCGGGATACCTCGGGCTGCCTGCTGCTGGCCAAGTCGCGTCCTGCACTGCTGTCCCTCAACGAGTCGCTCAAGGGGCGCAAGATGGATAAACAGTACCTGGCGTTGGTGGCTGGCCGCTGGCCGGCACGGCGCGACTATGTCAGCGCGCGCCTGGATCGCTTCGAGGCCGGCAATGGCGAGCGCCGGGTGCGGGTCGACCCGGCGGGAAAGGTGTCCAGAACCCGTTTCGGGGTGCGAGAGACCTTCGCCAATGCCACCCTGATCGAGGCCGAGCCGGTCACCGGGCGTACCCACCAGATCCGCGTCCATGCTACCCATGCCGGCCATCCGCTGCTCGGTGATGACAAGTACGGCACCCGTAGCGGCGAGGCGCTGGCTGCCAAGTTCGGGCTCAACCGTCTCTTCCTGCATGCCGCGGCTCTGACCTTCCCCGAGCCTGATAGCGGCCGGCCGGTGCACGTCAAGGCGCCGCTGGGCGATGAACTGACTGCGGTGCTCGCGCGGGCACGCCAGCAGTCCTGAGTCAGGAAAATTGAGCTGCAAGCCAGCAGGCGAATAAACCGGCAAGCGGGCAAATGGGCGAGCCGGAAATTGGAGAGTTATGCGTTATCGACTGGTGATCTTCGATTGGGACGGCACGCTGATGGACTCCGAGGCGCGGATCGTGGCCTGCATGCAGGCCGCCGCGCGTGATGCGGGGTGGGGCGAGCTGCCCGGAGAGGCCGTAAGCGACATCATTGGCCTTGGCCTGCCGGAGGCCATCGCGCGGATGTGCCCGGGCATCGGCGCTGAGCAGGCCGAACGGCTGCGTGAACGCTATGCGCATCATTTCGTGGCCGCCGAGGCTGAGCCGCTGGCGTTTTTCCCGGGAGTCGAGCCCGGGGTGGCAAGGCTTCGTGAGCGTGCCGACATGCGATTGGCGGTAGCCACCGGCAAGAGCCGGCGGGGGCTGGATCGGGTGTTTGCCGAAAACGGCAGCGGGGCCTGGTTCGATGCCAGCCGCACTGCTGACGAGACGCGCTCCAAGCCGCATCCGCGCATGCTCGAAGAACTCCTTGACGAGTTCGGGGTGTCGGCGGACGAAGCCGTGATGGTGGGCGATACTGAGTATGATCTGGAAATGGCGCGGGCGCTGTCGATGGATCGGGTCGCTATGACCTACGGCGTGCATGATCGCGAGCGACTGGCCGCCAGCCGGCCCACCTTTACCGCCGACAATTTTCCCGAGCTAATCGACTGGCTTCACGGCTGAACTGGCGCGGCTGCTGTCATTATCGTTGCACGGTGAGTGTCGCGATGACGCCGAGGTAGAAATGCCATTATGGTGTCACCAAGCCATTTTTGATCTTGAGCAGGATGCCCATGAGTGACGATAAACCGCAGGATCGATGGACCCAGGGGCCGGAGCTAAGCCGGGAAGAAGCGCGGCGTGCCGGGCAGCAAGCCGCCGAGGGTGCCGGGCCCGCGAGCGACGAGGATGCTGAGACCCTGCGCGAACGCCAGCGCCTTGCCCAGCTCGAGATGATGGATCGCTGGGTCGGTGGCGTGCTGACCGAGCAGCGGCGTTCACGTCGCTGGAAGCTGTTCTTTCGGTTCCTGTTTGCTGCGCTGATCCTGACCATGATCGCGACGACCTTCTATAGCTTCTACAGGGCCGCGCAGCCGTCGGTGATGGCGGGGCAGCATCTGGGTGTCGTCGAGGTCCAAGGCGTGATCGACAGCCAGTCGCCGGCCAATGCCGAGCGCATCATCGAGGGGCTCAGGCGCGCCTGGGAGGCACCAGGGGCAACGGCGGTGGTGTTGCATATCAACAGCCCCGGCGGCAGCCCCGTGCAGTCGCAGCGTATCTATGAAGAGATCATGCGATTGAGGGATCAGGGCGACAAGCCGATCATTGCGGTGGTCGAAGATATCGGTGCCAGCGGCGCCTACTATATTGCGGCGGCGGCCGATCAGATCGTCGCTGCGCCGGCAAGCCTGGTGGGCTCTATCGGGGTGATCTTTTCCGGCTTCGGCCTTGAGAAAGCCATCGACCGTCTGGGGATAGAGCGCCGGGTCTTCACTGCCGGCGATAACAAGGCGTTCCTTGATCCCTTCAAGGGCATTTCGCCTCGCCAGCGGGCGTTTTGGCAGGAAGTGCTCGATACCACCCATCGCCAGTTCATCGATGACGTCAAGGCCGGCCGCGGAGAGCGGCTGTCCGATGACCCTGAGCTGTTTTCAGGGTTGGTGTGGACCGGTGAGCAGGCCGTCAATCTTGGGTTGGTGGATCGGCTGGGCACGCTGGATGGGGTGGCTCGGGCGCGTCTGGAAGCGCCACGCCTCAAGGACTACACCCCTGGGCTCGACCCCTTCGATCGCCTGACTCGGCGCTTCGGGCGGGTGGCCGCCGAATGGATGGGGCTGCCTCAGGCCCAGTCACCGCTGCGCTATCAGGCCTATTGAGGGCGTTGGGCGGTCGCCTCGGCGCCTAGTGGATCGAGGCCTGCCTCTCTCAGCATGGCGCAGAGGCGGATCAACGGCAGGCCGATCAAGCTGTTGGGGTCATCGCCTTCTAGACGCTCGAAGAGGGCGATGCCCAGGCCTTCCATGCGAAAACTCCCGGCGCAGTCCAGCGGCTGCTCCCGGGCAATGTAGCGGGCGATCTCGTCTTCCTCGAGGCGACGAAACACCACGTCATAAGTGTCGTGGGCGAGCCAGTGGCGGGCGCCGGCAGTATCGAGCAGTGCAAGGCCGGTCAGGAAGCGCACACGCTGGCCTGAAAAGCGCAGCAGTTGGGCGCGAGCGGCGGCTTCGCTGCCAGGCTTGCCGAGTATCTCGCCGTCGAACACCGCTACCTGATCGGAGCCGATGACCAGGTGGTGGGAAAAGGTGTCGGCCAGGCGGCTGGCCTTGCTCAGCGCCAGGCGATGTACCAGGGCCTCGGGTGTTTCTCCGGGATGAGACGTTTCATCGATCTCGGGGCTTGCCCAGGTGAAGGGTAGGCCCAGGCGCTCGAGCAATTGGCGGCGCCAGGGGGAGCTTGAAGCGAGAACCAGGCGTGTCATGCGGTCTCCAGAGGAGTAAATAAATGAACGTATCGAGGCAGTCAAGCGTGCCCTTCGAACCCGGAAGCATACAGCCTTGCCAGGATGCTTTGACACCCGGCGGGGGAGTGCCTATCATTGCGCGCCTATGTTGACCACACGACTCCCCTTGAAGGTTGAGCCCCATCGGCTCGCCGCCAACGCCGAGCATCTCGAAGGCCTTGTGGCACTCGATGAATTCGCGCGCCTAGCTCAAGATGCCGGACCCCAGCAGGGCGATTGCCAAGTCTGGCTGGACTTCGCCATCGACACTCAAGGGCGTCGAGTGATTGAGGGTCGGCTGGAAGCCGATGTGCAGTTGCCTTGCCGGCGCTGCCTGGAGCCAATGCCGACCCACGTCAGTAGCCATTTCCTGTTGGGTGTGGTCAGCAGCGATGCGCTTGCCGCCGACTTGCCGAGCACACATGAGCCGGTAGTGGTGGAAGACGAACAGCTGAATCTCCTGACGGTGATCGAGGATGAATTGATCCTCAGTCTGCCGCAGGTGATTTACCACGATGAAGCGCAGTGTGGCGTTTCATCAGACCAGCTGAGCAGCGGCGACGCGTCCGAGGCCTCGGCAACGCCTGCTGATAGTCCTTTCGATGTGCTGCGCACCTTGAAAGGCAAACCCTGATAGATCATCGATGCACTCTGGAGTGAAATCCCATGGCAGTTCAAAAGAGCCGTAAGACCCGTTCCAAGCGCGGCATGCGTCGTGCCCACGACTCACTGACCGCCCCGACCCTGTCTCAGGACAAGGAAACCGGCACCACTCACCGTCGCCACCATGTGGCTGCAGACGGTTTCTACCGTGGTCGTCAGGTCGTCGAAGCGTAAGTCAGTGCTTCGGCTGGCGACGCTCTGCGTATTGACGTGAGAATCGCCATCGACGCGATGGGCGGGGACTTCGGTCCCCGTGCCACCGTGTCAGCCGCCGTTCGGGCTCTTCAGGCCCATCCTCAGCTGCACCTGAGCCTGTTCGGCCAGCAGCCCGCCCTCGATGAAGCGCTCGCGCACCTGCCGCGATGCGATGCATCCTCGCTTTCCCGCCTGACCCTGCACCATTCCCCTGCTGTTGTCGCCGAAGACGCCAAACCCTCGAGTGTTCTGCGCGGATCCAAGGATTCGAGCCTTTCGATGATGCTCGACTGTGTGGCCTCCGGTGAAGCTCAGGCAGCGGTGTCGGCCGGCAATACGGGGGCCTTGATGGCGCTGGCGCGTCGCGCGTTGGGAACGGTGGCGGGTATTCCACGCCCGGCGATCAGTACGGCCGTGCCGACCCGGGGCAAGGGGCATTGCTATCTGTTGGACCTGGGGGCCAACGTCGAGGCCGACGCCGAGCGGCTGGTCGACTTCGCGTTGATGGGCGAGGTCATGGCGCGACGGATTGATGGCCTGAAAAAGCCGCGGGTCGCGCTGCTCAATGTGGGAATCGAAGGAACCAAGGGTACCGCCAGCGTTCGTGAGGCGGATGCACGCTTACGCGATTTTGCTCACCTGGATTACCGTGGGTTTATCGAAGGCGATGGTATCTACTCTGGCCTTGTAGATGTGGTAGTGTGCGACGGTTTCGTTGGCAATGCCGTGCTCAAGGCAAGTGAAGGGTTGGCGAGAATGCTTATTCAGCGTGTTCAGCAGACCTTCGAAGCACATTGGGGTAGTCGGCTGGTGGGGCTTCTGGCGCGTCCTGCGCTGCGCCGTCTGCGTGGCGAGCTGGACCCGGTGCGCTATAACGGCGCCAGTCTGCTTGGGCTGGACGGCATCGTGGTCAAGAGTCATGGCAGTGCCGATGCCATTGGCTTTGCCCATGCCATTTCACGTGCCATCAAGGAAGTCAGAGAAGACTTGCCGTCACAGCTGGCTCATGAACTCGGTGAAAGGCGCCCTGTTATCGCGTCGGTCGCGTGCGGTCGAGGCGATAGCGGGATGGATGCCCGTTGTCAGACCAACGAATAGAAGACGTAAAGGTGAAAGTCATGACGCAATCCCTGGCCCTCGTGTTCCCGGGGCAGGGCTCCCAGCAAGTAGGCATGATGCGGGAGCTGGCTGAACGATACAGCGTGGTACGAACCACCTTCGAAGAGGCCTCCGACGCCCTGGGCTATGATCTTTGGCATGTTGTCCAGGAAGGACCTGCCGAAAACTTGGACGCTACTGCCTGCACCCAGCCGGCGCTGCTGACGGCAAGCGTTGCCATCTGGCGTGTCTGGCAGGAGCTGGAAGGTCCGCGCCCTGGCACCATGGCCGGACACAGCCTTGGCGAGTACAGTGCCATGGTCTGTGCAGGCGTCCTGCCCTTCGCCGAAGGGGTGCGCCTGGTCAGGCTGCGTGGTGAGGCCATGCAGGAAGCCGTGCCCGCGGGTACCGGTGGCATGGCCGCGATCCTCGGGCTCGATGATGGCGCCGTGGAGCAAGCCTGTCGCGAGGCGGCTCAAGGTGAGGTGGTGGCCGCAGTCAACTACAATGCGCCGGGCCAAGTCGTGATTGCCGGCGGCAAGGCTGCCGTCGAGCGCGCTATCACTCTCTGCCAGCAGGCTGGCGCCAAGCGTGCGCTGCCGCTGCCGGTGTCGGTGCCTTCGCACTGTGACCTGATGCGCCCGGCTGCCGACCGACTGTCGAGCGCCATGAGCGACATCGAGATGCGTCCTCCGCGCTATACGGTGGTGCAGAACGTCGATGCCCAGGCTCATGCCGATGTCGACACCCTGCGCACCCGGCTGGTCGAGCAGCTCTATCAGCCGGTACGTTGGACCTCCTGCATCGAGAAGATGGCTGGGCAGGGCGCCGAAGTATTCATCGAGTGCGGCCCCGGCAAGGTGTTGACCGGCCTTGGCAAGCGCATCAATCGCTCCGTCAAGGGGCTGGCCGTTAACGATCCGGACAGCCTGGAAAGCGCACTCGAACTGGCGCGCAGTGCCGCTACCGAATAAGGTGGAGGCATGTCGCTACAAGACGACAGCAATAATGCGGATTGAATTATGAGTGAATCTAGAATTGCCCTGGTGACGGGTGCCAGTCGTGGCATCGGTCGTGCGATCGCCCTCGAACTCGGCCGTCAGGGCCGTGTCGTCATCGGTACGGCCACCAGCGATCGTGGCGCCGAGGCCATCGATGCCTATCTCAAGGAGCAGGGCATAGAGGGTGCCGGCCGCAAGCTCGACGTTACTGACCAGGGCAGCATCGATGCGCTGCTCAAGTCGGTTGGCGATGAGTTCGGTGCGCCGACCATCCTGGTCAACAATGCCGGGATCACCCGTGACAACCTGCTGATGCGCATGAAGGAAGACGAGTGGGATGATGTCATCGACACCAACCTCAAGTCCCTCTATCGCGTCACCAAGGCGTGCGTTCGCGGGATGACCAAGGCGCGCTTTGGGCGTATCGTCAGCATCAGTTCGGTGGTCGCGACCATGGGCAATCTGGGGCAGAGCAACTATGCTGCGGCCAAGGCTGGCATGGAAGGCTTCTCCCGTGCGCTGGCGCGTGAGGTTGCTTCGCGCAACATCACCGTCAACAATGTGGCACCTGGCTTCATCGCCACCGACATGACGGAATCGCTGCCGCAGGCGCAGAAGGATGCCCTGATGTCACAGATTCCGCTGACTCGTCTCGGTCAGCCCGAGGAAATTGCTGCGGCCGTGGGCTTCTTGACCAGTGACGCCGCCGGCTATATCACCGGCGAAACACTGCAGGTCAACGGCGGCATGAACATGCGCTGACGGCTTGGCCGACTCTCATGTTGCGAAGGCCCCTAGCGGTCTATACACTACTCCGCAGCTTTTTTGGGCTTGCGGATTCTATCCGGCTGTAAGTTAACGGCTATCTTGAACGACTGGAGTGAGTAACTAATGAGCACCATCGAAGAGCGCGTGAAGAAGGTTGTGGCCGAGCGCCTGAACGTCAAGGAAGAAGATATCCAGAACACCTCTTCCTTTACCGAAGATCTCGGTGCCGATTCTCTTGATACCGTCGAGCTGGTGATGGCGCTCGAAGAGGAATTCGATACCGAAATTCCCGACGAAGAAGCCGAGAAGATCACCACCGTTCAGGAAGCGATCGACTACGTCAACACCCACCAGTAAGCGGGCGTTGAGATCGCGACCTCAATGGTCGCCAGGTTCACATACGTGACCTGACACGGGAGCCACCCTGACTATCGATGGGTGGCTCCCGTTTTTTTTGGTGCGATACGCCTATATGCCGGCCGGAGCGGGAGCCCCCAGGTGGAGACACACCCCCGGGGAGTTCAGGTATAATTCCCGCAACGTCGGTATGCTGCGGCATGCCACCTGAATAGTCTGGAGGGAAGCTGATGCCTCGTAGAAGGGTCGTGGTGACTGGGCTTGGTCTGGTAACGCCCGTAGGAAACACCGTCGATGAAAGTTGGGCGAACATTGTCGCCGGCAAAAGCGGTATTTCCGCCATCGAACATTTCGATACCAGCGGGTTCAACACGCGCTTCGGTGGGTCGGTGAAGGACTTCGATATCAGTCCTTATCTGAACCCCAAGGACGCGCGCAAGATGGACCTGTTCATTCAGTACGGCATTGCCGCCGGCGGACAGGCCATCAGCGACGCGGGCCTGGAGTGCACCGAAGACAACGCTCACCGGATCGGTGTGGCGATTGGCTCCGGCATCGGCGGGCTGCCGATGATCGAGCATAACCATAACGCTCTTAACAAGGGCGGTGCGCGCCGAATCTCGCCGTTCTTCGTACCCGGCTCGATCATCAACATGATCTCCGGCAACCTGGCGATACAGCACGGTTTCCGTGGTCCTAACATCGCCATTACCACCGCCTGCACCACCGGTACCCACAACATTGGGTACAGCGCGCGCACCATCGCCTACGGCGATGCCGACGTCATGGTCTGTGGCGGGGCGGAGATGGCCACCACACCGCTGGGTCTGGGCGGCTTCTCGGCGGCGCGGGCGCTGTCGACCCGCAATGACGATCCCGAGTCGGCCAGCCGGCCCTGGGACCGGGACCGCGATGGCTTCGTGTTGTCCGATGGTGCCGGCGTCATGGTGCTCGAGGAATACGAGCATGCCAAGGCGCGCGGGGCGACCATCTATGCCGAGCTCTCTGGCTTTGGCATGAGCGACGATGCTTACCACATGACGGCGCCGCCGGAAGACGGTAGCGGTGCCGCCATGTCGATGCGCAACGCCGTCCACGATGCCGGCATCGACCCCGCCAGCATCGACTACATCAACGCCCATGGCACCTCCACGCCAGCCGGCGATCTGGCCGAGAGCCGGGCCGTTGAGAAGGTGATGGGCGAGGGCGCCAAGTCCGTGGCCGTCAGCTCCACCAAGTCGATGATTGGTCACCTGCTGGGCGCCGCCGGTGCCGTCGAGGCGGTGTTCTGTGTGCTGGCGATCCGGGATCAGGTGGCGCCTCCCACCATCAACCTGGACAACCCCCAGGAAGGCTGCGATCTGGATTACGTGCCGCATACCGCCCGCGAGATGAAGATCGACACCACACTGTCGAACTCCTTCGGCTTCGGCGGCACCAACGGTTCGCTGATCTTTACCCGGGTCTGAGTAAACGATGAGTGAGGCAGCGCTGCCGCTGAACGACCGCGGTCTGGCCTACGGCGATGGCGTCTTCGAAACGGTGCTGGTACGAGACGGCACCCCCCGGCTGTGGGACGCGCATCTGGCGCGCCTCACGCGTGGCTGTGAGCGGCTGGGCTTTCCTGCCCCCCAGCGTGACGAGCTGGATCAGTTGCCTGCTCGGGCGCCGGCCGGACTGAGTGTGCTCAAGCTGATCGTGACGCGTGGCAGCGGCGGGCGGGGCTATCTGGCGCCGGCCGATCCCGAGCCGCGCCTGCTGGTTCAGCACCTGCCTTTTGCTCCCGCCGAGGCACGCTGGCGTGAGGGAGTGCGGGTTCGGCACTGTGCCTTGCGGCTGGGTATTCAGCCGCGGCTCGCCGGGCTCAAGCACCTCAACCGCCTGGAGAACGTGCTGGCCCGCGGTGAGTGGTCGGATCCCGACGTTGCCGAGGGATTGCTCTGCGACAGCGACGGGCAGATCATCGAGGCCACCTGCATGAACCTCTTCTGGCAGCGCAACGGGCGCCTGGAAACCCCGCGGCTCGACCGCTGCGGCGTCGCCGGCACCCTGCGTCAGGCACTGCTCGACGAGCGCTCGATCGCAGAAGTCGAGGCGATGCCTGCGCGTCTTGAGCAGGCCGAGGCTCTGTGGCTTGGTAACTCCCTGCAAGGCCTGTGGCCGGTGACCCGGCTCGATGACAGCGATGGCCATGCGCTCATCACCTGGACGATTGGCGAGACGCATCGCCGATTGCAGAACGACGCCCAGCGCCTGCTGGGCTATCCGTCGCTGACCTGATCCCGGCTGGCGGCGGTTCCTTGAGGAGACATCATGCGAGTGGGAAAAATTCTGCTGGCCCTGCTAGCCGTGACGGCTGCGTTGGCGATCGGCGGTTATCGTTATTGGGAAAGCCGGCTGGTCGTGCCGATCAACATCAGTGAGCCGACCCTCTACGAAGTGCCTGCCGGGGCCGGTTTCCATCAGGTTGTGCTGGACCTGGCCAGTCGCGGTATTCTTGAAGCCCCTTGGGCCTTTCGCCTGCTGACTCGCCTCGACCCGTCGTCGGTTCCCAGTCTCAAGGTTGGCGAGTATCGGCTCGAGCCGGGCATGACTGGCCGTGAGGCGCTGGCCCTGCTGGGCAGCGACCAAGTGGTGACCTACCCGCTGACGATTCCAGAAGGCTGGACTTTCGCTGAAATGCGCGCGCGTCTGAATGAGGCCGAGAAGCTGGTTCATGAGACACAGGGCATGAGCGATGCCGAGATCATGGCCGCGCTGGATCGCGAAGGCGAGCATCCCGAAGGCTGGTTCTTCCCCGATACCTACCGCTATCACAAGGGCGTCACGGATATGGAAATCCTGCGCCAGGCCCATGAACGCATGGAGGCCATTCTCGATGAGGTCTGGGAAGGGCGCGACAAGGATCGCCAGTTGCCCATCGACAGCCCCTACGAGGCGTTGATCATGGCCTCGCTGATCGAGCGGGAAACCGGGGCCAGCCAGGAGCGCCGCGCCATCGCCGGGGTCTTTGCGCGTCGCATGGAGCGCGGCATGCGCCTGCAGACCGACCCCACCGTGATCTACGGTATGGGCGAGGACTATGCCGGCAACATCACCCGTGCCGACCTGCGTGAGGCCACGCCCTACAACACCTACGTGATCGATGGCCTGCCGCCGACGCCGATCGCCATGCCGGGTCGAGCGGCCCTCGAGGCGGCGGTGGATCCGGCGCCAGGCAATACGCTGTATTTCGTGGCAAAGGGCGACGGCACCCATCACTTCTCGCGTACCCTGCGCGAGCACAATGCCGCCGTGCGGCGTTATATTCTCAACCGCTGACGCCAGGAGCCTTATGGACACCCGCGGACGCTTTATCACCCTGGAAGGCGGCGAAGGCGTAGGCAAGACCACCAACGTTGAGCTGGTGTGTCGTTTTCTCAGCGAGCGAGGCATCGAGGTAGTGCGCACCCGCGAGCCCGGCGGCACACCCCGGGCCGAAGCCATTCGCGGCCTGTTGCTCGACCCGGATATCGATGAGCCGTTGGATGACGATGCCGAGCTGCTGCTGGTATTTGCGGCACGCGCCCAGCACCTGGCGCGCTGCATTCGGCCGGCGCTTGCGCGTGGTGCATGGGTAGTCTGTGATCGCTTTACCGACGCCACCTTTGCCTACCAGGGCGGAGGTCGCGGTCTCGATCCCTCGCGTATCGCCACCCTGGAGCACCTGGTGCAGGGTGAGCTGACGCCGGATCTGACACTATTGCTTGACATGCCGGCCGATGCCGCCCAGCAACGCCTGGCCTCGCGCATTGACGATCAGGGCGGTCAGCGCGACCGCTTCGAGCGCGAGCGGCTGGGCTTCTTCACCCGTGTTCGCGACGCCTACCTCACCCGAGCCGAAGCCGCCCCCGAGCGATTCGCCGTCATCGACGCCGGCCAGTCGCTCGAGGCCGTGCAGGCCTCGATTGTCACAACACTTGAGCGTCAACTGGGCCAGGGGCCGGCCGAGGAGGGCGGATGAGCGCCGAGACCATGCCTGCGCCGCTGCCCTGGCAGACCGAGCTATGGCAGCAGCTGGTCGCCCTTCAGGATGGCGGGCGATTGCCCCATGCGTTGCTGCTTTCCGGGCCAAAGGGCGTCGGGCCTCAGGCGCTTGCCGAGGCGCTGATCGCCCGCACTCTTTGCCATCATCCCGGAGACGTCGCCTGCGGGCACTGTCATAGCTGCGCGATGTTGGCATCGGGCTATCATCCGGACCTTAAGCGAGTCAGCCCTGCTGACAAGGGGCGTCAGATTCGCATCGACCCGATTCGCGAGGTCAACGCCTTCGTCAATCAGACCGCCCAGCAGGGTGGCCACCGGGTCATCGTGATCGAACCCGCCGAGGCCATGAACGTGGCCGCTGCCAACGCTTTGCTCAAGAGCCTCGAGGAGCCCGGTGCCAGCACCCTGTTCGTGCTGCTGGCGGAGATTCCCTCGCGGCTGATGCCCACCGTGCGCTCGCGCTGCCAGCAGTGGCGGCTGGCCACGCCCGAACCACAGGCGTGCCAGGCCTGGCTAGTCGAGGCGCTGGGAGAACATCAGGATGCCGCCTTCTGGCTGCAGGTGGCCGGCGGGCTGCCGCTGCTGGCCCGTGATCTCGCCACCGGAGAGGCCCGTCAGCTGCGCCAGACCCTGCATGAGCTGTTCGATGCCCTGGTGCGGGGCGCCGAGCCGGTGGCCGAGGCCTCGCGACTGGCCGGTCAATCGGTCGAGGCCATCCTGTGGTACGGTATCGGCTGGCTGGAGGACCTGATCCGCCTGGGCCTGTCCGGTGACAGTGCGGCGTTGCGCAACCCCGATCTACTGCCGCTATACCGCCAGGCAGTCAAGAATGCTCGGGTGCGCGACTGGTTCAGGCTGCTCGACTTCGCCCGCGAGCAGCGTCGCTTGCTGGCCTCCGGCGGCAACCCCAACCCCCAACTGGTGCTGGAAGCCTGGCTGGTGCGCTGGTCGGCACTGCTGCGCTCATAGCGCCACTCTCGTCGTTCTTTTCACCACGAGGAATCATCATGGCCGGTCAGAAGGCGCTGTCACTGACGATTCAGGATCTGCCGACCCTGCTGTCGGCCTACATGCCCTCGCTGGAGCGGGGCGGCATCTTCGTGCCGACCCGCGAGCGTTATACGCTCGACCAGGAAATCCTGCTGTTGCTGACCCTGCCCGGCGATGACGAGCGCTACCCGGTGACTGGGCAGGTAGTCTGGGTTTCGCCGCCCGGCGTAACCGGGCGGCGGGTACCCGGCATTGGCCTGCATTTTCGTGCCGAGGACCAGGGCGTGCGCGACCGCATCGAGACGCTGCTGGCCGGCCAGCTCGATAAGGGCGCTCCCACCTATACCCTGTGACGCTCTCTCGTTTTCCCTCTTTTTCTCTGACCGAGTGACCCATGTTTGTCGATTCCCACTGCCATCTCGATCGTCTCGACCTGAGCGCCCATGACGGCGACCTGAATGCTGCCCTCGATGCCGCTCGAGCACGCGATGTGCGCCAGTTCCTGGCCATCGCCGTGACCCTCGAAGACGTGCCCGGGCTCGCCGAGATCGCCCGCGCTCATGACGACGTGGTGATCTCCGCCGGCGTGCATCCGCTGCACGAGGTGACCGACGAGCCGACGGTGGCGTCCATCAAGGCGTGCGCCGAGCGTCATGAAGCGGTCGCCATCGGCGAGACTGGCCTCGACTATCATTACGATGGTGTGTCGCGCGAGGTGCAGTACGAGCGCTTTCGCCGCCATCTGATGGCCGCCACCGAGCTCGAGCTGCCAGTGATCATCCACACCCGCGAGGCCCGCGAGGACACCCTGGCGCTGATCCGTGAGCACACTGACCCCAACATCGGCGGCGTGCTGCACTGTTTCACCGAGGACCTGGACATGGCGCGTGAGGCGGTTCGCCACGGTTTCTTCATCTCGCTGTCCGGCATCGTCACCTTCCGCAATGCCAAGACGGTGCGCGAGCTGGCACGCAAGGTGCCGCTTGATCGCCTGCTGATCGAGACCGATAGTCCCTACCTGGCGCCGGTCCCGCACCGTGGCAAACCCAACGAGCCACAGTGGGTCGTCGAGGTGGCGGAATGCATCGCCGAGGAGCGCGGCATCAGCGTCGACGAAGTGGCCATGCAGACCACCGCCAATTTCTATCGACTCTTCCGTGCCGCCGTGCCGGAGGCGCCTGACGACCTCAGAGAGTCCCTGGCCCAATCCGGGTTGATCTGAGCCCGTCGCCGCCGTCGAGGAGGACATCCGATGCCGATCGATCACCCGCCGCTAGAGCCCCTGCTGGGACACATCGAGGGCGATGGAGCGATTCCGCCGCTCGAGGACTGGCACCCGCCGCTGTCGGGCGAGATGGACCTATGCATCCGTGCCGACGGCCGCTGGTGGCACGAGGGCGAGCCGATTGTCCGTGGCCGGTTGGTGCGACTGCTCTCGACCATTTTGCGTCGTGAGGACGATGGGGCGCACTACCTGCTGACGCCCGTCGAAAAGTGGCGAATCAAGGTCGAGGACTGCGCCTTCCTGATCGTCGATGCCGACCACCATGACGGCATCTGGACCCTGACCACCAACGTCGGCGACCGGCTGACGCTGGATAGCGATCATCGCTTGAGGCTGGACCGGGATATCCCCTCGGTGCCGGTGCGTTTCGGTCTGTCGGCGCGGCTGCACCGCAATGTCTATTATCGGCTGGTCGAGCAGGCCGCTAGCCACACGGTCGTCGACGGTGGCGCTCCCCAGCAGGAGCTTGGCATCGAGAGTGCCAGTATCTGGCAGCCGCTGGGTCGGTTTGCCGAGGAGGGCCCGTGAGGCTGACCTCTGAGCAGCAGGCGGTGGTCGGTCACCCCGGCGGGCATGCTCGGGTGGCCGCCGTGGCCGGCGCCGGCAAGACCACTACGCTGGTGGCTCGGGTGCTGCATCTGCTCGCCACGGGCGTGCCGCCCAGGCGCATGCTGGTGCTGATGTTCAATCGCGCCGCCCGTGAGGATTTTACCGCCAAGCTGGTGGCTCAGGCGCCGGCCGGCACGCCGCTGCCCGATGTGCGCACCTTTCACTCGCTGGGCCACCGTCTGACCCAGAGCCTGACGCGCTGGGGGGCGCTGGCACCCCGCCAGTTGCTGGCCGCCGACTGGCAGCGCGAGCGCCTGTTGCGCCAGGCCGTGCAGCAGACGCTGGCCGGTGACCAGACGCGGCTCGAGGATGCCCTGGAGCCCGACCGCCTGGAGGCATTCGGCCATTTCTGCGAACTGGTCAAGGCCGAACTTGCCGATCCCAGCGAGCTGCATGAGCGCCTCGATTACGGCGCCGACACCGGCCACTTCGTCGAGGCCTTCGATACCGTCGAGGCTTTGCTCGCCGACCATCACCAGATGACCTACGCCGATCTGCTGTATCGCCCGCTCAAGGCACTCGAGCGGGAGCCAGCGCTCAAGGCGCGGGTGCAGGGCTTCCTCGACGAAGTCATCATCGACGAGTATCAGGACATCAATGCCGCCCAGCAGCGGCTGCTGGCCCTGCTGGCCGGCGAGACGGCGGCGGTGATGGCGGTGGGCGATGCCAACCAGTGCATCTATGAATGGCGCGGGGCCCGCCCCGACACCATGCTCGACGACTTCACTGCCATCTTCGGCGAGGCGCGGGACTATCCGCTCTCGACCACTTTCCGCCACGGCCATGCCCTGGCGCTGGCCGCCAACCACGCCATCGCTGCCAATCGGCGTCGCCCGGATCAGCTGTGCCTGGCCATTCCCGAGAATCCGTTCACCACGCTGCAGGTGGCGCAGGGCGGGCAGCGGCTCGCCGAGGCTCTCGTCGGCTGGCAGCGCCAGGGGCGGATGCTATCGGAGAGCTGTGTGCTGGTGCGCAGTTGGGCGCTGTCGGTGTCGGTGCAGCTGACCCTGCTGCGGGCAGGCATTCCCTTCCGGCTGTCCCGGGACGACCGCTTCGTATTCCGCCTGCCGCTGGTCCAGGCCCTGGCCGGCTATCTGATGCTGGCCCGCCAACCCGAACTGCTCAGGGACCCCGGACACCTCGAGTTACTGCTTGCCCAGCCCACGCCTTTCGTGGCCCGGGAACGGCTCGGTGCCCTGGCGCTGCGTCTGGCCGAGACCCAGTGCTGGCCGGATCGCCAGGACCCGCTGCTGCAAAGCCTGAAGCCTCTGCAGCGTCGCAACCTCAAGCGGCGCTGGGAGCTGCTCTGCGAGCTGCCGCGTCTGGCTGCCTGGCCGCCGGCCAAGCTGCTCACCCATGTGGTCGAGCGGCTGGACGCCGAGAAGGTCTTGAAGCGCGCTGCGGCGCGCCGCGAGAAGGGCGAGGAGGACGTGCGCCTGCTCGACGTGCTGATCGAACAGGCCGGCGAGCTAGCCCATGATCCCGACGCTTTCATTGCCCTGCTGCGCGAACCGGTCGAGAGCCGCGAGGATGGCGTGCTGATCACCACCGTGCATGGCGCCAAGGGCCTTGAATGGCCACTGGTGGCCCTGTGGGGAACCAACGAGGAAGATTTTCCCCACTACAGCCGCGAGAATCCGCTTAGCGACGAGCGTCTCGAGGAAGAGCGCCGGCTCTTCTATGTCGCCATCACGCGCGCCCGAGAGCGCTTGCTGATGCTGCATGACGGCGGCGAGCATCGCCCCAGCCGCTTCATCGCCGAGACCGCCTGGCAGGACTGCCAGCGCCTCGCCGAGGCGCTGAACGAGGGCGATGCGCAGAGCGCTGGATCTGGCGAGGGTGTCGCCGAGTCGCCGGCGCCGCTGGCGGTGGAGCAGCCGGCCCTGGCCGAGCGGTATCTGACTGCTCAAGGGCGTTCGATTCCGGTGACGGTCAGGACCGAGCCGTCTGCCCCCCAGGCCGACAGCCCGAGTGAATCGGCGTCCGGTTTCTTTTTCAGCGTCGGCCAGCGTCTGCGGCATGCGGTGTTCGGTGAGGGCGAGGTGGACCTTGTCGAGGGCGACCCGCGAGACCCTGTCATCGAGGTACGCTTCGCTCAGGCCGGTAAGCGCCGGCTGATCGCCAGCCGTGCCCCCATCGAGCCGCTGTCAGCGACGCCGATCGCCGAGTAGGCCGCGACTCATCTCATGAACGTCAGGAGCACGTCAGGAGAGACATTGCATGAACCAACCGCTGATCGATAGCGCTTCCCTTGCCGCTGCCCAGGCGTCATCACGTCCACCGCTGTTGCTTGATTGTCGTGCCCGGCTCGATGACGCTGACGCCGGGCGAGCCCTGTGGCGGGACGGCCACCTGCCAGGCAGCCAGCATCTGGCCCTGGAACACGATCTGTCGGCGCCGGCAGGCGAGGGCGGCCGCCATCCCCTGCCGAGCCATGAGGCCTTTACTGCAGTGATCCAGCGGTTGGGGATTACACCGGATGTGCCGGTGGTGGTCTATGACGATATGGGCGGCCAGCTCGCCGCAGCCAGAGCCTGGTGGATGCTGGCCTGCTGGGCGGGCCATGCCGAAGTGCGCGTGCTCGACGGCGGTCTGCCGGCCTGGCAGGCCAGTGGCGGGGCGCTCGAGGCCGGCGAGGTGGCCACGCCTGCCTCGAGTGACTGGCGGCCGAACTTTGATGACAGCACCCTGGTGACCGCCGCCGACATCACGCCGGGGCGCTCGGCGCTGGTGGATGCTCGGGGCCTGCCGCGCTTTCACGGCGAGGTCGAGCCCATCGACCCGGTGGCTGGTCATATTCCCGGCGCGCGCTGCCGACCCAGTGCCGACAACCTGGCCGCCGACGGGCGCTTCAAGCCAGCGGAAAAGCTTAACGCCGAGCTGGCTGACGTCGATGCTCAGGCTGCCGACGGCCTGATCGCCTACTGCGGCTCCGGCGTTACCGCCTGTCACAACATCCTCACCTACGCCATCGCCGGTCGTCCGCTGCCGCGCCTCTATGCCGGCTCCTGGAGCGATTGGATTCGCGATCCAGGCCGCTCTGTCGCGACCGGGGATGGCTGACTCAGATAGTGATAGGCGAGCCGAGCTCCCTTCAACGACAACGCCCCGCAGGCCAGTGGCCTGCGGGGCGTTTTTATTCCGTCATCTCACATTAGGGAAAGAGCTGCTTCATGTCGCGAGCGCAGCAATGAATCAGACTTTCCCTTACATGTTGGGGTAGTTGGGGCCCCCCCCGCCTTCCGGCGCCACCCAGGTGATGTTCTGGGACGGGTCCTTGATATCGCAGGTCTTGCAGTGCACGCAGTTCTGGAAGTTGATCTGGAACTTGGGCGTGCCGGCCTCGTCTTCGACGATTTCGTAGACACCGGCCGGGCAGTAGCGGGTTGCCGGTTCGGCATACTCCGGCAGGTTGACCCTTACCGGCACCTCGGGGTCGGTGAGGCGCAGGTGGCAGGGCTGGTCTTCCTCGTGGTTGGTGTTGGAGAGGAACACCGAGGAAGGCTTGTCGAAGGACAGCTTGCCATCTGGCTTGGGGTACTCGATCTTCTCGCACTCGCTGGCCTTCTTGAGGGCCGCGTAATCGGCGGTGGTGTCGTGGACGTTGGGCAGCTTGCCGCCCAGGAGCTGGTCGAGGAAGTTGTAGGCGCCGCCACCCACGGTGCCGTACTTGTGGATCGCCGGACCGAAGCTCGCGCTCTCCTTGAGCTCCTGGTAGGCCCAGCTGGCTTCCCATTTCTCGGTAAAGGTGCGGAGGTCACTGCCGCCGTCATCACCGGCCTTCAAGGCCTCGAAGACGCTCTCGGCGGCCACCAGACCGGACTTCATGGCGGTGTGCAGGCCCTTGATCTTGGCAAAGTTCAGGGTGCCGGCATCACAGCCGATCAAGAGCCCGCCCGGGAAGGTCATCTTGGGCAGGCAGTTAAGGCCGCCCTTGGCGATGGCACGGGCGCCGTAGGCCACGCGCTTGCCGCCCTCCAGATACTGCTTGAGCACCGGGTGGTGCTTCATGCGCTGGAACTCGTCGAAGGGCGACAGGTAGGGGTTCTGGTAGGAAAGATCCATGATCAGTCCGACCACTACCTGCTGGTTCTCGGCATGGTAGAGAAACCAGCCGCCGTGAGTGTCCTTGTCCAGCGGCCAGCCAGAGCCATGCAGCACCAGCCCCGGCTCGTGCTGCTCGGCGGGCACATCCCACAGCTCCTTGAGACCGATGCCGTAGTGCTGGGGGTCCTTGCCGGCGTCCAGGTCGAACGTGTCGATCAGGCGCTTGCCCAGGTGGCCGCGCGCGCCCTCGGCGAACAGGGTGTACTTGGCCCGCAGCTCCATGCCCGGCATGTGGCCGTCCTTGGGCTCGCCATCGGCGCCCAGGCCCATGTCGCCGACCAGAATGCCGCGCACGGTGCCGTCCTCGTCATGCAGGGTTTCCTGAGCGGCAAAGCCCGGGAAGATCTCGACGCCGAGCTCCTCAGCCTGCTCGCCCAGCCAGCGGCACAGGTTGCCGGCACTGATCACGAAGCGAGTCTGGTCGCCGCCGGAGTGCCGGCCACCAGTGTTATGCATGGTCTTGGGCACCAGGGCGTTGGGCAGTCGCTGGGCCTTGTCGGCATCCTTGAGCAGATAGAGTTCGTCGCGAATGGCCGGCGTGGTCAGCGGAGCGCCGCGGCTTTCCCAGTCGGGGAAAAGTTCGGCCAGCGCGCGGGGTTCGAAGACCGCCCCTGACAGGATGTGGGCGCCTACCTCTGAGCCCTTTTCCACTACGCACACCGAGAGTTCCTGCTCGGCCTCGTTCGCCTGCTGCATCAGGCGGCAGGCAGCGGCCAGGCCGGAGGGGCCGGCGCCGACGATGACCACGTCGAAATCCATGTATTCGCGTTCTTGCTCTTCCACTTGATCTCTCCTTTTGTTCGATGCCGCGGCCTGGCAATGCCCGTGCGAATTGCGCCAGATTTATAATGACTATTGTGCGGTATTAGAGCCCGCTCGGGTAGCCGACTTGGCCGAGAGTATATAATTTTAAACGGTCGTTTGCTTCCATGTCTCGTCCATGGTAAGCATACTGATAGGAAAGCGTTGCAGCACGGGGCTCAACGAGCGACGAAAGCCGCTTCTGTCGCCTCCTTTTACGGTGGCTTTTGACGACGATGCTGCCGAATAGCAATGGATGGAATCATGGCCCTTTCAAGGCCATTTATGCCGTCAATATTGTGGCGAAACTGGCCCTGTGGCAGATTACCCACCTGCCCGGGATCTGTCGGTTGATCATGCACTTAACGAATGAATATAACGACCTGCCCATCGGTGATAACGGGGCGGCCGATGCATGATCGTGCCATCCCCGAGTAACGCCTCAGCGAGGCCCCAGCGTAAAGCGAGGACACCATGAAAGTATTGGTCGCGGTCAAACGCGTCATCGATTACAACGTCAAGATCCGCGTCAAGCCGGATCACTCCGACGTCGATCTCACCAACGTCAAGATGGCGATGAACCCCTTCTGCGAGATCGCCGTGGAAGAAGCGGTCCGCCTCAAGGAAAAGGGCGTGGCTAGCGAAGTGGTCGCCGTGACCGTAGGGCCCAAGGCGGCTCAGGAACAGCTGCGCACGGCCATGGCGCTGGGTGCTGACCGCGCCATCCACGTGCAGACCGATGACAAGGTCGAGTCGCTCGCGGTGGCCAAGCTGCTCAAGGGTGTGATCGACGAAGAGCAGCCGGGGCTGGTGATTCTCGGCAAGCAGGCCATCGACACCGACAACAACCAGACCGGCCAGATGCTGGCGGCGCTGGCCGGCATGCCCCAGGGCACCTTCGCCTCCGAGGTGGATGTCCAGGGCGAGAAGGTCGCGGTGACCCGCGAGATTGATGGCGGCCTGCAGACCGTCGAGCTGTCGCTGCCGGCGATCGTCACCACCGACCTGCGCCTCAACGACCCGCGCTACGCCAAGCTGCCGGATATCATGAAGGCCAAGAAGAAGCCGCTGGACGTCAAAACGCCAGAAGACTACGGCGTGGCCACCGGCAGCAAGGTCAGCCTGATCAAGGTCGAGGCGCCGGCCGAGCGCAAGGGCGGCGTCAAGGTGGGCTCGGTGGATGAGCTCGTGGACAAACTCAAGAACGAAGCCAAGGTGATCTCATGAGCATTCTGGTACTCGCCGACCATCACGACGGACAGCTCGCCGGCACTACCGCCCATGTGGTAGCCGCAGCGCAGGAGATTGCCAAGGTCGGCGGTGGCGATATCGACGTGCTGGTGGCCGGTGAAGGCGTCAGCGCCATTGCCGAGGCCGCGGCCAAGCTCAATGGTGTCAGCCGAGTGCGGGTGGCGGATAACGCCGTTTACGCCCACCAGTTGGCCGAGCCACTGGGCGCGCTGCTGGTCGAACTGGCCGATGACTACAGCCATGTGCTTTCCAGCGCCTCGACCACCGGCAAGAACGTCATGCCGCGCCTCGCCGCGCTGAAGGATGTCTCCCAGCTTTCCGACGTCATCGCCGTCGAGGGAATCGACACCTTTTGCCGCCCGATCTACGCCGGCAACGCCATTGCTACCGTCAAGAGCGATGATGCCCTCAAGGTGATGACCGTGCGCTCCACTGCCTTCGATGCCGTGGCGGCCGACGGCAGTGCCGGCATCGAGTCAGTCGACAAGGTGGTGGACAACACCCAGTCGAGCTTCCTCAAGGAAGAACTGGCCCAGAGTGATCGGCCCGAACTCGGCGCCGCCAAGGTGGTCATCTCCGGTGGCCGCGGCATGGGCAACGGCGAAAACTTCAAGCTGCTCGACGGTATCGCCGACAAGCTGGGCGCGGCCATCGGTGCCTCGCGTGCCGCAGTGGACGCCGGCTATGCGCACAACGACATGCAGGTCGGCCAGACCGGCAAGATCGTTGCTCCGGATCTGTATATCGCCGTGGGCATCAGTGGTGCCATCCAGCACCTGGCGGGGATGAAGGACTCCAAGGTGATTGTCGCCATCAACCAGGACGAGGAAGCGCCGATCTTCCAGGTCGCTGATTACGGCCTCGTTGGAGACCTTTTCGAAGTGTTGCCGGAACTCGAAAGCAAACTGTAGCAAGAGCGGGATCTTCCAGGTCGCACTCTCGATAGTCAGCGGCCTCGTCGGAGACCTTTTCGAGGTGTTGCCGGAACTCGAAAGCAAACTGTAGCAAGATCGGGATCTTCCAGGTCGCGCTCTCGATAGTCAGCGGCCTCGTTGGAGACCTTTTCGAGGTGTTGCCGGAACTCGAAAGCAAACTGTAGCAAGATCGGGATCTTCCAGGTCGCGCTCTCGATAGTCAGCGGCTTCGTTAGTGACCTGTTCGAAGTGTTGCCGGCACTCGAAAGCAAGCTCTAAACCGCTATGGCGGCGTGATCGTCTGCGACCGGCCTTCCTTCGGGGAGGCCGGTTTTTTTGTATGCTCTATCGATGTGATGGTCTGTTGCGCGGCCCTGAGAGCGGGTGCTCAGGCTATGGCTGTTATTGATAATTGTTATTGTTTGAGGTAGAGTTTCATTCACTCGTTGCGACCCCTTTGCAGGAGAACATGGTGCGACACACCTTGAATCGATGGCAGGCAGGGCTGGCCCTGTCGCTTGCCCTGGCCGCGCCGGTCGCGCAGGTTTCTGCCGATGAGGCCATGAGCGCAGAGAACTTAAGCGCAGAGACCTTAAGCAAAGAGGCCCTGGCGGCCGAGGAAACCCAGGCCGCGCTACAAGCCCGCATCGATGCCGCCGACGACGCCACTCGCGCCGATATCGAGGCATTACGCGAGCGCCAGGCAGAGCTGCGTCAGTTAACCGCCTATAACCGCGAGCTGGCGCCGCGCCTCGATCAGCAAGCATCTACGCTTGATGAGCGCGAAGCGGCTCTGTACGCCTTTGGCGACACTCGCGAGGCGCTGCCGGGCATGCTTCGCGACCTGGTAGAGCGCCTGCGCCAGTGGATCGAGGCGGATCTGCCGTTCCTGAAGAAAGAGCGACTGGCTCGGGTGGACAGCCTCGAGGCCCAACTGGCCGACGGTGAGGTGAGCCACGCCGAGGCGCTCGATCGCGTGCTGGCCGCTTGGCGGCGCGAGCTCGATTACGGGCGTGAGCTGGATGCCTGGCGAGGTCTTGTGGATGTCGCTTCGATGCAGGCCCAGGCGAATGATGCCCCAACTGACTCTTCACAGGCGGGAGCAGACGAGTCCCTGTCACGAGAGGTCGATTTCCTGCGTATCGGTCGTGCCGGGCTCTATTATCTGACACCGGATGGCCGTGAGGGCGGCGTGTGGAAGGCCGCGGCTGGTGAGTGGCAGCCCCTCAATGGGGCCGAGCGGGCCGAGCTCGACAAGGGACTGCGGATTGCCCGCGATCAGCGTGCTCCTGAGCTGTTGGCGTTGCCGATCTCTCAGACCGTCAGTGATGCCCCGCGCATGTCAACGTCCTCGACAGCCGTGAATCAGCGCTCAGAGAAGGAGGGTGACGCATGAAGCGACTCTTGCGCATGACCGTTGCCGCCGTTTCTCTCGGCCTGATGCAGATCGTTCTAGTCCAGAACGTTCTGGCCCAGGACCAGGCTCAGAAGGGCTTTTCGGCCTCGCCCATCCAGACGCTCAAGGCGGAGCGCGAAGCCGCCGAGGCGCGCGACCGGGCACGTCTGTCGGCGCTGATCGAGGATCGCGATGCCCTGTCGGCGCGCCTGGCCGAGGTCACGTCGCAACTGGAAGAGGCCCGGGTGCGTCGCGAACGTCTCGATGCTCGCCAGACGGAACTCGATGCCCGGCGCGAGGCGCTGGCCGAGCGACGTGGTCAGGCGGGGGGCGAACTGGATGCCATTGCCGGCACGCTGGCGAGCCAGACCAGCGCACTGCGTGATGACCTCGCCGACAGCTTCTTGACCTTGAGCGATACCCGCCTGCCGCCGCGACTGGGCAAGGATGCCTTGCCACGTCTTGAGCATCTCGAGGCCCTGGCCGACAGCCTGATGTCGCTGACCGTGGCAAGCGCCCAGGCCCAGCGCTTTACCGCACCGGTGGCCGATGCGAGCGGTGAACGCCGGCCGCAGGAGGTGATTCGTGTCGGTGACATGCTGGCCTTCAGCGACGGTCAACTGCTGCATCGTCCCGGTCCCGACGGGCAGCTGTCGGCGAGCGCTCACACGCCCGGGGCCGCTGCAGAAACGCTCAAGAACTTCCAGGCCGGCCGTGGGGATCGTGTGGTGATGGACCCGTCCCAGGGCCAGGTAATGGAGGTGCTTGCCCAGCAGCCGAGCCTGCTCGAACGTTTCCAACAGGGCGGCGTGGTTGGCTACGTGGTCGTGACTCTGGGGGCGCTGGGGCTCTTGGCAGCGATCGTTCAGTACGCTTACCTGGTCTGGGTCAGTCTGGCCGTGCGTCGCCAGCTCAGGGACCTTGGCCGTCCCGACGATGACAATCCGCTGGGCCGAGTGATTCGGCGCCTGGCCTCGCTGTCCCGTGATCATGCCCCGGAGGCCCTCGAGGCCCGCCTCGATGAGGCACTGCTCGCCGAGCAGCCGCGGCTTGAACGCGGTCAGCCGCTGGTCAAGCTGCTGGCAGCGGTGGCCCCGCTGCTTGGCCTGCTGGGCACGGTGACTGGCATGATTGGCACCTTTCAGGCGATCACGGTCTTCGGCACCGGGGATCCGCAGATGATGGCCGGCGGCATCAGCCAGGCGCTGGTGACCACGGTGCTGGGCCTGATCACTGCGGTGCCGCTGCTGTTTGCTCATACGGCGCTCTCAAGCCGCAGTCGTGCGCTGGTCGGGGTGATCGAAGGCCGTGCCAGTGCCGCCCTTGCCGAGCGCCTCGCGCCGGCCGCTGCGAGCCCGGCTGAAATGAACAAGAAAGGATCCGCGACCCATGCCAACCTGGCTTGAGCCGCTGAGCTGGCTGTTTCGCGCCGGCGGGCCGGTGCTGATGGCGATCGCCCTGGTGGCCGTGGTGCTGTTCAGCCTGGCGTTGGAGCGCTGGTGGTATTTCCGGCTGACCTACCGGCGGGCACGGCGGGCGCTGATTCAGCGCTGGGTGGCGCGGGACGATCATCTCAGCTGGAGCGCCCTTACCCTGCGCGAGGCCTGGACTCGCGAGCTGATCGCACGGCTGCGTCGCCCGTTGCCCTGGCTCAAGTGGCTGGTGGCGGTCTGCCCGCTGCTGGGGCTGCTGGGGACGGTGACCGGCATGATCAGCGTCTTCGATAGCCTCTCGCTCAGCGAGGTCAATCAGGCGCGAGCGATGTCCGACGGCGTCGCTCGCGCCACGCTGCCGACCCTGGTCGGCATGGCGGTGGCGGTGGTGGGGCTTCTGTTCACTACCCGTCTGGAACACATCATTCGTCGCGAAGACCAGAAACTCCACGATCGGATGGCTCGCGCCACGGAGGACTCCCATGCGTAGGCGTCGCCTGGAGGGCGACCATGGCAGCGAGGGCGAGGTCAACCTGACCCCCATGCTCGACGTGGTCTTCATCATGCTGATCTTCTTCATCGTCACCACGTCCTTCATCAAGGAGAGCGGTGTCGAGATACAGCGCCCCGAATCGAGTGCCGCCACACCGCGACCGGATGCCCAGGTCATGGTGGCCATCACCGCCGAGGGGGCGGTCTGGGTCGACGGCCAGCCGGTGGATCTGCATCGCCTGGGCGACACCGTATCTGGCCTTGTGACCGATGAGGGGGCGGTAGTAATCCAGGCCGATCGTGACGCCACCACCGGCCTGTTGATCGAGGTCATGGATAGCCTGCGCGAGGCCGGCGTCGAGAATATGGCAGTAGCGGCCAGTCGAGAGGCCTCCTGATGCGACACCTCGTCGCCTTTCTGGGGGGCGTCATGCTGGTCGGTGGGCTCTTCGCCCTGCTGGCGCTGCTGGTGGCTCCGCCGGACGATACGCCAACGCTTGATATGCCCTCCGTGTCGATGGCCATGGTCGAGGCGCCGAGTCAGCAGTCAGCCAGCGCCGCACCGCGCCCAGCGCCGCAGGCTCCAGCGACAGCGCCGCCTCCTCCGGCCCCTGCGCCGTCTCCTCAGGTGGAAAGCTCGATCGAGCTCCCTGAGCCCGAGCTGCCAGCAATGCCTCAAGCGTCGGTGCCTGCCAATATGACCCTTCCCCCCCTGGAAGAGCAGCCCCCTGAACCGGCGCCGACGCCAGAGCCGACACCGGAGCCCACGCCGGAACATAAACCCGAGCCTGCCCCCGAGCCGGTCGAGTCAACCGCGCCGCCAGAAGACGCCGCCAAGCCCGTCGAGGAGGCCAAGACGGCAGCGGCCAGCGGGGGTGGTGCAAGCAGTGAAGAGGCGGAGGCGGCCGGCCAGCAAGCGGTCAGCGCCGCACCGCGACCGACGCGCCGGGTGCCGCCTGAGTATCCGTCGCGGGCACGGCGCCGCGGCCTGGAAGGGCATGTGGTGGTGGCCTTCACCATCCGCCCCGATGGCGAGGTCGAACGGGATTCGATCACGGTAGTCGAGGCCGACCCCGCTCGCGTCTTCGACCGAGCCGCCGCCCGCGCCATTGCCGGCTGGGAATTTCCTGCGGCCGGCTCGTCGCGGCGGGTCCGTCAACGCCTGGAATTCCAGCTGAGGTGATGTACATGCCGGTGCTCATGTCCATGTTCATGCCTATGACAACGTCGGCGTCTGCCATGCGTCGCGTGCTGGCAGCGCTGCTGTTCACGGCCATTGCGGTCGCGGCCCCCTGCCTTGCCGCACCGGCGCTGCCCGGCGGCATCCTGCGGGATATTGAGTCGATCGAGCAGGACCTCGAGGCGGCCGACGGCTCTGGCGATATCAGGGCGCTTGAGGCGCGCGCGCTGTCCCAGGCCGAGCGCCTGGCGGGCGGCAACGCCGCCGATCGCTGGGCGCGGGCACTCTATCTGCAGTTGGCCTCCGAGGCCGCCGTTCACCGCCAAGCCTATGTCGAAGCCGCCGAGCACATCGCTAAGGCCCGAGCGGTGCGCGGCATCGGCACGGGCATGCGGGCGCACTGGCAGCACCGGGAGGCGAGTCTGCGCCTTGGCGGCGGACAGCAGGCTAGGGGGGCAGACCTGCTGTCAGACTGGCTTGGCGAGCATCCGGGCGACGTCGCAGATTACTGGCAACTCGCCGGCGCGCAGGCGCGACTCGAGCGCTGGCAGGCGGCGAAGGGTTCGGTCTCTGCAGGGTTGGCGCGCGATGACTCGCCGAGCGACGCACACCTGATGCTGGCCGCCAGCATCTATCAGCAGGCCGGCGAGGATGACAAGGCACTGCGCATGCTCGAGCGGCTGTTGGCCCGCGCACCGGAGAACCCCGATACATGGCGGCGTGCCGCCGGGCTCGCTCAGCGGTTGGGGCAGCACGCTCACGCCGCCGCGCTCTGGGAAGCCGGCTGGCGCCAGGGTGTGCTCGAAGGCGAAGCCGCACTTGAACGACGCATTCGGCTACATCTGGCGGCCGGCACTCCGGCGCGTGCCGCTGAGCTGCTGAAGGCCGCGCTTGAGCAAGGCCGGCTTGGCGACAGCCTGGCGCATCGGCGGCTGTTAGCAACGGCTTATCAGCAGGCGCGGGTTCGCCCCTCGGCTCTTGAGGCCTGGCGACGGGTCGCCGAGCAGAGCGGCGAGGCTGAGGACTGGCTATATATCGGCCAGCTGGCGGCGAGGTGGGGAAAGGATGCGCCCGCTCGCGAGGCGCTGTCACGGGCGCAGTCCCTGGGTAGCGAGCAGGCCAGCGCCTGGCTGAGCTACCTCGATCAGCATCCGCTGGCAACGCAGTAGCCTAGCAGGAGAGCTTGAGAGGCGGGTCATGGCTCGCCGAGACGACGAGCCAGGGCGGGGCGGCAATCAGCGCTAGAGCGCCAGTTTGGTCCACACCGGGGCGTGATCTGACGGCTTTTCCATGCCGCGCAGGTCATAGTCGATGTCGGCATCGGTGACCTTGTCGATCAGCGGGCGGCTGACCAGGATGTGGTCGATGCGCAGGCCGCGCTTGGGCTCGCGATCGAAGCCCTTGGAGCGGTAGTCGAACCAGCTGAAGTGATCGTCCCGGGTCGGGTGCACCAGGCGATAGCTGTCGGTCAGGCCCCAGTCCTTGATCCGGGTCAGCCAGGCGCGCTCGACGGGCTGGAAGCTGGTCTTGCCTTCGCGCAGCCAGCGCTTGCGGTTGGATTCACCGATGCCGATGTCGCGATCCTGAGGCGAGATATTGAAGTCGCCCATGATGGCGATGCGCTCGTCCGGCTGGCAGTCTTCCTCGAGCAGCCGCGAGAGCTGCGCGTAGAAGCGTTCCTTGTAGGGAAACTTGGTGGGGTGTTCGACATTCTCGCCCTGGGGGAAGTAGCCGTTCCACACGGTAAGGCTTTCACCATCGGCCAGTCGCAGCCGTACGCCGATCATGCGCCGCTGGGCGTCGTCGTCATCGTCGGGGAAACCGTAATGGACTTCTTCGGGCTCCTGGCGGCACATCAGGGCCACGCCATAGTGACCTTTCTGGCCATGGAAATAGACGTGGTAACCCAGCGCTTCCAGGGCCGCACGGGGGAACTCGCTGTCCTGAACCTTGGTTTCCTGCAGCCCGATCACGTCCGGCGCGTGGGACGCAACCAGGGCTTCGAGCTGGTGCGGGCGTGCCCGCACCCCATTGATGTTGAACGACACCAGCCGCATTATTTGTCCTCGCCGTCGGGTCGGGAGTGTTTGTCCGGATGAATCTCGATCGACTGCGCCCGCTGCATGCGCTCAAGCTTGCGGGCGGCCTGCTGCTTGCGCTGGTCCTGCTTCTTGGCGGTGAAGCGGCGCGACGGAGCGACCTCATCGGGATGGTCGTGGCGCCACTGCTTGTAATCCTTGCGCCGGCCGGTGCGAATCGTGACCTTGTCGGCCAGAGAGCGAGTCTTCTTTCTGCGTGTCATGGCATCGTGTCCTTTCCTGAGCGACGGCCATTCTAGCAATCACCGGGCGCTATCAACAGCAATCACCGGGCGCCATCGGCAGCGGCCAGCAGATCCACGTTCACCATCCTGGCGCGTCATCGCCTATCGCGCCGTCGAGCTTGGCTTCGTCGAACGTCGGCCAAAGGGGCATCCTGCTTGGCCAAGATGTCACCCGGACAAGCCGAGACGGTCAAGGGCTGGTACAATACCTCACCCGGAACTGGCCTGACCCTGGCGTCAGTGCATCACATCCACTGTTATTGGGACCTAAGCACAGCCTATGAGCGAGTCGGAACAGAATCCCGCCCCGGCGCAGACCCGCAAGCCGAAGCGTCGGCGCCGCAAACCGCGCAAGTCACAGTCAAACTGGGACATTCGCCAGTTCCAGGTGCCTGCCGTCGCGGGCAAGTGGCGTTTCCACGACTTCGACCTGCCCCTGCCGCTGATGCGCGCCATCCATGCGCTGGGCTTCGAGTACTGCACGCCCATTCAGGCCGAGGCGTTGGCCCAGACCCTGCTGGGCGGCGACGTGGTCGGCAAGGCGCAGACCGGCACCGGCAAGACCGCCGCCTTTTTGATCTCGATGATGGCCTACTTCCTCGAGGAAGAGACGCCCGACGGTCAGAAGCCCGGAGCACCGCGCGCCCTGATCATCGCACCGACCCGTGAGCTGGCGCTGCAGATCGAAAAGGATGCCAAGGCTCTGGCGCGGTTTACCAAGCTGAATGTGGCCAGTGTCGTCGGTGGCATGGACTACCAGGAGCAGCGCGATCAGCTGGCCAAGAAGGTCGATGTGCTGGTGGCGACCCCAGGCCGGCTGCTCGACTTCCATGAGAAGCGTGATGTCGACCTCACCCAGGTCGAGGTGCTGGTGCTCGACGAGGCGGATCGCATGCTGTCGATGGGGTTCATTCCCGACGTCAAGCGGATCATTCGCCACACCCCCAAGAAGGAAGAGCGTCAGACCTTCCTGTTCTCGGCGACCTTCACCCCGGATATCCTCAATCTGGCGAGCCAGTGGACTCAGGACCCGGCGCATGTGGAGATCGAGGTCACCGTCGACAACGCGGCCGACATCGACCAGCACGTCTACCTGGTCAGCGACGAGGACAAGTCACGCCTGCTGATCAACCTGCTGAAGGACGACAGCCTCGAGCGGGTGATGGTGTTCTGCAACCGTCGTGATCTGGTGCGCAAGCTCGACGACCTGCTGCGTGAAGCTGGCGTCAACGTGGCGATGCTCTCCGGTGACGTGCCGCAGTCCAAGCGCATCGAGACCCTCGAGCGCTTCCGCGAAGGCGATGTGCGGGTGCTGGTGGCGACAGATGTGGCCGGTCGCGGCATTCACATTGAAGACGTCAGCCACGTGATCAACTACACCCTGCCGGAAGATCCGGAAGACTACGTGCACCGCATCGGCCGCACCGGTCGCGCCGGCGCCAAGGGCGTGTCGATCAGTTTCGTGGGTGAGGAAGACGCCTTCTCGCTGCCCGAGATCGAGCGCTACATCAACGACAAACTGCCCTGCGAGCACCCGCCGGAAGGCACGCTGTAACGGCGAAGGCCGTAAGGACGATATCGACGATGCTGGACGAGGCGCTCAAGGGCGACATCCAGACCGCCTACCGGCGGGTTCTCGAGGGCCTCGAGCTGACGCCGCGCTACGGTCAGCGGCTGATGATCGCCGAGATCGCCCGCACTCTGGGGGGGATTCAGGCCGATGATGCCGGCAAGCGGACCTCCAATGAGCACGTCTGCGTGCTCGAGGCCGGCACCGGTACCGGCAAGACCCTGGCCTACCTGTTGGCGGCGCTTCCGGTGGCCAAGGCGCGCGGCAAGCGGCTGGTGGTCTCCACCGCCACCGTGGCGCTGCAGGAGCAGGTGCTTCATCAGGACTTACCGGCCCTCAAAAAGCACAGCGGTCTCGACTTCGACTATGCCCTGGCCAAAGGGCGCGGTCGCTATATCTGTGTCGCCAAGCTCGAACAGGCGCTGGATGGCGTCGAGGGCAACCCCACCCTGTCGCTGTTCGAGCAGGCGATGGAGTCCCGCGACGGCGACGACTTTCATGCGCTGGTCAAGGAGTTGGCCGAGTCCTACGGCAACGGCCGCTGGGAAGGGGACCGCGACAGCTGGCCGGTGGCCATCGCCGACCCTCAGTGGCGGCGCCTGACCACCGACCACCGTCAGTGTACCAACCGGCGCTGCGACCACTTCAGCGCCTGCGCCTTCTTCCGCGCCCGACGCTACCTGGACAGCGCCGACATCATCGTCGCCAACCACGACCTGGTGCTCGCCGACCTGGCATTGGGCGGGGGCGCGGTGCTGCCAAGCCCCTCCGATTGCATCTACGTCTTCGACGAAGGGCATCATCTGCCCGACAAGGCAATCGGCCACTTCACCCATCGCTTCGCCGTCAACGGCGCCCTGCGCTGGCTGCGCACGCTCAAGAAATCGCTGACCGAGCTCAATACCGCGCTCGGCGTTCAGCCGACCCTGGCGCGCCTGCTGGGCGGCTTCCCTGAGGCGATCGCCGCGCTTGAGCCACGTCTGGGCGAGGTCTTCGCGCTTGGCCATCAGCTCGCCGAACTGCCCAATGGCGCCGGTGAAGAGACTCGTCAACTGCGTTTCGACATGGGTCGCGCCCCCGAGGCGCTGCGCGAGCAGGCCGGTGCCCTGGTGACGGTCTTCGCCGAGCTGTCGCGCAATCTCGAGACCATGGCCGATATCCTGCGCGAGAGCCTCGACCCGGAGAAATCCACCGGGCTGTCCCGTGATCAGGCCGAGCCCTGGCTGCCGCTGATCGCCCTGCTGCATGGCCGCGCCCTCGAGGCCCACGCCCTGTGGCTGGCCTTCAGCGAGGTCGATGACACCCAGGAACCACCGCGGGCCCGCTGGCTGAGCTTCGAGCAGGTCGGCGGCGAGCCGGAGCTGGTCTTCGCAGCCAGCCCGGTCTCGGCAGCCAACACCCTGGCGCGCACCCTGTGGGGTAGCTGTCATGGCGCGGTGGTAACCTCGGCGACCCTCACGGCCCTGGGGCGTTTCGAGCGCCTGCAGGAGCGTGCTGGGCTCGCCAACCGCTACCGCTATCAGCGCCTGCCGAGTCCGTTCGATTATTCCCGGGCGGTGCTGAGCGTTCCCCGCGAAGCGGTCGATCCCGGCGATCGTGAGGGTCACGAGCGCGCCATCGTCGACTTCGTGCAGGGGTTAGGGGACGACGAAGCCGTGCTGATGCTGTTCTCGTCGCGAGCCCAGCTGCGCGCCGTGGAGAAGGCGCTGCCGCGATCCTATCGCGAGCGGGTGCTGGCCCAGGACCGGTTGCCCAAGCGCGAGCTGATCGAGCGCCATCGCGCCCGGGTCGACGCGGGGGAGGGCAGCATCATCTTCGGCCTGGCGAGCTTCGCCGAGGGCATCGACCTGCCTGGAAAGTACCTGACCCATGTGGTGATCACCCGTCTGCCCTTCGCGGTCCCCGACGATCCGGTGGGGGCGACCCTGGCCGAATGGATCGAGAGCCGTGGCGGCAATCCCTTCATGCGCATCACCGTGCCGGATGCCTCGATCAAGCTGGTGCAGGCCTGTGGTCGACTGATTCGCAAGGAAGACGATCGCGGTCGCATTACGCTTCTCGACCGGCGGGTGCTGACGCGCCGCTATGGCCAGGCGCTGCTCGACGGTCTGCCGCCTTTTACCCGCGAGATCGATGGCGTGGTGCAGGGCGGCTGAGGCGTCTCGGCAGTGGCGCTTGCTGAGTTTGGAAGCTGAGTTTGGAAAAGGTCGCTTGTCAGGGATAGGGGCCCCAACGGGTTCCATGGCCAGGAGGCCAAGTGGGAAATAAACGGCAGACGTAGCCAGGTAATGAAAAACGCCCGCGATGATCGCGGGCGTTTTCATATCAAAGCCGATGCCGGCAAATGCTGGATGCGCATCGGACAGCACTAGTCACGACGCTTGGCCAGTACCGGTGTCAGCTTTTCGTTCATGGCGGTGAAGGTGGAAACGGTGGTGTCCCAGTCGATGCAGGCATCGGTAATCGAGACGCCGTAGGTCAGGTCTGCTTTGTCGCCCTTGATCTTTTGGCTACCCCAGCCGATATGAGATTCGACCATCAGGCCAATGATCGAACGGTTGCCCTCGAGGATCTGATTGGTGACGTTTTCCATTACCAGTGACTGTAGCGCCGGATCCTTGTTGGAGTTGGCATGCGAACAGTCGATCATGATGTTCGGCTTGATGCCTTCCTTTTCCAGTTCCTTCTCGGCAAGCGCCACACTGACGCTGTCATAGTTGGGCTTACCGTTGCCGCCGCGCAGCACGACATGGCCATAGGCGTTGCCGCGGGTGCGAATGATCGCGACCTGGCCGGCCTGGTCGATGCCGAGGAAGTTGTGCGGGTGCGCCACCGACTGCAGGGCGTTGACCGCCACGTCGAGGCTGCCATCGGTGCCGTTCTTGAAGCCTACCGGGCAGGAGAGGCCGGAGGCCATCTCGCGGTGGGTCTGGGACTCGGTGGTGCGGGCGCCAATCGCCGACCAGCTGATGCAGTCCTGAAGATACTGCGGGGAAATCGGATCGAGGGCCTCGGTGGCTAACGGCAGGCCCATCTCGGCGAGCTCCACTAGCAGCCGGCGCGCAATGTGCAGGCCTTCCTCGATCTCGAAGGAGCCGTTGAGGTGCGGGTCGTTAATCAGGCCTTTCCAGCCGACGGTGGTGCGCGGCTTCTCGAAGTAGACCCGCATCACGATGTACAGGCTGTCCTTGACCTCATCAGCCAAGCGACGCAGACGGCGGGCGTAATCGAGCGCCGCGTCCACGTCATGGATGGAGCAGGGGCCGACGACGACCAGCAGTCGGGGATCGCTGCCATCCAGAATGCGCTGGATGGTCTCGCGGCCCTCGATGACCGTGCGTTCGGCGGCGTCGGTCAGGGGGATTTCCTGCTTGAGCGTCTCGGGGGTGATCAGGACATCCTGGGCCAGGACGTTGAGGTTGTTGACCTGCTGTTGTGACATGCCGCTACCTGTGACGTGAATACGCGCGTGAAAATGATGAATAGACATCTACTATCGCCCGCGGGCCTAGTGAAAATCAACGGCGACAGGGAACTCGTTGCCGGTGACTGCTGTCCCAGCGGTTCGTTACCGCTGGCATGCTGTGTGCTTGATGGAATGCCAATAAACAGGAACACTGACGGATAATCATCATCGAATGCCACCAGGTTTCCACATAGACGTTATGACTGCTTGTTTGCCTCCAGCGTTCACCGAGAGTTCGGCCCTCGGACGGTGCCTCCCCGTGGGGCTGCCCCTCGGCGCGTCGATTGTACGCCCTGCCTGCATAAAGGGGGGCTGAATGGATACCCGGGAAACCGATCAGCAGCTCGTTGAACGAGCTCAGCGGGGAGATACCAGGGCCTTCGACCTGCTAGTAAAGAAGTATCAGCACAAGATCATTGGCCTGATCGGCCGTTACGTGCATGACCACGCCGAGGTCCAGGATGTGGCGCAGGAGGCTTTCATCAAGGCCTACCGAGCGCTAGGTAAATTTCGTGCCGATAGCGCCTTCTACACCTGGCTATATCGTATCGCCATCAATACCGCCAAGAATCACCTGGTATCCCGCGGGCGACGTCCTCCGGGCAGTGATATGGACATTGTCGATGCCGAGATCATCGATCAGAGCGGTCGGCTGTCCGATATCGAGTCACCGGAAGCGTCCATCGCACGTGACCAGCTGGAAGCGGCGGTCTTCGAGGCGATCGAGAACCTGCCAGAGGATCTGCGCACGGCGATTACCCTGCGTGAATTCGATGGCCTGTCCTATGAAGACATTGCCCACATCATGGACTGCCCGGTTGGCACGGTGCGTTCACGTATCTTCCGTGCGCGTGAGGCCGTCGATCGCCATATCCAGCCGCTGGTGGTGACCGCCAGGACGCAGGACATGGTGCATGAATAATCGATGCCAGCATTTTTGACCCCGAGGCTGAACTGTTGTCGCCTTGTGGCGTCACATGCATGGGTCGAATGTATTGCGGTGGCAATGCCTGAGAAGGGATGGTCTGACGATAACCGTCTTGCTCATCCGGGTAGGCAGGTCGTAAAGGCACGTTGTCACCACTCGAGTCGACAACTGATCTAAGGGCGACACGCCTTAAAGTGTGAGGGTGTAAGTGATGAATCAGAATTCACAGGAGTCATTGTCTGCCTTGATGGACAGCGAGGCAGACGATCTCGAACTTCCTCGGGTGCTCAAGACGCTGGACGAGTCCCCTGAGGTCGCCGAGACCTGGCGCCGCTACCATCTGGCTCGCAGCCTGATGCAGCGTGACCGGGACATCGACGTGTCCACCGATCTGTCGGCAGGCATCATGGCGAGGCTCGCCGATGAGCCGTCACCGGAAATGGAAGTGCCTGTTGCGCTGTCGCGCAGCCTGTTTTCCCGTGCTGGATCCTTTGCCGGCAGTGCCGCTGCCGCGGCCGCGGTCTCGTTGATGGTGATTACCGGCGTACAGTTCTATAACTCGTCCGACGAGCGTGCCCAGCCGGGGCAGTCTGGCCTGGTCAGCGCGCCGAGCGGGGGCAGTGGCGTCTCTAATCAGATACAGCGACCGTCCTTGGTCGACCTGCCGCTGTTTCAGTCGTCCGCGGCCGACCGTGGCTTGATGAATGTCGGAGCCACCGTCGAATCACCGATGATGATGGCGCCCAGCGTTCGTCAGTCGCAGCGCGGCGATCAGCAGCAGGCCCGCTTGCTGCAGTCCTACCTCGACCGCCATGCGGAAGGCGCGGCATATCGCAGCGGCGATGCCTGGATGCCGCTGCTGAGGGCTTCAGGCCAAGAGTCGCTGGGCCTGCGTTGATGCTGGTACCCCCTGTCATGAGCCGAGATCTCGTTCGCCGGCGATCGCTTTCCCACGTGTTGACGTTCTCGGCCTTGCTAGCAATGGCTTGGCCGATGACGTCGGCCCTGGCGGCCGATGAGGCAGCCGATGGGTATGACTGCCAGCGACTGCTGGAGCAGTCAGCGCCGACCACGGCCAGTGAATGGTTCGATCACAGTCTCTGGGCCAACCACTGCTATGAATTCAAGGCGCGTGCCGTGCGCATCGGCAGCGACGGTGTGCGGACGCTGGCCCTGACCCATAATATCCGTGACGGCGTCGAGCATGAGGTGGCGCGCTTTCTGGATGGCGACCCCGTTATATTCGAGCGCCGTGGCCGAATCGGTCGCGGCGGCTGGGCGTCAGGCGACGCCGAGGCGCCGGCCTCGCCACAGGCGATCATGGCCAAACTTGGTGACCACTATCGTCTGAGCCTTGGCGGCGAGGAGCGAATTGCCGGCCGTGCCGCCGTTCGTCTGGATATCGAGCCGCTCGATGATATGCGCTTCGGGCAGCGTCTGTGGCTCGACAAGATGACGGCGCTGCCCCTCAAGCAGATGTTGCTCGACACCCAAGGGCGAGTACTCGAAACCTTCCAGATCACCGACATCGAACATCCATCGGTGTTTGAGGGTCGGATCGAAATGGACCGGGTGCGCACCCCGCCCAACGATGCCTGGCAGCCCGGTTGGCTACCGCCCGGGTTCGTCCCTCAGCCGGTGGCCACGGCCGATGCCCGTCATGCCGATGCGGTGCATCACCGCCTCTACAGCGATGGCCTCTCCAGCCTCAGCATGTTCGTCGAGCCTCTCGACCCCGAGCGTCCTGCCCTGGCTCCTGGCCTGCACCGCCTTGGCATCTCTTACGCGGCGGTCCGGCATATGGTCTTGGGCGGCCAGCCCATGCAGGTGGTGGCAATGGGGGAGTTGCCGCCTGACGTTCTGATCAGGGTGGTCGAGCAGGTGAGCCTTACCGGTGCCGAGAGCAGTAGCCAAGCGCGCAGCGGCGAGGCTTCGAACGACGAATTGACCCCAGAGGAAGCGCCATGAGCCTCAGCGTTGGCATGAACTCGGGACACTGGCTCGACGCCACGGCACGGGTCGATGCTCTCCTGCCGGAAGGTGTCCGTGTCAGCGTGCTCACCCAGAGCGGCTGTGCGGGCTGTGCTTCCCGACAGGGCTGCGGCACAGGCCTGCTGGCCACCAAGCGCAAAGTTCGTCCCCGGCAGTTCACCATCGCGACCTCATCTGAGCTTTCGGTAGGGCAGACAGTACGTATTGGCCTGCCGGCTCGGCGTTTCCTGGAAGGGGCCCTGGCGATCTATGGCCTGCCGTTGGCGATGTCATTGCTGGCCGGTGGCGCGGCCGAGGCTTGGCTTAAGCCCGGCCACCCGCTGGTGCCGGTGATCTTTCTCGCCGGGCTTGCCTGCGGCGTGCTCGGCCTGGCCCTGTGGGGTAGGTACCAATCTCCCGTCTATCGACCGGTGCTACTCGACCCTTCGCCGCCGTGAGCACCGGCTAAGCCAACAACATATAACGATTATATTAGGGATAGTTCATAGGAATGGCCGAGACTCCGCCGAAGCGGGGTCGCTGGCACTCACCATTGCCGATCCACGCATTGCCTTTCCATGCTGTTGCAGGAGTGATTATGGAACGCACACTTCGCCATTCTTTCGTGTTTGCCTTGCTGTTAATGCTGTCTCTGGCCTGTGCCTCGGCCCAGGCTCGGGAATTACCTGACTTCACCGAGCTGGTCGATCAGGCCGCCCCGGGTGTGGTCAATATCTCGACGACGCGCACCGTCTCCTCGGGCGGTTTCTCCTATCACGGCCCCGGCGGTGAGGATATTCCCGAGATATTCCGGCGCTTCTTCGGCGACCAGCTGCCCATGCCGGGTGGTGGCCAGAAGCAGGAACACGAGCGTCAGTCGTTGGGGTCGGGCTTCGTGATCAGCGAAGACGGCTACATCATGACCAACGCGCATGTGGTCAAGGATGCCGATGAGATCCTGGTGCGTCTCAATGACCGCCGGGAGCTCAAGGCCGAGCTGGTCGGGGCTGATACCAAGACCGACGTGGCCCTCCTCAAGGTCGATGCCGACAACCTGCCGACGCTCGAGATCGGTAACTCCGATACCCTTGAGGTGGGTGAGTGGGTCGCGGCCATCGGCTCGCCCTTCGGTTTCGATCACTCGGTGACCGCTGGCATCGTCAGTGCCATCAACCGCACGTTGCCGTCCGACGCCTACGTGCCCTTCATCCAGACCGACGTGGCCATCAACCCGGGTAACTCCGGCGGGCCGCTGTTCAATCTCGACGGTGAGGTCGTGGGCATCAACTCGCAGATCTTTACCCGTAACGGTGGCTACATGGGCCTCTCGTTCGCGATTCCGATCACCGTCGCCATGGACGTCGCCGACCAGCTCAAGAGCGAAGGGCGTGTCAGCCGCGGCTGGTTGGGCGTGGTGATCCAGCCGGTCTCGCAGGACCTGGCCGAGTCTTTCGGTCTGGATGGCCCGAATGGGGCGCTGATCGCTGATCTCGACCCCGAGGGTCCTGCCGCTCGCGATGGCCTGGAAGCCGGCGACGTGATCGTGGGTGTCAACGGTCAGGACGTCGACCGCTCCAGCACCTTGCCCCGACTGATTGGACGGGTGCGCCCGGGCGACGACGTTGACCTTGACGTGATGCGCGATGGCCGCCAGCGTGAGATCACGGTCACCGTCGGTGACTGGCCGGATGCGCCAAATGGCGATCAGGCCTCTAGCCAGTCCAGCAACAGCCAGACGCGTCTGGGACTGACCGTCAGCGCTCTCGATGATCAGATCCTCGAGCGCCTGGGTATCGACGGCGGCGTAGGTGTCGAATCGGTCGAACCCGGTGGCGTCGCTCAGCAGGCGGGCATTCGCCCGGGAGATGTGCTGGTGTCTGTCGATCATCAGGCCATTTCCTCGCCGAAACAGCTGATGTCGGTCATCGACTCTCTGGAAGCTGACCGCGCCGTGCCGGTGCGCCTTTATCGTGAGGGCCGCTCCCTGTATGTCGCGCTGCGGCTCGAGGCCGACGAGTAACCTCACTCGACACCATCGACGGGGCCTGCGGGCCCCGTCGTTCGTTGGAAGGACCTTCCCGGCGGCGTCGCTGTTCCTGTCGAGCCCTTGCCGGTACAATGCCGGCATTCTTTTTCAAGACGCCCCACCCATCGGGCCTTGCCCGATGGTCGCCGGGATGCGTACCAAGAACCGGATGACTGTGCATGAGCAACAACGCAACGAGCAAAGACCTGAGCTTGATCCGTAACTTCTCGATCATCGCCCACATCGATCATGGCAAGTCGACCCTCTCGGATCGCATCATCCAGATCTGCGGCGGCCTGACCGATCGCGAGCTCAAGGAGCAGGTGCTCGACTCGATGGATATAGAGCGCGAGCGTGGCATCACCATCAAGGCACAGTCGGTCACCCTGGATTACCAGGCTGAAGATGGTAAGACTTACCAGCTCAACTTCATCGATACCCCGGGGCACGTCGATTTCTCCTATGAAGTCTCCCGTTCGCTCTACGCCTGTGAGGGCGCACTGCTGGTGGTCGATGCCGGTCAGGGGGTCGAGGCGCAGTCCGTGGCTAACTGCTACACCGCCGTGGAGCAGGGTCTCGAGGTGTTGCCGGTACTCAACAAGATGGACTTGCCCCAGGCCGACCCGGACAAGGTCAGCAAGGAGATCGAAGAGATCATCGGCCTGGACGCCACCGATGCCTGTCAGGTTTCAGCCAAGAGCGGCATGGGCATGGAAGGCCTGCTCGAGCGTCTGGTGCGCGACATTCCGGCACCCAAGGGAGACCGGGACGCACCGCTGCAGGCGCTGATCGTCGACTCCTGGTTCGACAACTATCTGGGCGTGGTCTCGCTGGTGCGGGTCTTCGACGGCACCCTGAAGAAGGGCGAAAAGATCCGCATGACCTCGACAGGCCGCGATTGGCCGGTCGGCGAGGTGGGTATCTTCACGCCGCTGCGCAAGGAAACCGGCATCCTACGGGCCGGTGAGGTCGGTTTTGTGGTCGCCGGCATCAAGGATATTCATGGCGCTCCGGTGGGTGACACCATCACCCACACCAAGACGCCGGATGTGCCGCGCCTGCCAGGCTTCCAGAAGGTCAAGCCGCAGGTCTATGCGGGCATGTTCCCGGTCAGCGCCGATGACTACGAGGACTTCCGCGATGCCCTCGAAAAACTGGCACTCAATGATGCATCCCTGGGCTATGAGCCCGAGAACTCTGACGCTCTGGGCTTCGGCTTTCGTGTCGGCTTCCTCGGCACCCTGCACATGGAGATCATCCAGGAGCGCCTGGAGCGGGAATACAATCTCGACCTGCTGACCACGGCGCCCACGGTGGTCTACGAACTGGCGATGGATAACGGCGAGGTCAACTACGTCTCCAACCCCTCCAAGCTGCCGGATATGGCCAACGTCGACGAGATGCGTGAGCCGGTGGTGCGGGCCAGCATTCTGGTGCCCCAGGAATTCGTCGGTAACGTCATCACCGAATGTGAGCAGCGCCGCGGCACCCAGCTCGACATGCAATTCCTGGGCAGTCAGATTCAGCTGACCTACGAACTGCCCATGTCCGAGGTGGTGATGGACTTCTTCGACCGTCTGAAGTCGATCACCAAGGGCTATGCGTCACTTGATTACAGCTTCGAGCGCTTCGAGGCCGCCAAGCTGGTTCGCCTGGACGTGCTGATCAACGGCGATCGAGTCGATGCCCTTGCGGTGATCATCCACCGTGATCATGCTCATTCCCGTGGTCGCCTGCTGGTCGAAAAGATGAAAGAGCTGATCCCGCGCCAGATGTTCGACGTTGCGATTCAGGCGGCGATCGGCGGACAGGTCGTGGCCCGTTCGACGGTCAAGGCACTGCGCAAGAACGTGACCGCCAAGTGCTATGGCGGCGACGCATCCCGCAAGAAGAAACTGCTCGAGAAGCAGAAAGCGGGTAAGAAACGCATGAAACAGGTGGGTCGGGTCGAGATCCCGCAAGATGCCTTCCTCGCCGTGCTCAAGGTGAACGACTAGGAAACACTGACAAATGGATTTTTCGCTTCTGCTGGTGGTGGCCGTCACGGTCACCGGGTTGATCTGGTTGCTCGACAGTGTCTGGTGGTCCAAGCGCCGCCAACAGCGCATGGCGCTCGCCGCCGGCGAAGGGCAAGAGCTGGCGCATGGGTCTGGTCACGAATCTGGCCACCACTCAGGCAGTCAAGAGGGCGGTGTGGCATACGCTTCGGCGGATAAGGGCACCGTCAAGAGCGCCAAGGAGCCTTGGCTCGTCGACTATGCGCGTTCCTTCTTCCCGGTGCTGCTGGTGGTGCTGGTGGTGCGCAGCTTCGTCGTCGAGCCCTTCCAGATTCCCTCGGGGTCGATGCGCCCGACTCTTGAGATCGGCGATTTCATCCTGGTCAACAAGTTCACCTATGGTCTGCGTCTGCCGGTGACCAACACCAAGCTGATCGATATTGGCGAGCCTGAGCGGGGAGACGTGATGGTGTTTCGTTTTCCCCAGGACCCTTCGGTCAACTTCATCAAGCGGGTGATTGGCCTGCCGGGTGATCGCATTCGCTACGAGGGCAAGCAGCTCTATATCAATGGTGAGGCGGTCCCCAAGCAACTGGTCGATGAAAGCGATACCGACCAGCTCGAAGAGGTGTTGCTCCAGGAAAGCTTGGGCGATACCACACACCCCATTTACAATGATTTTCGTGACCCAGGGCCGCAGATGCGCGAACTGCGCGTGCCCGAGGGGCATTATTTCATGATGGGCGACAACCGCGACCACTCCAACGACAGCCGCTACTGGGGCTTCGTGCCGGAGGAAAACATCGTTGGCGAGGCCTTCGCGGTGTGGATGCACTGGAACGGCGGACTGCCGAGCTTCAGCGAGGTCCGGGTGATCGACTGATCCTGGCGCGGCCCGATGGGCCGCGTCCGGTGAGATGCCAATGCCCATCGATGATGACAACCTTTCAGAGAGTAGCAGGAGTTTCGTGAGCAACCCCTTGAATGCCTTCAGCCGCCGGGTCGGCCATGAGTTCGCCGACCCCGGCCTGCTGGAGCTGGCCATGACCCATCGCAGCTTTGGCGGCCAGAACAACGAACGGCTCGAGTTCCTCGGCGATTCGATCGTCAACTTCGTGATCGCCGAGGCGCTTTTCCGGCGCTTTCCGGAAGCTCGCGAAGGCCAGCTTTCGCGCCTGCGTGCCCGCCTGGTCAAGGGGCAGACCCTTGCCGAACTGGGCCGAGAGTTTTCCGTGGGTGAATGCCTGCGGCTGGGCTCCGGCGAGATGAAGAGCGGCGGTCATCGTCGTGATTCGATTCTTGCCGATGCCGTCGAGGCCGTGATCGGCGCCATCTATCTGGATGCCGGCATGGACGTGGCCAAGACCCGCGTGCTGTCCTGGTTCGCGACGCGCCTGGAGGCGCTGGACCTGCAGGACACCCAGAAAGACCCCAAGACCCGCCTGCAGGAGTTCCTGCAGTCGCGCCAGTCACCGCTGCCGCGCTATGAGGTGGTCACCGTGGATGGCGAGGCGCATGCCCAGACCTTCACCGTCGAGTGCCACATCGAGATGATCGACGAGCACACCGTGGGGGTAGGCTCCAGCCGTCGCCATGCCGAACAGCAGGCCGCCGAGCTTGCCCTGACTCGCCTTGATCCCCGTGGAGGTCGCTCATGACGCAATCCTGTGGCTTCGTCGCCATTGTCGGGCGTCCCAACGTCGGCAAGTCGACGCTGATGAATCGCATCCTCGGTCAGAAGGTCTCCATCACCTCACGGCGCCCGCAGACCACGCGCCACCAGGTGATGGGCATCAAGACCGAAGACGAGACCCAGTTCATCTACGTCGACACCCCGGGCATGCATATCATGTCGAAGGATCGCAACAAGGCGATCAATCGCTTCATGAACCAGGCGGCCACCCAGGCCCTGCGCGACATCGACTGCGTGGTCTTCATCATCGACCGCACCCGCTGGGCGCCGGAAGACCAGGTGGTGCTCGACAAGCTGACGCATGTCACCGCACCAGTGATTCTCGCCGTCAACAAGGTCGACTGGCTCGAGGACAAGGCGAGCCTGTTGCCCTGGCTCGAACAGGTCGGTGCCAAGCGCGACTTTGCCGCCATCCTGCCGATCTCGGCCAAGCACGGCACCAATGTGCCCGAGCTCGAGGCCGAGGTCGCCAAGCACCTGCCGGAAGGCATTCATCACTTCCCCGATGACCAGATCACCGACAAGAGCTCACGCTTCCTGGCCGCTGAGCTGGTGCGCGAGAAGGTCATGCGTCAGCTGGGTGACGAGCTGCCGTATCAGATGACCGTCGAGATCGAGGAATTCAAGACCGATCAGCGCGGCACTCTGCATATCAGTGCGCTGATGATGGTCGAGCGTCAGGGGCAGAAGAAGATCCTGATCGGTGAAGCCGGCGATCGCATCAAGAAGATCGGTCGCGAGGCGCGCCTGGAGATGGAGCGCGCCTTCGATGCCAAGGTGATGCTCAACCTGTGGGTCAAGGTCAAGCGCGGCTGGTCCGACGATGAGCGGGCCTTGAAGAGCCTGGGCTACGACCTCGACTGAGCCCTGTTATGCAGCCCCAGCCGGCGTTTCTGCTGCACAAGCGTCCCTACCGTGAGACCAGTGCCCTGGTCGATCTGCTGACCCTGGACCATGGCCGTATTCGCGCCGTGGCCCAGGGCGTGCAGCGGCCGGGTAGCCGCTCTCGGTCGCGCCTGCAACCCTTCACGCCCCTGCACCTGACCTGGGTGGGGGCAGGCGAGTTGAAGCGCCTGCGCCTGATGGAGAGCACCGGCAGTGCGCCCATGCTCGCCGGCGAGGGGCTGCTGTGCGGCTTTTATGCCAACGAGCTCTTGACCCGGCTGCTGCCGCTGGAACTGCCGGTGGCCGAGGTCTTTGCCTTCTATGGCGCCGCCCTGAAGGAATTACCGCTGCCCGGCGAGCGGGCCGGTGCGCTGCGGCGTCTGGAATTTGCCCTGCTCGAGGCGCTGGACGGCGAGCCGGTGTTCTGTGATCTCGACGGCGTCGAGCTAGACCCCCAGACTCGTTATATCTACCGGGCTGAAGCGCGTCGCTTCAGCCCCCTGGCGCCAGGTAGCAGTGGCGGTCTCGATGGTCGCACGCTCAAACTGCTGGAGCAGGGTGACTGGGCGGCGCCGGGGCTTGCTGCGCCGGCACGCTCATTGGCCCGGGCCGCGCTAGCGCCGCTGCTTGGCGAGCGTCCCCTGCGGGCCCGCGAACTGATGCAGCAGCTGGCTGCGCGCCGCCGTTCCGGCTGAAGTCTTGCCCCGATTTACTTGCCCCTATCCGCTGATTTTCCCCTGACGATTTACTGGAGAGATTGCCATGCTCCCCCCTCGTATCCTGCTCGGCGTCAACATCGATCACATTGCCACCCTGCGCCAGGCCCGCGGCACGCGGTTTCCCGATCCCGTTCAGGCGGCTTTGCTCGCCGAGGAGGCCGGGGCCGATGGCATTACCGTGCACCTGCGTGAGGACCGCCGCCACATTCAGGAGCGCGACGTTCGCCTCTTGAGTGAGGTACTCAACACGCGCATGAACCTCGAGATGGCAGTGACGCCGGCGATGCTTGAGCTGGCCGAGGAAATTCGCCCGGCGCATGTCTGCCTGGTGCCAGAAAAGCGCGCAGAGCTGACCACTGAGGGTGGGCTTGATGTGGCCGGTGCCCGTGAGACCATCGCCGCCGCCTGCAAGCGCTTGGCCGCCGTTGGCTGCGAGGTGTCGCTGTTCATCGATCCTGAGCCCATGCAGATCGAAGCGGCCAAGGAAGTGGGGGCGCCTGTGATCGAGCTGCACACCGGAGCCTATGCCGAGGCGTCCGGCGATGAGGCCCGGCGCGAGTACGCGCGCCTGAGCGCCGCCACCGAGATGGCGTTGGAGCTTGGGCTGGTGGTCAATGCCGGCCACGGTCTGCATTACCACAACGTCGAAGCGATCGCCGCCATTCCCGGGCTCACCGAACTCAACATCGGCCATGCGATCATCGCCCGTTCGCTGTTCGTGGGCCTCAAGGAAGCCGTGGCCGACATGAAGCGTCTGGCGATCGCCGGTCAGGAAGCCGGCCTGGTGGCCGCCATGGAAACGCACGACCACGATCACGACCATGATCATCATGACCACGATCATGGGCATGACCACGCTGAGGGCTAGCCGACATGATCCTTGGCATCGGGACCGATATCGCCAGGGTGGCACGCTTCGAGACGGCCATGGCGCGTCATGGTGATCGCTTCGCGGCGCGTGTGCTCGGCCCTCATGAGCAGGCGCGCCTCGCTGAGCACGGCCAACCCGCGGCCTATCTGGCCAAGCGTTTTGCCGCCAAGGAGGCCTTCGTCAAGGCCTTGGGTACCGGCATGCGACAGGGCATGCGCTGGGCCGAGATCCAGGTGGTCAACGACAGCCTGGGTCGGCCTTCGCTGGTGCTCTCCGGCCAGGCCCAGGTTCTTGCCGAGGGGCTGGGCGTGACCGGCATGCATCTTTCGATCTCAGATGAGGCCGAGCTGGCGATGGCGCTGGTGGTCCTGGAAGGGTAGCGGGCTTTGTGCGCTCATGAATCCTGAGATCATGGGTCTTGAGAACGTCGGTCTTGAGAACATGGGTCTTGAGAACATGGGTCTTGAGAACATGAGTCCCGAGGTCTAAGCCTGTCGCGACTGCCAGGCGCGCAGGCGCCCCATGGCGGCGTACAGCTCATTGAGCAGGGACCCGACTGCCGCCACACCCTGCACCCGCAGCCGGGTCTCCAGGGTCTCGGCGAGCAGCGCCAGTTGCGGCACACCGCAATAGCGGCAGGCGCCGTTCAGGTGATGGATGGCGTCAAGCAGGGCCTCTTCGTCCTCGGCCTGCCAGGCCGTATCCAGGCTGGCTTCGCTCTCATCGAGGCTTTCCAGCAGCAGCGTCAATGTCTTGCGCGCCAAGTCCTCCCGCCCGCCGGCAAGCCTGGCGCCCATCTGCATGTCCACGACCGCCAGCTCACCGTCAGCCTCGACATGGCTCTCGCCGGGTGCCATCCCCGATGTCCCGCCATTACCCTGACGCGGGGCCGGCAGGATCAGCGCCAGGTGCTGGCTGAGAAGCTTGACCAGTACCTTGGCGTCGACGGGCTTGATCAGCACATCGTGCATGCCGCATGAAAGCAGGCGTTGTCGCTCCTCCTCCCGTGCGTGAGCGGTGACCGCGATGACCGGACAGGTCTTCCATACGCCACCTAGTTGACGTAGCGCCTCCAGGGTGGATTCGCCATCCATGCCGGGCATGCGGATGTCCATCAAGACAAGGTCAACACGCTCACTCTGGGCCAGTGCCAGGGCTTCTTCTCCGCTGGAGGCCAGTAGTGACAAGATGCCCGCTTCGCGCAGCAGTTCCTGCAGCAGCAGGCGGTTGGACGCCACGTCGTCGACTACCAGCACCCTCGGCAAGTCGGCAGCGGCAAGTTTCGGCAATGCGGTTTGCGGCACCGGAAGCTTGGATGTTGCCGTCAGGCCGAGCTGTCGCTTGATCGTGTCGGCCAGCACCTGGCGCGAGATGGGCTTGGTCAGCGTCTCGCCGCCCAGTGGCAGGCGTAGCTCTGGCATATCGTAGGGGCTGGTGTTGGCCATCAGGATGGTCGGGCAGGTGGTTTCATCCAGGCAGGCCTGCCAGCTTGCCAACCGCTCGGGGGCCAGATCCTTGGCGTCGAGACTGGCAAGCACCAGATCCGGCGGCGAGGGTGGAGAGATATGGCCGCCGTCACCAAGAATCGGGACCTTGGCGTTCCAGGTCGAGAGCAGATGGTTAATCGCGCGCCGGGTCGCGAGGTGAGGCTCGTAAAGGGCCACCACTCGACCGCCGAGGTCGAGCTCCGGAGTGCGATGTTCGTGGCGCGTGGCCAGTGGCAGATTGAAGGAGAAGGTCGAACCGTTGCCGGGTTCGCTGAACATGGTGATAGCACCGCCCATCTGCTCGATCAACTGGCGACAGATCACCAGGCCAAGCCCCGTGCCGCCGAACTGACGGGTGTCACTCGAGTTGGCCTGACTGAAGGCCTTGAACAGCCGGTCGCGCTGTTCCTTGGGCAGGCCGATGCCGGTGTCGCTGACGTTGACCCTGAGGGTGACCTGATGCTCTCGGGATTCCTCGAGCATCACTCGCACGATGACCTCGCCACTTTCGGTGAACTTGATGGCGTTGTTCACCAGGTTGGTCAGCACCTGGCGAATGCGCAGCGGGTCCCCCTGCAGGTCGGTCGGCACGTCGTCGAAGACCAGGCCCAGCAGGTGCAGCCCCTTCTGATGGGCCTGGGGCGCCTGCATTCCCAGTACATCATCGACCAGATTGATCATGTCCAGATGGACGGTCTCCAACTCGAGCTTTCCCGCCTCGATCTTGGAGAAATCGAGGATGTCATTGACCAGCAGCAACAGGCTGTCCGAGGTCTTCTGCATGTGTTCAAGCCAATCCTGCTGGCGACTGTCGAGCCGTGAGCGGCCTAGTAGCTGACAGAAGCCGATGATGCCGTTGAGCGGCGTGCGGATCTCGTGACTCATGTTGGCCAGGAATTCGGACTTGATGCGGCTGGCTTCCAGGGCACGACGGTGGGCGATGTCGAGTTCGATGTTCTTGACCTCGATGGTCTCCATCGATTCCTGAAGGTCCTGGGTGTTCTGCTCGATCTGCGCCTGCATGTCTTCCTGGACACGCTCCAGGTGATCGCGAAGGGCGTTTACTCCCACCATGAGCTTGACCGTCTCTTCGGGCCCCGTTTCGGATAGCCGAATCCCATGATCACCGCGATTGAGGCGATCCAGTGCCGCCTGGATCGCGACCAAGGGCTCGGTGATGCGGCGGCTCAGCGAATAGGCCAGCAGAAAGAGGCCCAGGCCAGCCAGCAGCAGGCCCAGCCCGTGGATCAGCAGATGACGATAGTTGCTCAGCGTAAGGCCAAGGGTCTCGACTTCAACTGCCAGCCACTCGGCGTGAGGGCTGCTTAAGGGCAGCGTCAGTTGCCAGCCGGCGCCATTGGTATCAAGCGTCGGCTCGGTTGGGGGGCGTGCCGAGGAGCGGGGAGGCTGGCCGAGCGACAATAGGGGCGTGCCGACCGCCGTAAAGAGGCGCACCGAGCGTATTTCTTCGATCTCGAGCAGGGCCTCGCCCAGGGTTCTCAGGGCATCGTCCTGTTGATCGTCCAGCGCCTCACTCATCGCCTTGGCGGTCAGGGACGTGCTGTCCATCAGGTGTTGCTGAAGCGATGAGCGACGCTCATTGGCCTCGTGGGTCAGGTTCAGGGCAGAAGTGATGGCCAGCAACCCCAGCGGCAGTAACATCAGCCACAGCAGCAGGCGCGTCTTGATCGACATGCATGACTCTCTAGAAACTTCATTTGCATGCAGTATGCCACAGCCATGGCCGATCCCTGTCACCGGGACACGCCCGGCGATATAATGGCGACAAAGACTTTTCCAGAAGGAAGGTTAGATGCAATTTCCCACGCTCGAGGATGTGGTCGGCAACACCCCGCTGGTGCGCCTGAAGCGCATCGCTGCCGGACGCAACAACACGCTGCTGGCCAAGCTCGAGGGCAACAACCCGGCGGGATCGGTCAAGGACCGGCCGGCACTTTCGATGATCGCCGAGGCCGAGTCACGCGGCGAGATTACCCCCGGGGATACCCTGATCGAGGCCACGTCCGGCAATACCGGCATTGCGCTGGCCATGGCGGCCGCCATGAAGGGCTATCGCATGGTGCTGATCATGCCCGACAATGCCTCCAGCGAGCGCAAGCAGGCCATGGCGGCCTTCGGCGCCGAGCTTATCCCTGTGACTCAAGAGCAGGGCATGGAAGGCGCTCGGGACCTGGCCGAGACCATGATCGCTCGCGGTGAGGGCAAGCCCCTCAATCAGTTCGCCAACCCCGATAACCCCATGGCGCACTATCGCACCACTGGGCCAGAGCTGTGGCGCCAGACCGAGGGCAGCATTACCCACTTCATCAGCTCGATGGGTACCACCGGCACCATCATGGGCGTGTCTCGCTATCTCAAGGAGCAGAACCCCGAGGTGCAGATCATCGGCCTGCAGCCCGAGGACGGCGCCAGCATCGCCGGTATCCGCCGCTGGCCCGAGGCTTACCTGCCGAGCATCTTCGAGCCTGCGCGGGTCGATCAGGTGATCGATATCGGTCAGACCGAGGCCGAAGAGCATATGCGCCGCCTGGCGCGGGAAGAGGGCATCTTCGCTGGCGTTTCCTCCGGTGGTGCCCTGGCCGGTGCCCTGAAGGTCGCCGAAGAGGTCGAGAATGCGGTGATCGCCTTCATCGTCTGCGATCGCGGCGATCGCTACCTGTCCACCGGCCTCTATGCGCCGGAGCAATAAGATGGCGATGCTAGGCAAGCGTCGCACGCCAAAACCCGCTGCCAGGAAAGCACCGACGCCCCGCCGGGCTCAGCAGACGGCTTCCGACGACCGGGGCGTGGAGATTATGCGCCTCGCCCACGATGGCCGAGGCGTGGCGCGCGATGCGGCCGGAAAGACCCTGTTCGTCGATCGTGCCCTGCCCGGTGAACGGGTTGAAATAGCCGTTCACAAGAGCCGTCAGCGCTTTGATGAGGCGCATGTGCGGGAAGTGCTGAAGGCGGCGCCTGAGCGTGTGACGCCGCCCTGTGCGCATTTCGGCGTTTGCGGCGGCTGCGATCTACAGCACCAGGCTCTCGAGGCCCAGCGCCACCACAAGCAGCAGGTGCTGGTCGAGCAACTGGCACGTCAGGGGCTCACCTTGGGTGACGCACCGGCGCTGCTGACCTCCGAAGGGCTCGGCTACCGGCGGCGTGCACGGCTTGGCGTCAAGGTCGATGCCGAGGGCCGCATCCACCTGGGCTTTCGCGCCCGAGGTAGCCACCACCTGATCGACATGGCAGCGTGTCCGGTGCTGGTGCCGGCCCTCGAGGCCTTGCTGGCGCCGCTTCGCGAGCAGCTCGCGAGCCTCGATGCGCCGCGTCAGGTAGGGCATCTTGAGCTTATCGCAAGCGATGGAGGCGTCTGCCTGGTGGTGCGTCAGCTGCGCGCTCAGCCAGACGATGCACAGCGCTGGCAAGCCTTTGCCGCGGCCCACGAGCTATCGCTTGGCTGGCTGCTTGGCCGCGAGTCGCCGCGCCTTGAGTGGCTCACTGAGGTGCCCGACCTTCACTATGGGGTGATGCTGGCCGCAACTGAACGCGAGAACGCCCAGGAACCGGCGCGTGAATCTGTGCGTGAACCTGTGCGAGAGCTGGTACTCGGCTTTGCGCCGGGTGACTTCCTGCAGGTCAACGCCGAGGTCAACCAGCGCCTGGTCGACACGGCGCTTGAGTGGCTGGCGCCTAAATCCGGCGAGCGAGTGCTCGACTGCTTCGCCGGGGTGGGCAACTTCAGCCTGGCACTGGCCGCATACACCGGCATGGTGACCGGCGTGGAAGGCAACCCGCTGATGGTCGAGCGCCTGGCCGCCAATGCCCGGCGCAACGATCTTTCCGGGGTTAGCGCCCGCCAAGCGGACCTGACGCGTGAAGATCAGGTCCGCGCGCTACTCGATGAGACCGACTGGGATCTGGTGGTGCTGGACCCGCCCCGGGAAGGCGCAGAGGCCTTGTCGCGTCAGCTGGCCACGTCCCGGGTCTCACGGATTCTCTATGTCTCCTGTGATCCGGCGACCCTTGCCCGCGACGCGGCACACCTGGCCGCCGGTGGCTATCGACTGGTGCGCTCGGCGGTTGCCGACATGTTTGCGCAGACCGCCCACCTCGAGGCCGTTTTGCTGTTCGAGCACCCCGAAATTCCTGCGTCCGACGTGACGCCGGCGCAGATGCCAAAGGAGTGAAGCACCATGGTAAAGGTGCGTGATGACCAGCCGTTGACCGACGACGGCGCGGTGGACCTCGACCAATGGCTGGCTCGCCTCGGCGAGGAATCCGTGCTGACCGACCCAGCGCGGATGCGTGAAGCCTGTGAATTGGTGCGCAGCCTTGCCAACGAGGCCAGCCAGGCGCAGCAGTTTGGGCTTGGCAACGGGTCGAGCTATCGCATGGGCCTTGAAATGGCCGATATCCTCGGCGAACTCAAGCTCGATCAGACCGCTCTGGAAGCGGCCGTGCTGTATCGCTCGGTGCGCGTCAAGCTGATCTCGGTCGAGGCCGTCGAGAAGCGCTTCGGCCAGGAAGTCGCCACCCTGATCGAAGGCGTGCTGCACATGGCGGCGATCAGCCATCAGGCCCTGCCCAGTCAGGACATGTCCCAGTACAGCCAGCAGGACAACCTGCGGCGCATGCTGGTGACCATGATCGACGACGTGCGGGTCGCGTTGATCAAGATCGCCGAGCGCACCTGCGCCCTGCGTCAGGTCAAGGAGACCACCCGCGACAAGCGCCTGCGCGTGGCTCGCGAGGTGTTCGATATCTATGCCCCGCTGGCGCACCGGCTGGGCATCGGCCATCTCAAGTGGGAGCTCGAGGATCTGTCCTTTCGCTACCTCCACGAGGCCGAGTACAAGTCGATCGCCAAGCAACTGGCCGAGAAGCGTCTCGACCGCACAAGCTATATCAACGACGTCGTGGGTACGCTCAAGGAGCTGCTGGAAGCGCAGAACATCCACGAGTACGACGTCGATGGCCGTGCCAAGCACATCTATTCGATCTGGCGGAAGATGCAGCGCAAGCACATCGATTTCTCCCAGGTCTACGACGTGCGCGCCGTGCGCATCCTGGTGCCCCGGGTGGCCGACTGCTACACGGTGCTCGGCATCGTGCATTCTCGCTGGCACCACGTGCCCAACGAGTTCGACGACTACATCGCCAACCCCAAGAAGAACGGCTACCAGTCGCTGCATACCGCCGTGTTCGGCCCCGAGAACAAGGTGCTCGAGATCCAGATCCGCACCTTCGCCATGCACGAGGAAGCGGAGCTCGGCGTCTGTGCCCACTGGCGCTACAAAGGCCACGACACCAAGGCCAAGAGCCGCAGCTACGAAGACAAGATTGCCTGGCTGCGTCAGGTGCTCGAGTGGCAGGAGGAAGTCGGCGGCTTCGGCGACCTTCGCGAAGGGCTCTCGAGCGATGTGGCGCCGGATCGCATCTACGTCTTTACCCCCGATGGCCACGTGATCGACCTGCCACGGGTCGCCACGCCGATCGATTTCGCCTACCGGGTCCACACCGAGATTGGCCATCGCTGTCGCGGCGCCAAGGTTAACGGCCGCATCGTACCGCTGACCTACGAGCTCAAGACCGGCCAGCAGGTCGAGATATTGACCGCTACCAAGGGCGGCCCCAGCCGCGACTGGCTCAACCCGTCCGTGGGCTTCGTGCGTACCTCCCGGGCCCGGGCCAAGATTCAGGCCTGGTTCAAGCAGCAGGCGCGCGGCCAGAACCTCGAGGAGGGCAAGGCGCTCTTCGACAAGGAGATGAAGCGCCTCGACGTCGAGGATATCGATCTCACCACCCTCGCGCAGAAGGTCAACTACACCACGCCTGAGGACATGTATGCCGCCATCGGCGCCGGCGACCTGCGCATCGGCCAGGTGCTGCATCAGGCCCAGCAGCTGTTCGGCGAGCACGATGACCAGGAGCAGCTCGACCGGCTGCTGGCCAAGCCGCGCCGCGAGAAGCCGGCCGCCGGCGATCAGGGCATCACCGTGTTGGGGGTCGGCAATCTCAAGACCAGCATGGCCAACTGCTGTCATCCGGTGCCCGGCGAACATATCGTGGGATTCATCACCCAGGGCCGCGGCGTCACCGTGCACCGCCAGGACTGCCCCAACATTCTTCAGCTGCGCCTGGACGAGCCCAAGCGCATCATCGAGGTCGAGTGGGGCGAACGGGCCGCGACCCGCTACCCGGTGGATATCGAGATCGAAGCCTGGGACCGCTCGGGCCTCTTGCGCGACGTCACCGGCGTACTGGGCAACGACAAGGTCAACGTGCTCTCCGTGAACACCCAGACCGATGAGATCGAGGGCCTGGCCAAGATGACCATCACTCTCGAAGTCGATGGCCTGGAGACCCTGGGGCGGCTGTTCTCGCGCATCCAGCAGCTCTCCAACGTGCTCGACGTCAAGCGACTGAGAAGCGGCGGCAAGGGCAAGGCTCGCGGCAAGGGAGGGCGCTCATGAGCGAGCGCCACAGCCTCGATGACCTGCTGACGCTGATGTCGGTGCTGCGCGATGCCGACCAGGGCTGCCCCTGGGATCTCAAGCAGGACTGGGACTCGATCGTGCCGCACACCCTCGAGGAAGCCTATGAGGTCGCCGACGCCATCGAGCGCCGCGCCTTCGATGAACTGCCCGGCGAGCTTGGCGATCTGTTGTTCCAGGTGGTCTATTACAGCCAGTTCGGCCATGAAGAAGGGCGGTTCGACTTTCATGACGTGGTGCATGTGCTGACCGCCAAGATGCTGCGCCGCCATCCCCATGTCTTTCCCGACGGCACCCTGAGTTCGCGTCGCGACGGCGAGCGTGCCGCCGAGGTCGAGACCCGGCAGGTGCATTCCCGCTGGGAGGCCCTCAAGGCCGAGGAGCGCGCCGAGCGAGCACGTCATGATGCCAAGGCCGTTTCGGTGCTCGATGACGTGCCGCGCAGCCTGCCGGCGCTGTCCCGGGCCGCCAAACTCTCCAAGCGTGCCGCGCGGGTCGGTTTCGACTGGCCCGATCATCGCGGCGTGCTGGCCAAGATCCGCGAGGAACTCGACGAGGTCGAGGAGGCGCTGGCCGAGGGCGACCACGAGCATGCCGGCGAGGAAGTCGGCGACCTGCTGTTCGCGGTGGTCAATCTCGCCCGCACCTTGAAGACCGATCCCGAGCAGCGCCTGCGCGGCACCAACGCCAAGTTCGAGCGGCGCTTTCGTCACGTGGAGTCGGCCTTGGCCGCCGAGGGCAAGGCGCCCGGCCAGACCGCACTCGAGGACATGGAAACGCACTGGCAGGACGCCAAGGCGCGTGAAAAACAGGGCGAGATGCCGAGCTGATCGGTTGGCAAATCAACAGGTTCGGCACGGCCTCGCCACATTGCAGTAGCGGGTTAACAATTCCAATAGCCGTCAGGAGGGATGTCTGTGAGCAGCGATCTGCATGAATCTTTGCGAGACAATGTTCGCGTGCTGGGCGATAGCCTGGGGCGAACCATCGCCGATGACCTGGGTGAGGGCTTCGTCGACAAGATCGAGTCCATCCGTGGCCTGGCCAAGCGCGGCCGGCAGGGCGATCCCGAAGGGCGCCGTGAGCTGATCGAGTACCTGCGCCGGCTGCCGGATCGCGATCTCTTGCCGGTCACCCGGGCCTTCAACCAGTTCCTCAACCTCGCCAACATCGCCGAACAGCACTACCGGGCGCGCTTTCGTCGCGTCGAGGACTACAAGCCGGGCTCCCAGCCCGAGCTTGGCGACCTGATCGCCCGGGCGCGCAAGGCCGGTCATTCGCCTCGCGAGCTGGTCGAGTCGCTGGCCAGCATGCGGGTCGAGCTGGTGCTGACCGCCCATCCCACCGAGGTCATTCGCCGCACCCTGATCCAGAAATACGACGCTATCGATGACTGCCTGACTGGGCTCGAGTCGACCGTCGACTCCCCCGAGAAACTGACCCGGGTCCATGGCCGGCTGGAAGAGCTGATCAGCCAGGCCTGGCATACCGACGAGATCCGCCACGAGCGTCCTACTCCGGTCGACGAGGCCAAGTGGGGCTTCGCGGTGATCGAGAACTCGCTGTGGCAGGCGGTGCCCGATTTCCATCGCGACCTCGACAGCCTGTTGCTCGACGCCGCCGGCGAGCGTCTGCCGCTGGATGCCGCGCCGCTGCGCTTCGCCTCCTGGATGGGTGGCGACCGCGACGGCAATCCCAACGTGACCGCCAAGGTCACCCGTGAGGTCCTGCTGCTGGGCCGCTGGATGGCCGCGGATCTGTACCTGCGCGATCTCGACCAGCTCAAGGCCGAGCTATCGATGTGGAAAGCTAACAGTGCCCTGCGCGCCGAGGTCGGTGATGCCACGGAACCCTATCGGGAACTGCTCAAGCGCCTCACCACCAAGGTCGAGGCCACCCGCGACTGGGCCAAGGCCGGCCTCGACGGCGAGCCCCACGAAGGCGGGCCGATCATCGAGCACCGTGACCAGCTCTATGCGCCGCTGCTGTCCTGCTACCGCTCGCTGTGCGATGTCGGCCTGGATACCATCGCCAACGGCGTACTGCTCGACACCCTGCGCCGTGTCGCCGTATTCGGCGTCACCCTGACCAAGCTCGACTTGCGCCAGGAGTCGTCGCGCCATACCCAGGTATTCGACGAGCTGACCGACTATCTGGGCCTTGGCCACTACCAGGACTGGGATGAGGAGAAGCGCCAGGATTTCCTGCTCGGCGAGCTCACCTCCCGTCGCCCGCTGATTCCGCGTCGCTGGGAATGCTCCGGCGAGACCCGCGAAGTTATCGATACCTTCCGAGTGATCGCCTCCGAGCAGCGCGAGGCGCTCGGCACTTACATCATTTCCATGGCCGGCCAGCCGTCTGACGTGTTGGCGGTGGCGCTGTTGATGAAGGAGGTCGGCGGCGACGTGGCGCTGCCCATCGCGCCGCTGTTCGAGACCCTGGATGACCTGAACCGGGCCGGCGACGTCATCGACCGGCTGCTGGCGCTGCCGGGCTATCGTCGCCTGGCCGGCGACGAGCAGGAAGTGATGATCGGCTACTCCGACTCGGCCAAGGACGCCGGCCAGCTGGCCGCCGCCTGGGCCCAGTACCGGGCGCAGGAGACCCTGGTCGAGGTCTGCAAGCGCCATGGGGTGGATCTGACGCTGTTCCATGGTCGTGGCGGCACCGTGGGTCGCGGGGGTGGTCCGGCGCACGCGGCGATTCTTTCCCAGCCGCCGGGCTCGGTGAACGGCAGTCTCAGGGTCACCGAACAGGGGGAGATGATCCGCTTCAAGTTTGGTCAGCCGGACATTGCCCTGCGCTCGATGGAGATCTATGCCTGCGCGGTGCTGGAAGCGACGTTGCTGCCGCCGCCGGCCCCCGAGCCGGCCTGGCGGGAGGAGATGGATCACCTCGCCGCGGTGGCGCACAAGGCCTATGTGGGCGTGGTGCGCGAGAACCCGGATTTCGTGCCCTATTTCCGCGCGGTGACGCCGGAAGGGTCCTTGGGGCGGCTTCCGCTGGGTTCCCGACCCACCAAGCGCCGCCAGGACGGTGGCGTCGAGACCCTGCGTGCGATCCCCTGGATCTTCGCCTGGACCCAGACCCGCCTGATGCTGCCGGCCTGGCTAGGCAGCGGCGAGGCCTTCGCCCAGCGCCTGGCCGAGCCCGGGGGCCTTGAGCGATTGCAGGAAATGCGCAGCCGCTGGCCCTTCTTCGGCACCTATCTAGACATGCTGGAGATGCTGTCCGCCAAGGCCGATATCGACATCGCCGCCTACTACGAGAGGCGCCTGGTTGACGAGCCGGGGCTGCTGGAACTGGGCGGTGAGCTGCGCGGGCGCTTTACGAAGCTGCAGGCGGCGCTGCTTGATATCCTCGACCAGCGGGAGCTTCTGGAGAACACGCCGCTGATTCACCAGGCCATCGAGGTGCGTAATCCCTATATCGACCCGCTGCATGGCCTGCAGGCCGAGCTTCTGCAGCGTAACCGGGATGCCGATGGCGCCATCAGCCCGGCGCTGACTCGCGCGCTGATGGTGACCATGGCCGGCATCTCTGCGGGGCTTCGCAACACCGGGTAATGCCCGACGGGCTATGTCCCGGCCAGAGGGCGCTCGGTTGAGGGTTCAACTGGCGCCTTGGTGCGCCCGACGATGCGAATGGATTCGCATCGTCGGGCGGTCTGGAAGAGTCTTCGCCAGCGCGACATATTTTTCATGCCTTCCTTTTTTCCTGGCTTATATGGCTTTCTGGGCTTATCGGCTTTCCTGGCTCGCCTCCTTTCTGACTAGGCCCTTCTCTGAACGAGTCTCGCGCTTCAGCTAGGCTCCTATCACCAACACCTGTATTCAATACGGTTAACCAGCACCTCTGACCAGCACCTCTGACCAGTACCTCTAACCAGTACCTCTAACCAGTACCTCTAACCAGTACCTCTAACCAGTACCTCTAACCAGTACCTCTAACCAGTACCTCTAACCAGTACCTCTAACCAGTACCTCTAACCAGTACCTCTAACCAGTACCTATAGCTAAGCCCTTTAATTAGTACCTTTCGCTAAGACCGTGGGACTTGACGCTTCGCGGTGGCTGGCGCAAGCTGATCCATAATCAAACGGCCGTATGAATGCGCGGCCGGGCACCGGCATCCAACCCTGTTTGGAGATGAATGGATGATCTATCAAGGCAACGCCATTTCGGTGGCGAGCGATACCAATAACGGGGGCGAGCCCATCGCCACGCTCACCTTCGACTTGAAGGATGAGTCGGTCAACAAGCTATCCAGCGCGGTAGTGGCAGAGCTTGGCGAGGCGGTCGAGGCCATCGCCGCGACCCAGGGCCTGAGCGGCCTGGTGATCACCAGTGCCAAGGACGCCTTCATCGTTGGCGCCGACATCACCGAGTTTCATGGCCTGTTCGAGAAGGGTGAGGACTATCTGGTCGAGATGAACCAGCAAGTGCACGCCATCTTCAACGCCATCGAAGACCTGCCGTTTCCCACCGTCACCGCCATCAATGGCCTGGCACTGGGCGGCGGTTTCGAAGTCACGCTGACCACCGACTTCCGCGTCATGGCCGACACCGCCAAGATCGGCCTGCCCGAAACCAAGCTCGGCATCCTGCCCGGCTGGGGCGGATGCGTGCGCCTGCCGCGGCTGATCGGCGCCGATAACGCCATCGAGTGGATCGCCGGCGGCACCGAGAACCGCGCCGACGCCGCCCTCAAGGTCGGCGCCGTGGATGCGGTGGTGCCCGGTGAGCGCCTCGAGGCCGCCGCCCTGGACATCCTGGTCCGTGCCAATGCCGGCGAGCTCGATTACCAGGCCCGCCGCGACGAGAAGACCTCGCCGCTCAAGCTCGACGCCATCGAGCAGATGATGGTCTTCGAGACCGCCAAAGGCTATGTGGCCGGCAAGGCGGGCCCGCACTATCCGGCACCCATCGAGGCCATCAAGGTGATCCAGAAGGGCGCCGGTGAAGGGCGTGAGCGCTGCCAGGCCATCGAGGCCAAGGCTTTCGCCAAGCTGGCGCTGACCGATGTCTGCTACAACCTGGTCGGGCTGTTCATCAACGATCAGGTGGTCAAGAAGAAGGGCAGCCAGTACGCCAAGCAGGCGCAACCGGTCAACCAGACCGCCGTGCTGGGCGCCGGCATCATGGGCGGCGGCATCGCCTACCAGAGCGCTTCGAAGGGCACGCCGATCCTGATGAAAGACATCAAGGACGACGCCATTGAGCTTGGTCTCAAGGAAGCGCGCAAGCTGTTCACCAAGCAGGTCGAGCGCGGCAAGCTGACCACCGAGACGATGGCCGAAAAGCTCACCAACATTCGCCCGACCCTTTCCTATGGCGATTTTGGTCACGTCGACCTGGTGGTCGAGGCGGTGGTCGAGAACCCCAAGGTCAAGGACGGCGTGCTCACAGAGGTGGAAGGGCAGGTCGGCGAGGACACCATTCTCGCCTCCAATACCTCGACCATCTCCATCACCCGCCTGGCCGAGAACCTCAAGCGGCCCGAGAACTTCTGCGGCATGCACTTCTTCAATCCGGTGCACCGCATGCCGCTGGTAGAGGTGATCCGCGGCGAGAAGACCAGCGATGCGGCCGTGGCCGCCACCGTGTCCTACGCCCGCGCCATGGGCAAGACACCGATCGTGGTCAACGACTGCCCGGGCTTCCTGGTCAACCGCGTGCTCTTCCCCTATTTCGGCGGCTTCAGCCTGCTGGTCGAGCAGGGCGCCGACTTCCGCCGGGTCGACAAGGTCATGGAGAAGTTCGGCTGGCCGATGGGCCCCGCCTACCTGCTCGACGTAGTGGGCATGGACACCGCCGTGCACGCCAATGCCGTGATGGCCGAAGGCTTCCCGGATCGCATGGCACGCGAAGAAAAAACGGCTATTCAGGCGATGTTCGAGGCTGACCGTCTGGGCCAGAAGAACGCCAAGGGCTTCTATGCCTACGAGGAAGACAAGAAGGGCAAGCCGAAGAAGGTCGATGACGATGCAGCGCTTTCCCTTGTCAAGGGTCTCGCTAAGGGAAGCCAGGACTTCTCCGACGAGGAGATTATCGCGCGCATGATGGTCCCGCTGTGCCTGGAGACCGTGCGCTGCCTGGAAGACAACATCGTTGCCACCCCGGCCGAGGCTGACATGGCGCTGATCTACGGCATCGGCTTCCCGCCGTTCCGCGGCGGCGCGCTGCGCTATATCGACGCCATGGGCCTTGATGCCTTCGTCGCCCAGGCCGAGCGTCTGGCCGAGGAACTGGGGCCGCTCTATGCCCCCACCGACAAACTGCGCGCCATGGCCAAGGCCGGCGAGCGCTTCTATTCCGATGCCGGGAAGGCCTGAGCCACCACGTACAGGAGAGGTTGTCAGATGAGTTTGAATCCGAGAGATATCGTGGTGGTCGACGGCGTGCGTACCGCCATGGCCAAGGCCAAGCACGGCGCCTTCCGCAACGTGCGCGCCGAGAACCTGTCGGCGTCGGTGATGCAGGCGCTGTTCGATCGCAATCCGGGGCTCAACCCCAAGGAAGTCGATGATGTGATCTGGGGCTGCGTCAACCAGACCCTCGAGCAGGCCATGAACATCGCCCGTAACGCGGCGATCATGACCGACATCCCGCGCAGCGTGCCGGCCCAGACCGTCAACCGGCTGTGTGGCTCCTCGATGAGCGCACTGCATATCGCCAGTGCCAACATCAAGGCCGGCATGGGCGACTTCTACATCATCGGCGGCGTCGAGCACATGGAGCACGTGCCGATGACGCACGGCGTCGATGTGAACCCGGCCGCCAGCAAGCATGCCGCCAAGGCGGCGATGATGATGGGCCTGACCGCCGAGCTGCTGGGCAAGATGCACAACATCAGCCGCGAACAGCAGGACGCTTTCGGGGTGCGCTCTCACCAGCGTGCCCAGGCAGCCAGCGATGCCGGTCGCTTCGACAACGAGATCATCGGCGTCGAGGGCCATAACGCCGAGGGCTTCAAGGTGTGCGTGGACCGCGACGAAGTGATTCGTGGCGAAGCCAGCCTCGAATCGATGGGCGCCCTGAAGCCGGTCTTCGACCCGCGCCATGGCACCGTCACCGCCGGGACGTCCTCGGCGCTGTCGGTAGGCGCAAGCGGCATGGCGGTGATGAGCTACGAGCGCGCCCAGGCGCTGGGGCTCGAGCCGATCGCCCGGGTGCTGTCCACTGGCGTTGCCGGCTGTGATGCCTCGATCATGGGCTATGGCCCGGTGCCGGCGACCAAGAAGGCGCTTAAGGCGGCCGGCCTGACCATCGATGACATCCAGACCGTCGAGCTCAACGAGGCCTTTGCCGCCCAATCACTGCCGGTGCTCAAGGATCTCGGGCTGCTTGATCGCATGGACGAGGTGGTCAACCTGAACGGTGGTGCCATCGCCCTTGGCCACCCGCTGGGCTGCTCAGGGTCGCGGATCTGCACCACCCTGCTCAACGTGATGGAACAGCAGGACACCCGCCTGGGGCTTGCCACCATGTGCATCGGCATGGGCCAGGGCGTAGCGACCATCTTCGAGCGCTTGAAGTAACGACCCGCTAGATGGTTGCAGTAGAAGCAATAACGGCGCCCCTCGGGGCGCCGTTTGCGTTACGGGGTACTGTGTTCGTTACTGCAGTGCTCGTTACGGCTGTGCCTGATAGGCGTCGAAGGCCTGGGTCAGGATGTCGCGCGCTTCGCTGGCATCGCCGAAGCCGTTCAGCTCGATGTCGCCACCATCCGGCAAGTCCTTGTAAACGCGGAAGAACGCGTTGATGCGCTCGGCCTGCATCTTCGGCAGATCCTCGATCGCCATGACGTCGGCGTAGGTAGGGTCCACATCGTTGGTAGGCACGGCAATGATCTTGTCGTCGGCCTCGCCGTCGTCGACCATGCGCAGCACGCCGATGGCCCTGACCGTGATCACCGCGCCGGGATAGATGCTGTCGCGGGTCAGTACGAGCGCGTCCAGCGGGTCGCCATCGCCACCTGCCGAACTGGTGATGGACCCATAGTTGGCGGGGTAGCGCACCGGCATCGAGACGTAACGATCAACAATCAACTGACCGTGCTCGGCATTGATCTCGTACTTGGTGAAACTCCCGGCGGGGATCTCGTTGACCACGTTGAAGCTGGCCGGCGCGTCATCGGTTTGCGGATAGTCGAAGACGTTCTGCTGCGCCTGGGCGGACGCGGCAAACAGCAGGCCAGCGGCGACTAGGGAAGAGAGGGCGACTTTCATGAAACCTCGTCGTGTCTTGGGGAGTGAGGTTTCCAGTCTATTCAGTGAAGGGTGACATGCGCGTGACAGTGTTCTGGTTTCTGCTGGCCAGGCCATGAGCGGGGTCGGAACCCCCGGCGCGCCTGGATCAGGACGGCTTCATGGCGCTCACCAAATCCCGGTATCCAGGCCGGCGGCCAGGTAGAGCCCCAGTTCTTCCAACTGGTCGGCGAAGGCGTCCTGCCAGTCACCCCGCAGGATCAGCGGGTCCTGCACCCACCGCCAGCGCAGCCCGGTGACGATCGACTCCACTGCCCGGCGGGTGCCGGTGCCGTCATGGCCGGCGCGCACGTAGAGCGCGCAGGGCAGGCCCTGCTTTTCCTCGAGCACGGCGTAGTAGCTGCGATCGAAGAAGTCCTTCAACGCCCCGCTCATGTAGCCGAGGTTTTCGGTGGTGCCGAGCAGGATGGCGTCGCAGGCGCGAATATCGTCGGGGCCAGCGTCGAGCGGCGCCTTTACCATCACCTCGATGTCGTCGAGATCCGGGTGGCGGGCGCCACGGTCGGCCGCCTCGCGCAGGCGCTGGGTATTGGGGGAGGGCGCATGGGCCACAATCAGCAGGCGTCGGGTCATGATCGAAAGGGTGCCAGCCAGCAAGCCGACTGGCTAGAGGCAGGCCGGTGTCTAGCTAGATGTTTCACGCGGCGTTGGGTCAGCGTCGAGCCGGCGTCGAGTCAAGAGTCCGGCCGTTGGCCGGCCGCAGGCTCGGTGGCCATCGAGGCCGCATAGCAGGGGGGTGAGCTGGGAGCGGTGCCGTCTGCCTCGCGGTCTTCCTTGGCAAGTGCCTCAAGCAGCGCCTCGCGCAGGATCGGCAGGTGAGATTGTTCAAGGTCGCGCGCCGCAGACAGTAGCGTCAGCCGCCCGCGGCGCGCCAAGCGCATCAGCGGCAGCAGGCAGTCCTTGGCATCCGCCATCTCCCAGCGATAGCGGCGGGTGAAGACGCCATGGCTGATCTTGGCCTGGTGCCAGTCACGGCGCAGGCCATTGGAAGGGGAGGCATCTCGGTACCAGTCACTCAGTGCCAGCGTTTCCCGCCGTTTGCCCCGGGGCCACAGCCGATCCACCAGCACGCGTGAGCCGTCGTCGGCCTCCGGTTCGGCATAGATACGCTTCAACTGAATGTCATGCTCCATGACAAGCGACTCCTGGTTAGTGGCCAAGTAGTGGCCAGGCGCGGTCAAGCCTAAGAAAGACTAGTCACCCACTCCTTCGCTTGCCACATACTTGAGCGATTCCAGCGAAGCGGTGCCGGTGACGATGGCTTCCAGCTCGTCGCAGAAGGCGGTGAAGGCGTCGCTTGAATGCCCCGGCGTGCGATGCAGCTCGATCTCGACATGCCCAAGCGGGGGCAGGCCTTCGTCATCGCCGACGATGCGACAGCCTGCGGGAACACTGCGCGGGGTCTTGACGGTGGCCGCCAGGCCCGCCTGAACCGGCAGGTTGATGCCGGTGGGCGACTGGCTGGAGTAGCGTACGTCCCAGCGCCAGTCGGTAGGACCCAGTGCCGCGAAGGCATGGGAACGGAAGGTGCAGCCTTCGGGGTTCAGAGCCAGCGGCAGGGTATCCCATTCCTCGAGCGAACAGTCCTCGGCTACCACCCAGACCATCGGCTCGCGTCCCAGCAGCCGGCCGGTCTGGGTCGGCCCGTGGCGCACCACCAGGGCAGCATCCAACAGACCTTCCTGAAAGTCATGCACTAGCGAGCCGCTGATGCTGCAGATGACTTCGAGGCGTACCTCGGGGAAGCGGGAGGCGAAGCGCGGCAGCAGCTCAGGCAGGTAGGTACTGGCCTGTTCCTCGGAGGTGCCAAGCCGGATTAGCTCGCCCTGGCGCTCCACGCCCATTACCCGCTGCGCCTCATCCTGCAGCTTGAGGATATGGCGGGCGTAGGGCAGCAGGCGCCCTCCGGGCGGCGTCAGTACCACGCTGCGGCTGGTGCGCTCGAACAGCGATTCGCCCATCTGGTCTTCGAGTCGTTTGATCTGCAGGCTGACGGCCGACTGGGTGCGGTGCAGCACCTTGCCGGCGGCGCTGAACCCCTCGCATTCGGCGACCGTGACGAAGGCGCGTAGCAGGTCGGTATCCATGATCTATGAGCCCTTGCAATCTTTTATATCTTAACCATTCATTTCTATTATTAAACCTGCCTCTCTACCCTGTCTATACGTTATTGATCAGGCAGGAGCAACGACATGCAAAGCAACCGCATTCAGGAAGACGATACCTCACTGCAGGGGCTGATCGACCTGGAACGTTACCCCATTCATCGCCTTGAGGGTGACCGCGGACGCGAGCTGATCGCCGAATGCCGACAGCAGCTTGGCCAGGACGGCTGTGTGGTGCTCAAGGGCTTTGTGCCCGAAGAGGCCCTGGCGCGGCTCGAACAGGAGACCGAACGCCTGTCGCCTCAGGCGCACTACAACCAGACCGAGACCAACCCCTACAACAGCGACGCCGACCCGAGCCTGCCGGCCTCGCACCCCAAGAACCGCTTCGATGACCGCACCAACGGTTTCGTTGCCGGTGATCGCATCGACGGCGATACCATCATTCGCCAGGTCTATTCCCACCCCGGATTTCAGCACTTCATCGCAAGCGTAGTGGGCATGGACGAGATCCATCAGTACGCCGACCCCCTGGCGGACCTGGTCGTCAATGTGCTGCGAGAGGGCTGCCAGCACCCCTGGCACTACGACACCAACGAATTCATCGTCACCATGATGACTCGCCAGTCCCAAGGTGGCGGGCGCTTCGAGTACGCCCCGGGCATCCGCAGCCCCGAAGGCGAAAACTTCGACGAGGTCGAGCAGGTCATCGACGGCGACCGCTCGCGACTCAAGTCCCTCGATCTTCAGCCGGGTGATCTGCAGGTCTTCTTCGGCCGCTACTCGCTGCACCGAGTCACGCCGGTAGAAGGTGACCGCGAGCGCCACACCGTGATCTTTGCCTACGCCAAGGAGCCGGGCTTTATCGGCCGCCCCGAGCGCGCCAAGCGCATCTTCGGGCGCATGGCCCCGGTCCACGAGCGGCTGCTCGAAGAAGGCATGCAGCGCAGCGACAGCCTGGCCGACTGAAGGCGGCGACGCCTCAGCCTGACCTTATGCATATCCCCCGCGAATACGGCTACGAACAAACAGAGAGCTTGATCATGAGCATCGTCGACTTCGACAACCTGACCGACAACGAACCCGCCACGATTCCGGTGGTGCCTTCGTCGCCCGTGGGCAACGGCGACAGCATTCCCACCGCCTTCGACCCGGTGCAGCTGCGTGGCGGGCGCCTCAAGCGCCTGCGCCAGATGATGGCCGAGCAGGGCTACGGCGCCGTAGTGCTGTTTGACCCCTACAACCAGCGCTATGCCACCGGTTCGCGCAACATGTTCGGCTACTTCCTGCGCAACTCCACCCGCTACATCTATGTGCCGCTCGAAGGGCCGGTGATCCTTTTCGAGTACCCGGGCAGCGCCCACGTCTCGACCTGGCTCGAGACCATCGACGAATCTCGCACCTCCAAGGTGGTGTGGTCGGCGGTCAACCAGCGCGACAACCTGTCCTCCGATCCCTTCGGCATCGAGATCGCCGAGCTGATGGAAGAGCACGGCCGCGGCAACAAGAAGATCGGCCTGGACCGCTGCGCGCTGAACCTGGCCCGCTCGCTGGAGGCGCAGGGTCTCGAGGTCTTCGACTGCATGCAGGACACCCTGCATTGCCGCCGCATCAAGACTCCGGAAGAGATCGCCTGCCTGGCCCAGTCGATGGCAGGCTCAGAGGCCGCGGTGGCCGAAGTGGAAGCCGCCATCAAGCCGGGCGTCACCGAGACCGAGCTGTTTGCGACTCTCTACGGCAACGTCATCAAGCAGGGCGGCGAGTTCATCGAGACGCGCCTGCTGTCCTCCGGCCCGCGCACCAACCCCTGGTTCAACGAGGCAAGCGATAGGGTCGTGCGCCCCGGCGAGCTGATCGCGCTGGACACCGACACCATCGGCTGTCACGGCTACTACTCCGATTTCTCGCGCACCTTCCATGTCGGGCCGGGTCGCCCCAGCGGCTACCAGCAGAGCCTCTACCAGATGGCCTATGACCAGGTGCACCACAACATGTCGATCCTCAGGCCCGGCATGAGCTATCGCGAGATCGCAGAAAAGGCCTGGAAGATTCCCGAGCGCTTCCTCGATCGTCGCTATCCGTCGATCATTCATGGGGTCGGCATGCATGGCGAAACGCCGTTGGTCGCTCACCACATGGACTTCGACCGCTTCTCGAAGGACGGCATCCTCGAGCCCGGCATGGTGGTCTCGGTAGAGAGCTATATCGGCGAAGTCGGCGGTGCCGACGGCGTCAAGCTCGAGGAAGAAGTGCTGGTCACCGAGACCGGCATCGAGAAGCTCTCGCGCTATCCGTTCGATGAAGCCCTGCTGGGCCGCCAGGTCTGATAAGGCTCGCCGGTCGCGGGATGAACCGACCGGCGAGCCCAGTATCTGAAACATAGACCGGAAACATAGAGCGGAAACATAAACCGAGAACACGACCCAAGGTTGGAGTCAGCCCCAGATGCATACCCTGAACCATCTCATCGCCGGTGAAGCCGTCAGCGGCGAGCGCACCATCGAGGTGTTGAACCCGGCCACCGCCGACCCCGTGCGCCGCCTGGCCATGGCCGACGGTGCCACCGTCAAGCGCGCCATCGATGCCGCCCGAGAAGCCCAGCCCGCCTGGCGCGATATGCCGCCGGCCAAGCGCGCCCAGGTGATGTACCGCTTCAAGACCCTGCTCGAGCGTGATGCCGACGAGATCTGCGCGCTGGTCAGCGAAGAGCACGGCAAGGTGCTGGAAGACGCCATGGGCGAGCTCAAGCGCGGCATCGAGAACGTCGAGTACGCCTGCGGCGTGCCGGAACTGCTCAAGGGCGAGTATTCCCACAATGCAGGCCCCGGCATCGACACCTGGTCGAACCATCAGCCGCTGGGCATTGTCGCCGGCATCACGCCGTTCAACTTCCCGGCCATGGTGCCGCTGTGGATGTACCCGATGGCGCTGGCCTGCGGCAACGCCTTCATCCTCAAGCCTTCCGAACAGGCGCCCTCGGCCGCGGTCAAGATGGCCGAGCTGCTCGACGAGGCCGGTCTGCCCAAGGGCCTGTTCAGCGTGGTGCACGGTGACCGCGAGGCCGTCGATGCGCTGATCGAGGCGCCTGAGGTTCGTGCGCTGAGCTTCGTGGGTTCTACCCCGGTGGCGCGCAAGATCTACGAAGGCGGCACCCAGCAGGGCAAGCGCGTGCAGGCCCTCGGCGGCGCCAAGAACCATGCCGTCGTGCTGCCGGATGCGGACATCGATAATGCCGCCAGCACCCTGATCGGCGCCGCCTACGGCAGTGCCGGCGAACGCTGCATGGCGATTTCCGTTGCCGTATGTGTGGGCGATGACACCGCCGATGCCCTGGTCAAGCGCCTCGCCGCCCAGGCCCGCGAGCTCAAGATCGGCCCGGGCACCGAGAAGGGCCTCGACATGGGCGCGCTGATCAACGCCGGCCAGCGCGACAAGGTCGCCGGCTACATCGAGCAGGGCGCCGCCGCCGCCGCCGGCGCCGAGCTGGTCGTCGATGGTCGCCAGCATCCGCTGGTTGAAGGATCAAAGGGCTACTTCCTCGGCGCGACCCTGTTCGACCGGGTCACCCCGGAGATGAGCATCTACCGCGACGAGATCTTCGGCCCCGTGCTGTGCGTGGTCCGCGTCGAGACCTTCGAAGAAGCCATCGCGCTGATCAACGACCACCAGTACGGCAACGGCACCTGCGTGTTCACCCGCGATGGCGAGGCCGGCCGCCGCTTCGCCGATGCCATCGAGGTCGGCATGGTGGGTATCAACGTGCCGCTGCCGGTGCCGGTTGCTTTCCACAGCTTCGGCGGCTGGAAAGACTCGCTGTTTGGCGACCTGCACGCCTACGGCCCGGATGCCGTGCGCTTTTACACCCGCCGCAAGGCCGTCTCCCAGCGCTGGCCGCAGCGCAGCGCCCAGGAGAGCGCCCAGTTCAGCTTCCCCTCCTAGCTTTTGCCGGAAAAGTTAGCGGCTCGAAATGCTGATGATCACGCCCGCCCCGCTTGTCGGGGCGGGCGTTTTTTGGTGCGGCTACGCCCCCGACAACCTCCTGTGCGGCCTGGCATGCAGTGCTTTACACAGGCCGGCTCAAGCGATGCCCTTGTCTAAGGGTGCCATCACGGCAGCATCGGTTCGTTCAATGGGGCGTCATGTAAATCAACGTAAAAATCAGGTTAAATTAAGCCTGCTGAAGCCCTGATTTCCCCGAAGCGTGGTTCCTGCTGGGCCATAATCACAGGAAAGTAGCGCCTATCACGGCATCACCTGGCGGCAGCATGAGGCGCATGCTTCGAATCGAAGTGCGACCGGTCATCGTCGAGCGCTGGTCTGCGGTAGTTGTCCAGAAATCTGGCGCACGTTCCAGCTACTGCATCCGGCGAGTATTGGGTGTAAAACCGCTTGTATGCTCGCCACAGGCAGAGCGCCGTCGCTTGCCTGCAATAGGCTTCATATAACATCCGATTTTTCGGAAGGATATTACAGGGCGTTTTGATGATTAGTATTGAGCAGATGGGCATTGTGCTGGGGGCATTGCCAGACCCTGTATTTATAATATCGCGCAGCGGAAAATACGTGGCCGTGTTCGGTGGCCGTGATGCTCGTTACTACCACGACGGGAGTGGGCTCGTCGGGTTGAACATTGCCGATGTGGTGAAAAAAGAGAAGGCCGATTGGTTTCTGCAGCAGATCGGACTCGCCCTGGATTCCGGTAATCTATTGATTAGAGAATACGAATTAAGCAATAAGGATGTCAGGGGGTTGCGAGAGGACGGCCCCCAGCAGCCAATCTGGTTCGAAGGCCGTATTCAGGGGCTCGATTTTCAAGTGGACGGTGAAGCCGTGGTGCTCTGGGTTGCCAGTAATATTTCTGAGCGACACGACATGGAGGTCCAACTGCGTGCGCTCAGCGACACCGATCAGCTCACGGGGCTTTTTAACCGAAGAAAGCTTGAACTCGACCTGGCGCTTTTTCATGAAACCTTTGAAAGGCACTCAGTGCCGACGTCCATTCTGATGTTTGACCTTGATAACCTTAAGAAAATTAATGATACCTTAGGGCATTATGAAGGTGATGAAATCATCGTGGCTGTCAGTAATGTTTGTCGCTCAGAGCTGAGAAAAACCGATATTGCGTGTCGCTTTGGCGGGGACGAGTTTGTGATTGGCCTGCCCAATATTGAACTGGAGCACGCGGTGCAGTTTTCCAACCGGCTGCATGAGTGCTTCAACCGTGAGCTGAGTCGCTTTTGTATGGAGGGTATCTCCACCACCGTCAGCATCGGGGTAGCGACCATGCTGCCTGAAGACCGCTCGTATGAAGACACCCTGAAACGCGCGGACAATGCATTGTACGAAGCGAAACGAAGCGGCAAGAACCGGGTTGTTGCGGGGTGATGCAGCACCATGCTTGTGCTGAAGGAGCGGACCCAAGTGAACCCCAGAATCAGCATGATTACCCTCGGCGTGAGCGATCTGGCTCGTTCGATCCACTTCTACGAGCAAGGCCTGGGCCTGCCACGCATGGCATCGCCGCCTACCGTGGCATTCTTCCCGCTCAACGGTAGCTGGCTGGGGTTGTATGGCCGCGACGCCCTTGCCGAGGACGCCGGCGTGCCAGCCGAAGGCAGTGGTTTTCGTGGCATGGCCCTGGCCCACAACCTGGGCTCTGAAGCCGAAGTCGATGCTCTTCTCGATCAGGCGGTGGCCGCTGGTGCCACACTGGTCAAGCCCGCGCAGCCGGTCTTCTGGGGCGGTTATTCCGGCTACTTTGTAGACCCCGACGGCCACCTGTGGGAGGTGGCCTATAACCCCTTCTGTTGGATCGGCCCCAGTGATGACGTTGCCTAGACCGGTCGCCTCGCGCTGTCATTTCAATGAAGTGCCATGTAACTCAACGCTAAAGCACGGTAGGTTAGGGGTAAGTATTTATCTCCCCAAGGAAGGGACGTGCACCGGGAGGGGTACGACTGCCAGGAAGGTGGTGCCTGTAATGGCCTCACCCGGCGGTAGCGTGGGCAAGCCAATATTAGCTTGAAGTGCTTCGTAACAGGTGGCTGGTATCGACCCAAAGCGGGCATGCCGGCAAAGGCAGCACGCGCGTTTATTGGTGTTATATAGCCACTTCGACAAAAATATACAGAAAATCAATGGGTTGGTTTGGCGGTATAAGAATGTTGAACGCGCGTGCTCGTTCAAGTCAATAAACGAGTGAGCGGTCTAATACCTGTTAAATTTCGTCGGAGGACTCGAGTGCAATCCGTCTACGGCTGTATTGATATTGATCACCCAATGGTGGCGTGGAGCGCATACCGGGGAGTATTGGTCTCCGCTCAAGCAGGCAATGAGTATCCTAAGTGCCCAATTTCCGTGATGCTAGCAGGCATGCTCAAGCATCGTAATTCGCCGAGGCTTAGCAACGAATTAGCAATTGAACGAATTCGCCAGTTGAAGTACCCAAGCAAGATATCTCGATTGGTTGGCATGTATCTCTTCGAAGAGCAGTCAGCATTTGAAGCGGCTAGAGAATGGGGCGACCACTTCTCCTCTAAGTATCAGGCAGAACTCGGATTGTTGCCTGGAGCAACTGTCAGCCGCCACGACGCAAATTGGATTACATATGCACCATTGGATAGTAATGGCGACCTAAAGTCCATTGATTGGGTCGATCAATATTGGCTCGGCGAACCTTTTCCGAATCGAGCGCCGGTCTGGGAACTAATTGTTGATGGTCGAGCTGCTGTATATGGAACTGAGCTCAGGGAGCGCGCGTACGCGACCATTAAAGCTGAATTTCCAAAGTGTGTAGCGATTTTGGAGGTGGGAAGAATCGCTGCCCTCCTAGGATCGGACCTTGGACAAATTTCCTCTTGGTTGATAAAGGCCTCAGAGGCTGAACTCTCACTGCAGTACTACACTGATATGAGAGATGCCCAAGATCCCCAATTCTTGGAGAAATTGAGGAATTATGATGGTCCAAAGAATCACGCTGATTTGGCGGTAGGCGGGGATAAGTTTTCAGTGCCGGATTTACGGGGTCTTGGCGAGTCGTTTCACACAAAAGAACAGTTTTCCAAGCAATTCCTTGTGGGCGTCCATGCAAACAAAATTTAACCAGGGGCTCAAGCCGACCGGTACTCCGCGGCGCTCCGTCCCGGCGGCTTAGCCCAAGCGTTATGTGTCTGCTCTGCATTCATCCCAATTTAGAGAGGAGCTGATTATTAGCACCTACATTTCTATACTTGCTCTGCTTGTATCTTCCATCGCATTGTATATTTCATACAGGAAAGATACTTTTCAAGTTAGGCTGGAGTTAAACAGAAGTAATGTTTATAGAGATTTTTTAACCATAATTAATGATTCAACAAGTTCAATGCAGGTGCAAGCTATTGGTGTGGCTAGGTCTGACTGTAACATTGAGTGGGTAGAAAAAACTGGATGCAGTGAAACCAATAAAGGTGTTAATTTTCCAAGAACCATTGGTGGTCACCTTTCTTTTGAGGCTAGCTTAGAGCAACCTAATTCAAAGTATGCTTATTGCGTTCAGTTGCCATGTGGACGAACATTTGTAATTAATCAATCTCTTATAAAAGATGTTTATCGCAAGCTGTATTATAAGTCTTTGATTTCACGAATAACACGTGGAAGGAAAGGGTTTACAAAAAGCTATGTGCATCTTAGAGATTATGGGGTCAGGTAATCACATAACAAGTGGTTCCAGGTGACACCTACGGTGCACCTGAACCAAGCGTTAGGATTGATCTTATTTTGATGGATTACTTAAAAACAATCATAGCCTGGATCGAATTACACGGCGTGACTGTCGATCTCATAAAATGGCTTTTCGTCGGGATTTTGGCTTGGTTTTTAGGAGCTTTTCGCTTTTTGAAAACGAAGCTAAAGCGGCCTACCTTAGAAGTTGAGAGTCTTACCAGTCGATGCGCGATAGAGGAACTCGGCGATATTGACGGAAACCCTGCTAACTTGCGGGCAACGTTTCTGATTGAAGCGGGTGTTAATAATCCAACAACTGAGCCCATCGTCATACGAGATTTTTCCCTGCATATCAGAAGGCTAAAAAAGTGGCCGATTTGGCATGACGCACTGAATCCCACGACCCTACCTTCTAGGGTCCGTCATACGGTTGGAGACATCTCAAGATATCTGAAAAACTGGTTCTCAAACTTTTCGGAAGGACCCGAAAGCTTGACCTTGAATGGCAGAATAGAAAGCAGGGATTTTCAGTCGGGTTTCTTGATTTTCGTCTCAGCATCTTGGGGAAATATGCGTCCGAAGAAATTCGATAATGGGATTCCTGTTAAGTTAAAGGCCCGACTGACAACAGGCGAGATGCTATGTGCCAAGTCAATAATCCCAGTCCTTGAAGATCACTCAGTAATGGAGAGTTTGGTGCCAGGAATATTTGAACATGTTGAGAACCCTTCAACGTGGAACATTATCCGAGAAAAATCCTAACCATTGCATCAAACTCGTTCCGGCCCAATGGGCCTCCACCGGACGGCTTTTTCTCCGCTTCGCTACGCAAAAGCCGCCGTTTAAGCAGGCGTTAGAAGACCAATTCGATAGCTTTCTAGGGAGGATGTTGCATGTATGAGGTTCAGTTAAAAGAGAGAATTGCAGGCTATTCCGTCTCTGTCGCAAAAAGAGGCGAAAAGGTTCAGGTTCAGGTCTCTGGTGCAACCTCAACAGAAGATGGTGATCTTCACCTAAAATATCTTAATGGCTTTCCCCAGACCATCTTGTCTATGCTTGAAGAGGTGCTTCAGCCCAGCGACATAAAAAGTATGGTTGTTCTAATTTCTAAAGACTTGAAGGCCAAGGTATATATTAATGAAGTTGAAGTTTATGGACAGGCATTCGTTAAAGCAAAAAATATTAAAAAAGGGCAAGCAGTCAGAAAGGATGATATTTCAGGTTTCGAACGCATACAGTTAAGTGGTATTGAATTTTCTGAGGACCAAGCCTATTTTTGCATACTATCACTTGGCTGGGATAAGGCTTATATTTTTGACTTTTCGCCTTTAGATGAGCAATTAGATAGAAAAATTGAGTACAATGTAGAAAAACTTTTAGGGTCATACTTTTCCTATCTATCCTTTGGGTCTATCCATAAGATATCTGCCTCAGACTGGGGTGGTATGTTAAGGCAAAATTGGTTTCCATTCTATGCACTGAAGTTTTCTACTGTCGAATCAATTATTAGTTATGCAAGGGCTGAGTGGAATATAGATGAGCTTATTAATAAAATAGAAAGTGATGCTATTTTTTATATAGAAGAAAGAAAGCCAATATGGGGTAGCGACGAAAACCTTTCGCCATTCATTTGTTTTTTGGATTCGGCGCTTTCTAGGCACAAAGCAGATGATTTTGTTAGCTCATCGTCAATTATATATCCAAAGATTGAGGCTTTAATTAGGAAAGACTTTATTGCAGACAACCCTGAAAAGGAAGGGCGTCAGCAAAGATTACTTGTTGAGCATATTACAGAAAAGACCCTCAGAAGCATTTCGGCACTCACGACCTTTATTCCTGATAAATTCAAACGCTACCTAGAAGAGTGTTACTTTAAGGATTTTAGCGTTACAGATGATAATACGGTCAGCAGGCATTCCGTTGCTCATGGAGCAAGCACAATTGACATGTTTGATAAAAAGGCATCGTTACTTGGGCTACTGGTATTTTCTCAAATAGCCGAATACATCCAGCAATCTTCTAACAAGTCAATTCAGCCGACCGCTGACGCGTTGACTGATTGAAGGGTTAGGCATTTGGAGGACTTTTGAGCAGGCTCTATACCTACATCGTCAAGGTCGATTCAGGATTGGCACCAAATCCATTTAGCGGCTGGTGTTCTTTAGCGGTCTGTACTCCGAATCACCAAGGCAGTGCTGTGCGACAAGGCGATTGGATTGCTGGGTTCTCTCCCAAGGGTGATGGCTACCAGTTCATCTATGCGATGAAGGTAGATGAGCGCATCCACATGAATGACTATTTTCACGATCCTCGGTTTCAATCCAAGAAGCCAATAATGAACGGGGGATGGAAAGAGAGGTGCGGCGACAATTTTTACTGGCAAAATTGCAAAGGGGCATGGCTTCAGCTTGCTAACCCCTTCCATGAGTGGATGCTGGATAAAGACACCCATGTCCCATACGTGTTTGTTGGTAAAGAGTTTTGGTATTTGGGAAGAGCCCGGTCAGACGTACCCATGGAATTTTTGGCTATGATCGGAGGTCGGGGCGCAAGGGTAAACCATCCTGCAGGTTTGCCGGAAAGCTTTATGCGGTGGGTTCGCCATAACTTCAAGCCAGGTATCACCGCGGCCCCCTTGGATGCAGAGGCCGAGAGTTGTACGCAATCTGGGGCCATGCTGTCCGCCACTTGCAAGCTGAGTTCGTGCAACAATGCCTAACTAATCTATGCACCAGTGGAAAAACCGCAGCGAAGCCGAGATTTTGCCACCGGTGATGGTGAACTTTATTTTCCTTGGAGAAAAATGTGAGATCCCCCAAGACAGTCAAAGCATTGGAAGAACTCGGTCGGGTAAGGCTTTCACGATCTTTCTTCATGCGAGACTTCCTTCACTCAGAAATATCCCAGATTGAAGGCGTTCCAAATGTTCCGGACAATCCAGATGTGGCGATCAAGGCTGGGACAGCTTTATGTGAAAAAGTACTTGAGCCCATACAGCAAAAGTTTGGGCGTATCAGCATTCGCTCCGCATATCGATCGTCTGCTGTCAATGCCAGAGGCGCAGAGAACAAGAATCAATACAACTGTTCAAGAAACGAAAGCAATTTCGCCGGGCACATTTGGGATATCCCAGATAAGGATGGGCATGTTGGGGCAATGGCCTGCATCGTAGTAAATTCCTTCCTTCCTTACTTTGAGCGAACTAAGAATTGGGAGTCATTGGCGTGGTGGATTCATGACAACGTGCCTGAGTATGCCTCGATGTATTTCTTTCCCAAACTTTGCGCCTTCAATATCGGATGGCATCAAAAAACTGTTAAGTCGATTAGTAGCTATATCCCTCCAAAGGGTTGTCTAACAAAGCCGGGTATGACCAATTATGCAGGTGACCACAGCACCGAGTATGCGGCTATGCTGAGAGAACTTGGAGTTTAAGAGCTTGGTGATATCTATTGCTGGCGCCTCTACAGTCAAGACTTGTGCTGCCAAATTGTGGAAGAAACATAACCAGTGCAGGCACGGCGACACCCATTACATTGCGCCTTCGGCTCCATTCCATGGGAGCGCATGATGCAAGCGCTATATCTGCTCTGGCTTAGTGCCTTCTCCAGGCCGTTTGCTTCCACCCCACCTGTTCCACTTACTACACCCTGCCCAGTCCCCTGACAACCTAATGTACGTTTTCTATGCCACCCTCCGGCCTGATGCCGAGGCGTAAGAGGGAAGGGCGGCCTATCCTTGGGGTAGCCACGACGACGGCGACCCTCTGATAGCTCCATAGTGTCCTGGTGGGCAAGCGGCCACACACCATCGTGTTCATCCTGCTGGTCGCTGTCGGGGCGTGGCGTGCTGTTTCTGATCGGAGGCATGGCAGATGGCTACGCTAATCGTGTTTCACGAGGTCGAGGATGGCGAGCGCTGGGCGAGGGCCTGGAAGAAAGGAGCGGGTAGTCGGCACGAGATGTTCGCGCAGATCGGTGTCAGCGCGCGTACGTTCAAGGATGCAGAGCACCCGAACTCGGTGGGGCTGATTCTGGAAGTGCCGGACATGGCGCGGTTCCAGACCTTCATGGCGTCTGACGAGGCCAGGCAGGCGATGGAAGAAGACCGACTGAAAGTCGATTCCATGCGCACGCTGGGTGAGTTCACGCCCTGATGCTGCGATGTCTGGGGCTTTAGGTGACGGGGCTTTAAATGGCGGCGGGACTTTGGAGCAGGGCTGCAAAAGGGATGTCAGCCGAGCCATGTTGTCTATGTAGTGCCTCGGCGTTACGTGATGGGTTGAATAAGGCGTCTGCTACCATCATTACCTGATGTAGCGCCGTCGCATGCGCGAAGACGCCTGACTTCGTTTCCAACGACATCCACTCCAAGGAGCTTGCCCTCATGGCTTTTGCACCCTCGAGCATGCAGCTCACCAGTTCCGCGTTCTCTGCCCACGGGGCAATTCCCGCCAAGCACACCGGGGAAGGAGAGAACGTCTCGCCGGCCCTCAGCTGGAAAGACGCTCCCGAAGGCACCAAGGGCTTCGCGGTGATCTGCCATGACCCGGATGCGCCGCTGGTACAGAATGGCAGCTACGGCTTCGTGCACTGGCTGCTCTACAACCTGCCGGCCGACACCATGTCGCTTGATGAGGCGACGACGGTGGGCACCAGCGGCGTCAACGATACCGGCAAGAACGGCTATAGCGGCCCGATGCCGCCGGAAGGCCATGGTGACCACCTGTACTACTTCTGGGTGCTGGCGCTGGATGCGCAAACTGATCTGCCCGAGGGCCTGACGCAGCCCGAGCTGCTGACCAAGCTTGAGCCGCATATTCTTGGCATGAACCGCCTGGTCGGCATCTATCGCCGCGGCTGAATCTTGAGCTTTCATGCCCTTGTCGAACGGTGATGGCCAGAGATGATCCGAGGTCGTTATCTCTGGCCGCCCCAACGAGGCCGCGGCACGACCGTTGAGCCGAGCTTTCAATAGAGCTTCCAGAAGCACCGTTCAGAAAACTGCCCCGTTTAGCCTTTCGTTCTGAATGACGCGACTGGCTTTAAATCACGCCCGCCCCGGTTCGCCGGGGCGGGCGTTTTCGTTTTGGTGGCATGCTGGTGCCAGGCGCTGCACCTGGGCTATTGCCAGTAAGCGTTGGCCCAGCAGCGGTAAGGCGAGTGGATATCAGCCGGCTCCTTCATCTGCCCCCCTACGCCAAGCTGATGCAGAGCTACACTCAGCGCAGTCACGGCGGTTTGCCGTGGGCTAGCGGCCCACTCAGAACCGTCCCACTATTCATGACATCCGGAAGGTATAGCCATGAGCACTCTCGTTGAAGATCGCGACCTGGGGTCGTCCCGCGACTGCCCGGTCGTCGAGGGCAAGCACCAGATTCAGCATGTTAGGCCTCGTACCGCCGATGTCGGGGGAATTCCCGTCAACCGTGTACTGCCTTCGCGGCAGCGCCGGCTGGTGGGAGCCTGGTGCTTCCTCGATCATGCCGGGCCGAGCGTCTTCAAGGGCGACTCCCGCGGGTTGCGGGTTGGCCCCCACCCGCACATCGGCCTGCAGACGTTCACCTGGATGATCGAGGGCGAAATCCTGCACCGCGACAGTCAGGGCAACCAGCAGGTGATTCGCCCCGGCCAGGTCAACCTGATGACCGCGGGGCGTGGCATCAGCCACACCGAAGAGTCGGTCCCCGGCGAGACTCAACTGCATGCCGCTCAGCTGTGGATCGCGCTGCCTGAAGCGGATCGCCGCACCGACCCGCGCTTCGATCATTATCCCGAGTTGCCGTCCTGGGAAGAGCAGGGCGTCGCTTTCACGTTGCTGACCGGCGAGTTCGACGGCCGGCGGGCGCCGACGCTGGCTTTCTCGCCGCTGGTGGGGGTGGATCTGGTCAGCCGAGAGGCCAGCACTCTGAAGCTTTCGCTGCGGGAAGACTTCGAGTACGGCGTGTTACCCCTCGAAGGCGAACTGGACATCGAAGGCGAGACCTTTCCGACCAACGAGCTGGCCTATCTGGGTCGCGGGCGAGAGGCCGTCACCCTGTCACTCCCGGCGGGTGGCCGGGTCATACTGGTCGGCGGCGAGCCGCTGGACGAGGAGATCCTCATCTGGTGGAACTTCGTCGGCCACAGCAAGGCCGAGATCGCTGAGGCGCAGCAGGACTGGGAAGCCGGCAGCGAGCGCTTCGGCAGCATCCCCGATTACGACGGCGACCCCCTTACGCCGCCGCCGCTGCCCTGGAAGCTTTAGCGAGAGAGGCTTCCCCCCTCCACACTGCGAAGTACCGCGAAGGACAGCGCATGACCGAACGCCACTCTGCAGCGCCATCGTCGAACGGCGGTGGCGTCACCATTCGTATTCAGCGCTGGGTTAGCCTCTCTTTAACCTGGCTATTTCCACTTGATGCTGCAGCCGCTCGACGGCATCTGGTCCGGGTCCGGGGCATCGCCCGAGAGCACCAAATCGGCGGCGGCTCGTAAGTCTTTGCCGGTTACCGGCAGGTCCTTGCTGGGGCGGCTGGAATCGAATTGGCCGTGGTAAGCCAGCCGGTGGTATCGGTCGAACAGGAAGAAGTCCGGCGTGCAGGCGGCATCAAAGTCGAAGGCGACCCTCTGCGTCTCGTCAATCAGGTAGGGGAAGGTGTAGCCGCGCCGGCGTTCCTCTTCGATCATTTGCTCCGGGCTGTCATCGGGGTGTTTCGTGAAGTCGTTGCTGTTTATGGCGACGATCTCCAGTCCGTGATCGTGATACTCCTGAGCAAAATCGGAAAATGCATAGGCGATGTGTTTAACGAACGGGCAGTGATTGCAGATAAAGGCCACCAGTAAGGGACTGCCAAGGAACTGCTTACTGCTGAACGACTTGCCGTGGGCATCCCGAAGGTCGAAGGCCGGCATGGGTCTGCCCAGTTGGATCATCTTTGATGATGTAAGCGACATGGCGATTCACCCTCCTGATCCGTGGATGCATAAATGCGGTGACGAGCCATGCCTACAGCGTAGCAAACTCGAGGATGACGACGGTCTCAGCTCGGTGAAGGATAGTTTCGTCCTGTGTTAAGTCCTGTATTTAGTCGGTGATCAAGCAGCTGGGCAGGCTTTCGCGTAGCGAGCGGGGAATGATGCCCAGGTCGGTGAAGGTGCCGACATGACGGCCGACGATGTTGTCCAGCGCCAGCAGCGACAACTGGTCATGAGTCAGCGGGGGGCTTGGCAGGGGCGAGAGCAGGGTGGCCAGGAAGCGCCATACCGGCATGGGAATGGGTACCAGCGGGTGATCACGGCGTAAGTGGGCCATCACTAGCATGATGATGTCGCGATAGCGCATTGCGTCTTCGCCGCCCAGCTCGAAGAGCCGCCAGGCCGGCGGACGCGGTCCCAGCATTTTTCCTACCGCGCGGGCGACATCCCGCACATGGACGGGCTGTAGCTGCGCCTCGCCCTGGCCAAACAGTGGGATCACTGGCAAGCGGGTGAGCTTTTCCAACGCTGACAGGAAGGCGTCATTGGGCCCGAACAGCACGCTGGGGCGCAGCAGCGTGGCCTTGGGGAAGGCCTTGAGCACGGCCGCTTCGCCCCGGGCGCGGGCGCTTATATACCGCGACGTCGAATGTTCGTCGACGCCGATTCCGGAGACATGCACCAGCCGGCTGATGCCGGCCTCGCGGGCGAGTCTGGCCAAGCGGCCGGCTGCCTCGACGTGGATGGCGTCAAACGTCAGTCGCCTTGATTCCACATACAGGCTTACCGCATTGACGACGCCGCCGGCGCCGGCCAGCGCCTTGGCGACGCTGGCCTCATCCTGAATGTCAGCGCTGCAAAGGCTGATGGGATCTCCATCATCGATGTCCTCGGGCAGGCGAGGTGAGCGGGCGGCGATGCGCACGCTGTGGCCGGCTTCCAGCAGCTCACGCACGATAGCCCGGCCCAAAAAGCCGGTGCCGCCGAAGACTGTGATCGGGCCGTCGGGCATGCGCTCTCTCATCGGGCTGGCATGGGGTGGGTTAGTCCATCAGGTCTAGCAGTCGCTCCACGGCCAGCAGCAGCTGGCGTCGCGGCTGGGCGCCTTCGAGGATGCCGGCATGCTCGCCGTTAAGCGAGAAACGTAGTTCTGGCACGCCTTGAATACCCAGCTCCTGAGCGGCCTGCTGGTCAGCCAGTACCTGCTCGCGATAGCGCCTTTCATCCAGCGCTTTCTCGAGCGACTCGCCATCCAGACCGAGGTCATTTGCCACTGCCACCAGTGCCGTCGGGTCCGCCAGGTCCAGGCTGTCTTCGAAAAAGCCACGAAACAGTGCCGAGCGCAGGGTGTCGGCGGCATTGATATCTTCGACGGTACCGGTCTTCTCGTCGGTGCTCTGGGCATCGACGTCTCTGGCCCAGGCGGTCGCCTCATGGGCCAGCCGAGAGCGTGGCTGGATACGCGGCAAGCGTAGCGTCATGCCGCGTTCTTCGGCCATGGGGTAAACGGCGCGTCCCCAGATATCGTGCAGATAGTCGCCGTCTGGCTCCAGCGTCGGTGCGGGCTCGGGGCGCAGCTCGAAGGCCCGCCAGCGAATGTCGATTGCCTCACCGAAGCGGGCCTTTAGCGCCGCCAGTTCTGGCTCCTCCAGATAGCAGAAGGGGCAGAGATAGTCGCTGAACACATCGATGGTGATGCGAGGTGAGCTCATGGGGTGCCTCATCGCGTAAATATCGCCACACCTTAGCCCGCCAGCACCTCTCAGCCAAATGCGCTCCTGCCGAATCGGCTCCCGTCGTGGGGTGTTCAGGCGGTGTGACGGGCTCACTCTGGCTGACTGCAGTGAGTACTTCGCGTTGACTTTTTTAGCGGGCTAAATATGATTGTCATCTTTTTATGTGCCGTTCTGCTAATGATGTCACTCGTTCGTTAAGGTGCAAGAACGCCGCAGGGTGGAGATGGGCATTGAATGGTGAATGACCGCCGGATTGCGGTTCCGCGCAGGCAACAAGGAAAGGTTTTGAAGTATTTTATTCCAGAGGTCTCTGATCAGGCGGCGCTAAGACTCGATGACAGCCTGCGTATTGGCCGCGGAAACAAGCGTGACTGTTTCGTTCATCCTGGTGATGCCGGCCAATGCATCAAGGTGGCGCGCCACCAGGATCGCTGGGAGGAGTGCCAGGAGCAGAGCATCGTTGAATGGTTCTACCTCAATCACCTTAAAAAGCGGCAAGTACCGCTGACGCACATTGTCGATTGCTATGGCTGGGTGAATACCCACCAGGGCGCGGGGCTCGCCATGGAACGCGTCCAGGAAGACTGCGGAGGGTCAGCGCTGACCCTGCGTGAGGCCCTGCACAAGGAACAGGTGAGTCGCGACCAGCTCGTCCGAATGCTGGCTGAGCTGAAGAAATGGGCGACCAAGTATGCTGTTGTGGTCTCGGATTTGAATACCGATAACCTCATGGTCCGCCCCGGTGATGGCGAAAGTGACGCGAGCCTAGTGCTGGTGGACGGGTTCGGTAGCCGCAAGCCTGACTGGAAATTTACGCTCTATCAGCGGTGTCTGTCCTTTTCCCGGATCAAGACCAAGCGGCAGTGGAAACGCCAGGAAGTCACCCTTTTCGATACAGTAGATGAAATATGCGCGTGAGGTGACACCCCTGTGATGGGTGTCTCAGCCGACTGGTGTTGGCTGTATCGAGCGCTTGGCGTTTCTCCACGGGGCTTTCTATTACCTGCCATTTCTTCTCTGGCTTTCCCACTCAGGGCCATCTCATCTAGGGCTATCCCGCCTAAGGCCATCCCACCTAGGTCCTTCTCAACGCCGGCGATCTCATCACGAGCCTTTCCGCTCACTGATCTATAGTGAGGGGTAGCATCAGCACTTGCATGAAATACGATCAAACCCGATACGGCGTCTCATGCTTCATGAACCGTCAGCCCTGAGGGCATGGCGAAAAGGATGGTTGCGATGAAGGTCTTTCTGGAACCCATCACGAAGCATAACTGGGATCAGGTGGCACGCCTGAACGTGTCGGACGAGCAGCGTCGATTCGTGGCGGATAACGCCTATTCCATTGCCGAATCACTGTTCAGCGAACATAGCGTGGCGCGGGCGATCTGCGTCGGTGATGAGCCGGTGGGCTTTATCATGTATGAGTCGCTTGCCTATGAAGGCAAGCCGCGGGAGTTCAATATCTATCGTCTGATGGTGGGCAGCGATTTTCAGCACTGCGGCATCGGTCGCAAGGGCATGCGCCTGACGCTGGATGCGCTCCTTGAGCAGGAGGGTGCGGAGCGCATCACGGTCTGCTATGTGCCGGGCAATGAAGTGGCCAGTGACTTTTACGAGAGCCTGGGGTTTCACGAGGTGGGGCTGAGCAACGGTGAGATGGTCGCGGAGATCAGAGCTGAACCGACGACAGATGCGCCGTCGAGCGACCAGCACTGCTAGGCTTAAATCGGTCACAGTTGCATTCCCAAGCACAGTCATATTCCCAGGTACGTTCCCAGTCACAGGCACAATCTCAGGTTCAGTCACTCAGGTACAGTCTCAGCTACATTTCCCGTCACAGAGGGAGAACGGGCCATTCAGGTCGGCTGCCTGGCCCTGACCGGAGGGCATCGATGACGCAGAACAGTGGTCCCGGCACGCCCAACAGGCCCGGCATCCCCAGCACCAGTCCCGGCGCAGAAGCCGGGCGTGATAGCGTCCAAGGTGCGCAGCACCTTGATGACGAAACCCTAACCCCGTTGCTGCTTCGCCGGGTGGGCATCGACACCTACCGCGAGAACGTGGCCTATCTGCATCGTGATTGCGGGCATTATCGCGCCGAGGGCTTCCAGGCGCTCTCAAAGGTCGAGGTGCGCACAAACGGCCATCGTATCCTGGCGAGCCTCAACGTGGTTGATGATCCGGCCATCGTCGCCTGTCATCAGCTCGGGCTCTCCGAGGATGCTTTCAAGGCGCTTGGCGAAGCGGAAGGGCACCCGGTCAGCATCTCTCAGGCCGAGCCGCCTGCCTCGATACCGGCCCTGCACCGCAAGATTGCCGGTGAGCGCCTGTCCCGCCAGGATTTCAAGAACATCATTCGCGATATCGCCGAGCTGCGTTACTCCAAGATCGAGCTGACCGCCTTCCTCGTCGCCTGCAGCCAGGGCGAGCTAGATCGAGAAGAAGTCTTCTACCTGAGCGATGCCATGTGTCAGGTCGGGCGGCGGCTGGACTGGCACGAGCACCCGGTGGTCGACAAGCACTGTATCGGCGGCATTCCCGGCAATCGCACCTCGATGCTGGTGGTGCCGATTGTCGCGGCTCACGGTCTCTTGTGCCCCAAGACGTCGTCCCGCGCCATCACTTCGCCCTCGGGCACCGCCGATACCATGGAGGTGCTGGCCAAGGTGGATCTGCCCTTTCATACGCTGGAAGAGATAGTGCGTACCCACCGCGGCTGCCTGGCCTGGGGCGGCACCAGCGAGCTGTCACCGGCCGATGACGTACTGATCGCCGTCGAGCGGCCGCTGTACCTGGATTCAGCGGGGCAGATGGTAGCCTCGATCCTGTCGAAGAAGGTGGCTGCCGGGTCGACGCACCTGCTGCTCGACCTGCCGGTGGGGCCCCACGCCAAGGTGCGCACCATGTCCGAGGCGCGGCGCTTGCGCAAGCTGTTCGAGTTCGTGGCCGGGCGCATGGGGCTGGTCCTCGATGTGGTGATCACCGACGGCAGCCAGCCGATCGGGCGGGGGATTGGCCCGGTGTTGGAAGCTCGCGATGTGATGCGGGTGCTGACGCATCATCCCGACGCGCCCAATGACCTGAGGCAGAAAGCCCTGCGCCTGGCGGGACGCATGCTCGAGTTCGACCCCGACGTGCGTGGCGGCGACGGCTTCGGCATCGCCCGGGATATCCTCGATTCCGGCCGAGCGCTGGAAAAGATGCAGGCGATTATTTGTGCCCAGGGTGAGATGCCGTTCGACCTGGAGAATCCGCCGCTGGCGCCCCACAGTTTTGAAGTGATGGCCACGAAAGCTGGCGTGGTGACGGGCATCGACAACCTGAAGCTGGCGCGCATCGCGCGTATGGCCGGGGCCCCGAAGCCCGCCGGGGCGGGGGTCGATTTGCTGACGCGCATCGGTGATACCGTAGAGGTCGGCGAGCCGCTCTACCGTGTGTACGCCGCGTATCACGCCGAGATGGCCTTCGCACGCCAGTCCTGCGAGCGCGATAACGCCTTCAGCATCGGCTTTGCGGATGAGATCACCCGACTGAACGTGGAGTTCTGATGGATACCCGGCTTGCCTATTTCGAGGATGAAGCGGCGCCGGCGCTGCGCTTGGCCGAAGCGGCCGGGCTCAAGGCGAGCGTCATCAAGCGCCATGACTTTCCCGATCAGGAACTGATGCTGACCCTGGTGCCGCCGCTGGCAGATGCCCTGCCGCGAACGCTGGTGGTGTACAGAAGCCTCGACCGGCCCAATGACAAGCTGGTGGAACTGCTGCTGGTGGCCCGCCACGCCCGACGGCTGGGTGTGAAGCGGCTGGTGCTGGTGGCGCCGTATCTCGCCTACATGCGTCAGGATATCGCCTTCCATCCCGGTGAAATCGTCAGCCAGCCGCTGGTCGGGGGCTTTCTCGACGAGCTTTATGATGCGCTGATCACCGTCGACCCTCACCTGCATCGCATTTCGCGCCTCGAAGAGGTGATGCCGCGAATTCAGGCGCTGACGCTCTCCGGGGCGCCTACGCTCGCGGATCTGATCCAGAAGAAACGCAGTAACCCGCTGCTGCTGGGGCCGGATGCCGAATCGAGCCAGTGGATCGAGATGGCTGCCGCTGCCACGGGGCTCGATCACGGGGTGTGCCACAAGGTGCGCCACGGCGACACTCGGGTCGAGATCGCGCTGCCGGATCTCGATCTGTGCGGGCGGGAAGTGGTGCTGATGGACGATATCGCCAGTTCCGGCCACACCCTGGCCTGTGCCATCGAGGCGGTGCTGGCCGCGGGGGCCGACTCGGTCGATGTGGCGGTGACGCATGCGCTGTTTGCCGGTGATGCGCTAGAGGTGATTCGCCAGGCCGGCGTCAACGAGGTATGGAGCACCGACTGTATCGCCCACCCGAGCAACGCCGTGGCCATGGCGCCTATCCTTGGTAAGGCGCTGGGTGAGGTGCTGGCTGACACCCAGCGAGACACTTGATACATGGCGATCATAGAAGCCGGCAAATAACACTTAAGACATCCTGAAGAGAGCCCCGAAGAAAGCCCCTAAGAGAGTTCCTAAGAGAGTTCCTAAGAGAGGCCTAAAGAAAGCCCTGGCAGCGACCCGGATGGCGAGAGCCTCGCTATCCATCACGGCGAGAATATGAAAGGCTCACGGCATGATGTGTACCCTCTAGTGGTACAAGACCTCTCCGCGGTGTCCTCCATTTAGCTAACCAAGTTGTCGTCATGATTGAACACTCGAATGCCATTGATGTCCTTCGAAGCTCGCTGGAGCTGCCTTGCGGTGCGCTTTTCAAAAACCGCATTGCCAAGTCAGCCATGTCGGATTCGCTCGGCAACGGCGGGGGTGACCCCACCGAGGCACAGATGCGGCTTTATGAAAGGTGGGCGGAAGGCGGTGCGGCCGTTTCTTTTATTGGTGAAGTGCAGGGTGACCCTCGCTTTGCTGAGAAACCGGGCAACCTGGTGCTAGGGCCGCATTCCGATCACCAGGCGTTGCGGTCACTCACTCGCCGAGGCATGAGCGAGGGCTCTCATCTATGGGCGCAGCTCGGTCATGCTGGCGCCCTTGCGCACGCGCCGATCAGTCAGCCGAAGGGGCCCTCCGCCCTCGACCTCGAAGGCCTTCAATGTGGCGGTATGTCGGTTGAAGAGATAAAGGCGCTACCCGGCATGTATGCAAGCACGGCATTGCAGGCCAAGGAGGCGGGCTTTAGCGGCGTGCATATCCATGCCGGACACGGCTTCCTGCTCAGTCAATTCCTGTGCCCCTTGTTTAACCACAGGGACGACGGTTACGGCGGTTCCATCGAGGCAAGGTGCCGGATCGTGCTCGACATCATAGACTCCGTCAGACACGCAGTGGGGCCTGCGTTTCCGGTCGGGATCAGGATCAACTCCACGGACCAGCTGAAAGGCGGCTTGACGGAAGCTGAGGCCCTCGAGGTAGTGCGCATGCTCGATCAAACCTCGATTGATCTGATTGATATCAGTGGCGGCACCTATTTTCCCGGCGCGAAGGAAAATTCCGACTCATCCCTACGCGGGCCATACTTCGTCGACTTTGCCAGGCGCGCAAGAGCACTCACCCGTGTGCCGTTGATGGTGACGGGAGGCTTCAAAAGGCGCGAACAGGCCCTCGCGGCAGTGGCCAGTGGCGCGGTCGATGTGGTCGGGCTGGCGCGCGCCTTTATCCTCGACCCTCGGCTCGCCAAGACCTGGTTGAGCAAGGAGGGCGGTGATCCTGAGTTTCCGCAATTTGCGTCTGCGCCTCCGGGGGGCGTCACGGCCTGGTACACCCTGCGATTAACCGCCTTGGGGGAAGATCGGGAGAGTGAGGATCGGGAGAGCGCCTCAATGCTGGATCTTCCCACCGCTCTTCGTCGCTACGAGGAACGTGATGCACAGCGTTGCATCACGTGGCGCGAGACGTTCTCGCGATGGTACCCATAGGTCAGGGCGCAGCTGAAAGCGCTCACTCCCCGTTGAGGGTGGCGATAATCCGCCGTGAGCCGCCATGGTCACGATGCTCGCCGAGCCACACCCCCTGCCAGGTGCCGAGCGCCAGGCGGCAGTTTCTCACCGCAAGCGTCAGCTGCGTGCCGAACAGGCTGGCGCCGATATGGCCGGGCATGTCGTCCGGCCCTTCCATGGTGTGTCGAAAGAAGGGCAGGTCGCCAGGTGCGATATGGCGCAGGAAAGCATCCATGTCGTGGCGAACATCAGGGTCGGCATTCTCGTTCAGCGTCAGCGAGGCTGAGGTGTGCATGAGCTGAAGATGCACCAGGCCAATGTTGATGGCGGACAGGCCCTCGAGGCCTCCTTCGATGTCGCGTGTGATCAGGTGAAAGCCCCGCGAGCGCGGGGCGAGGCGAATCTCGTTCTGTTGCCACATGGTCAAGGGGCCTTCTTCGGGAAGAGTGCAGCGAGTTTGGCGTTGGCCGTGTCCTGCCATTTGCCCGGTAGCCGGGCGGCCTGCTCGAGGGCCGTGCGGGCTTCCTGCTCCTGACCGAGGCCATGGAGCGTCAGCCCCAGGTTGAGCCATGCTGCGGCAAGCTCCGGGTCATGCAGGGTGGCAAACCGGAAGGCATCGGCGGCGCCGGCTCGGTCGCCGCTTGAGTAGCGCGCATTGCCGAGCCCAAACCAGCCCATGGCGAGCCCCGGCCAGCGTTCGACAAGCGCCTCCCAACTGGGTCGTAGTTCAACCGCGCTCTGCACCCGTTCGGCATCACTGATGGCGCGGAGTGCCGCCTCGGCGGAGGTGCCGGCAGGAATCTCGCCGGGCGGCAGGGCGACCATCGCCCAGCGGTCGCTGCGGGCCCAGGTGGCATCAAAGGTGGAGAGCGCCATGTCCTGACTGGGCTTGAAGCCGGTGTGCAGCCGGATCGTTTCCTCGGGTAGGTCATAGCCGATGGCTACAGCGTAATGCCAGAGCGGGGCGATCGGCAGCGACAGATTCTGCATGACCACCACCGGTTGGCCGGCGGCCAGCGTCTTGAGCAGCGATTCGATGTCATTGTCGAGCACGAAAGGAATGCGCCCCTGGCGGCGCACCGTGGCGAGCATTTCTGGCTGCACGCTGCCCTGACGGTTGGGCAGGAACAGCTGCGGGATCAGGGCATCGACGCCTATCTCCACGCCGCTATCGTTGAGCACCATGGCAAGAGCGGCAGGGCCGCACTGGTAGTCGCGCTGGCCGAAGAAGGGCACATCCGCGATGCTTGCCTTTAGAGGAATGCCGAGCCGCTCGGGGTTTGAGATGCGCGGCGTGCTGGCACAGCCGGCCAGTAGCAGAAGGCTTAGCACACAAAGCAGAACGCCCGCAGTGCGGGCGTTCGGCAGGTGCCAAATAGATGGGCGTGTCATACGATCAACGCACGAACGGGTAGACATTGGTCAGGCCCAGGATGTCGGTGACCAGCAGGATCACGAACACCGCGAACAGGGCGCCAACCACGCTGGCACCGGCCGGCATTTCGTCGAGCTGGTTGGCCATCTGGGACACTTCCTCGTCGGACAGCGCTGCCACGCGGGCCTTCACTTCTGCCGGCTGAACGCCTTGCAGCAGCAGTTGCTGCTGAACGTCCTCGCGGGCTAGCAGCTCGTTGATGCGTTCCCGATCGGAGGCCACTTGCGAAGCGCTGAGGGCATCCTGCGTCGAGACCAGGTCGTTGGCCTGTGTGGCCGGCACCGACGCCACTGCGGGCAGGCTGCCCAGTACCAGGAAGGCAATCAACAGCGGGCTAATGACGCGAGCGAGTTTCTTCATCATGGAATGATCCTTATTGCTGAATTGGCATTTGGCTTCTTCTTGATGATCCGAGACATCCAAGTCTTGGGAACGATCTAGCGACACGCGATGCATGCTCAGTATACGGGGAGATAACGATGATTTTCATGCCTTTTCTGTATGCGATTGGGAGGGGGAGACCGCCAGTAGCCGTGGCGACGGACATCGCCCCTTAGGTGACCCCTTACATCTCTCCCCAGGCTGGGCTCCCCTGGTGCTGGTGGGTCAGGATATAGTCATATAGATAAGGCGAACTTCACTTTCCTGGTGCACTTTGCGAGACTCTCGCACCCTTTGAGTGCAGGAAGTATGAGTCAGTGAAATCCTATCTCTCGAAAATGCGTGGTGAGCCTATTCAACGCCCCCGAGCCTGCTGGCGGGATGCGCTCTGGTCCTGGTTTGGCGCCTTCGCCGGCATGCTGGCCATCAGCTGGCTGAGTGCGCACTGGCTGAGCAGCCAGCTGCTGATCGTGGGGTCCTTTGGTGCGACGTCGGTGCTGATCTATGCCGTTCCGGCAAGCCCCCTGGCACAGCCCCGCAATGTGCTCATCGGCAGCATGCTCTCAGCCATGGTGGGGGTAGGCTGCTTCCAGCTGCTGGGGGCTACTGCGGTGGCCGTGGCGCTGTCGGTGTCGCTGGCCATTCTGGTCATGCAATTGACCCACACCGTGCATCCACCCGGTGCCGCCGCGGCGCTGATCGCCGTCATCGGCGGGCCTGAGGTACATGCGCTGGGGTGGTGGTATCCGCTGTTGCCGGTGGGCATTGGCTGCGCCCTGATGTTGGGGGTGGCGATTCTGGTCAACAACCTGGCGCGTCACCGGCGTTATCCGGTTCACTGGCGCTGAGCTGGCGGTTCTCCCTCGACGTCAGCGATAGCCGGCCATCAGCTCGCGGACCAGCGGGGTGTCGGCGTCGCGGTGAGTGGGCAGCTCGAAGCGGGCTTTGGCAATGGCGGTGCGTGACAGCCGGGCCTCGATCAGCATCTCTCGATCTTCGGCCAGCGCCAGGGTTTCGCCACGTGGACCGAGAATGCGTGATCCGCCCCAGAAGTGACTCCCGCCCTCGGGGCCGAAGCGATTAGCCATGATCACCGGCGTGCCATAGGTCATGGCGTAGAAGTGCAGGTTGATGGCCCAGTTCTGCTCGTTGGAGAAGTCATCGCTGACGATGCCCGAGGCCGAGTTGATCGGCGCGCACAGTACCGTGGGCCTTGCCAGCAGGGCGGCATGCACCAGCCCCGGGTTCCACAGGTCGGCGCAGATCAGCGAGGTCGCGGACCAGCCCGGACGTACGTCCACGTGGTTAAGCTCGCTGCCGTGAGTGAAGAGCTTACCTTCCTCCAGGCCACCGTAGGTTGGCAGGTTGAGCTTGCGGTGCACGGCCTGAAGTGCGCCATGCTGAAGAATCGCCAGGGCGTTGTAGTACTCGCCGGGGCTCGCTTCCTCGACGAAGCCGACCACAACCTGCATCTCGCCGGCTTCCTGGGCGAGGCCGGCTAGTCGCTGGTCCTGGGCCGGGCAAGCCAGTTCGATTACCTGGTTACCCATGCCGTAGCCGGTCAGCGAGAGTTCGGGAAAGATCAGCAGTTCCAGCCCGGCGTGGCGGGCCTTGGCAATCATTTCCAGATGGCGCTCGAGGTTGGCATCGACATCGCCTAAGGTGGCGTTGATCTGGGCGGCGCCGACGCGCAGGTGATCCTGGTAGTGCATGGTCGGGTCTCGATATGGGATGACGGGAGGTGGGGCAACGAGCCATCGCCGTGGATCATCGCACCCGCCTGGCGGTGCTTCAAGGCGCGCTCAGCAGGCCCAGCAGCTCGCTTGCGTTGCGGACTTCCAGACTCATCACTACCTCGCGAAGCCGTGTCGCTCTCTCGCCTAGTACGGGCTCTGCCAGCGCTTGATACTTGTCGATCACCTCGGCGTCCGAGAGGGGCTTGTCCGGGTTGCCGCGGGCCTCGAAGTCTGCGCTCTCGATGACCTCGCCGCTGTCGAGATGCAGCTTGGCGCGCGCCCAGCGTTCGGCGGGGAAACGGGCGTTGAAGGCCTCATCTTCATGAATCTCCACCTTGCTGGCCAGGGCCCTGAGGTCCAGAGCCTCGAGTTCGTCGCAGACCCCAGCGACATCCACGGTGCCACGGCCCAGGGCGCAGGCCACCGACCAGGGCAAGCTGTATTGGGCCTGCTCGGTGGTTGCTGGGTGCGTCACATGCAGGCGCTTGCCCTCGTGAAAGGTCATGATCTCGATGCGTGCGATCCTTGCCGGGTCGCGCTTATCAGCGGGTAGCGCGAGCACGGCTTCAACGGCAGGTTGCGCCCAGCGGCACACCGGATAGGCCTTGAAGTACTGTTCATGCACGTACCAGCGTTCGCCCAGGTCCTGCCAGATAGAGGCTACCTGAGGCGCCGTTACGGTCAGCGCTGGGGCGCCGGTGAAGCCATCTTCGGCCAGCAGGGCCGCCGAGATGCCGGTCATGGCACCCCAGCCGGAACCGTCCTTGAGCATCGTCGGATGGTCGATGCAGCGCATCATCTGGCTGCGCGGACCATAGAACTCGGCGATGCCGAGTGCGTGATGCAGGGTCTCGATGTCGAAGCCGCGCAGGCGAGCGGCCACTGCCGCGACGCCAAGTGCGTTCCAGGCGCCCGAGGTGTGGTAGTCCGGGCTCTGCGCATGCAGGGCGATCCCGGCCCGGGTGGCGATCTCGTAGCCGTAGACGAGCAGGGCAAGAAAGTCACGTCCCGACAGCTGCGCGACCTCGGGCAGGGCAAGCAGGCCGGGCAGCAGGGCCACGCCTGAATGTCCCTTGGTCAGCACCTGACCGTCGTGGGCATCGAGCGCATCGATCAGCCAGGCACCGTGCAGGGCGACGCCGGTGGGCGAGGCCTGCCCCGGGGCGAACAGCAGCGGACGGTCACCGCCATGCTGGGTGGTCACGAAGCGCGCAGCCTTGTCGGCAAGCGCTGTGCGGGTGGCGCCGGCGGCTACGCCCAGCAAGTCGAGTAGGCAGCGCTTGGCCTGGTGCAGGTCGGCCTCGTCGAGGGTCGAAAGATCGACCCGGTGCATCCAGGCGAGCGGGGCCTGATCCTTTGTGGGGGGCTCGTGCGCGGTGAGTTCCTGTTTCGTCAGCTCAGGCATGGCAGTGATCTCGGGAGCAGGGCGGGTGGCAAAAAGAAGGCCGCCCTGGGGCGGCCTTCGAGACGATCGCGCAAGCGGGGCGCTACCCGCTCAGGCGTCGATCACAGCAGGTCGTGTTCCTTGAGGAAGCCTTCGGCGACTCGTTCGATGGTTTCTTTCTCGACGTCGACCTGGGCGTTGAGGCTGGACATGGTCGCGTCGTCGAGCAGGCTGGAGAGCTTGTCCATCTGGCCCTCGAGCTTGGGGTTGGCCGCAAGGGTTTCTTCGCGCACCACCGGGGTCAGCGCATAGGCCGGGAAGTAGTTCTGGTCGTCTTCGAGGACCTGGAAGTTGAAGGCCGGAATGCGGCCATCGGTGGCGAAGACCAGGCCGACGTCGACCTGTGCGTCGCGCAGGGCCTGGTAAACCAAGCCGGAATCCATGCGCTTGACGTCGCCGCGGCCGACGCGGAAGTCATAGGCCTGCTGCAGCGGGCGCCAGCCGTCTTCGCGAGCATAGAACTCGGCATTCAGGGCGAAAGTCAGGCCTTCGTCGTCGTTGACCGCCTGGGCCAGGTCGGAGAGCGTCGCGATGCCGCGTTCCTGGGCATCGTCTTCACGCATGGCCAGGGCGTAGGTGTTGTTGGCATCGGAGGGCGCGAGCCAGACCAGGCCCTTCTCGGCGTCGAGTTCCTTGACCCGCGTGTAGGTGTCTTCCGGCGACAGGCGCTCGGTGACGTCGTTGTAGTTGATCAGCGAGGTGCCGGTGTATTCCCAGTACAAGTCGATCTGGCCGTTTTCCTGGGCCTGGCGCAGCACGGCGGAGCCCATGCCGGAGCGTTTCTCGACGTCATAGCCCAGCCCATCGAGATACTGGCTGGTCATGCTGGCAAGGATTTGTTGCTCGGTGAAGTTCTTGCCACCCACTACGATCTCGTTGGCCTGGGCGGTGGCCATGGTGCCGGCCAGTGCCGCGCCGGTGAGCAGGGTCATCAAGGTTTTCATGGTGTCGCTCCTGTCTGTGATTTGTCGGTCATTAATTATTGGTTGTGAATGACGAGGCGTCAGTCATGCGTTTTGCAGTGGGTCGTGCGTCCTTGCTGGCCGAGTCGCTGCCGGCCTTGGGTCTCCTGAATCAGGCCCGGCCTGGGTTCACGCCTCTAGGCACCAGCAGGAAGGCAGTGATGGCGATCAGCATATCCACCACGATCGCCAGCAAGGCCGTGGGAATGGCGCCGGAGAGCATCATCACCGGGTCATAGAGGTCGATGCCGGTAAAGATCAGCTCGCCAAGGCCACCAGCCCCGATCAGGAAGGCCAGCGGCACGGTGCCGATGTTGATGGCCAGCGCCGTGCGGATACCGGCAAAAATCACGTACAGCGCATTGGGCAGTTCGACCCGCAGCAGGCGCTGGGTTGGCGACATGCCAATGCCTGCCGCAGCTTCCTTGAGAGCCGGCGAAACGCCCTTGAGCCCGGTGTAGGTGTTGCGGGTGATCGGCAGCAGGGTCGCCACGAAAAGCCCGAACACGGCAGGCAAGGTGCCGATGCCCAGAAAGCTCATCGACAGCGCCAGCACCGCAAGCGTCGGGATGGTGGTGCCCACGTTGAGCACCTGCATCGCGGATTCGGCGACCTTTTCCATGCTGGGGCGCGATAGCAGGGTGCCCAGCGGGATGGCGACGATAATTGCCAGGCTGCCGGAGATGGCGGTCAGCCACAGGTGTTGCACCGCCAGATACTGGATGTCTGGTATGTAGAAAATGAAGTCGTCGATTACGCCACTGGACTGGCTCCAGACCCCGGCCACGAAGACTGCCACCAGCACCAGCAGGCGCACTGCCCCTGAGAGGTTCAGCGTCGGCATGGCTTACTCCTTGTCGGCCGGTGACAGCGATGCCGCGGCATCCAGAGTGGCCTCGTCCCGCGAGTGAGTCCGGTAGCGTGAGCCCAGGTGGTGGGTGATCGCCCGCTGGGTGATCTGGCCGACGATGCGGCCGTCATCATCGACGCAGGCTACCCAGGTCATGTCGTTGGCGAACATCAGCGAGGCGACCTTGCGCAGGTCGTCGTCGAGGCTGACCACCACCGGCACGCTCTGGAAGTGATCCCGGCAATGGCCCTTGGTGGTGCGGGCCACGGCGGCGTTGATGATGCCCACCGGCTGGCGCCTGTCGTTCACCATCACGATGCTGTTCTGGTAGCCGTACTCTTCGATGCGCTTGAGCGCGGTGTCGAGAGTGTCGTCCGGGCGCACCAGGCCGATTTCGTCGCTGGCCAGGTCGCGCACCTTGACCAGGTTGAGGCGCTTGAGGGCACGGTCCTCACCGAGGAAGGACTCGACGAAGTCGTTCTTGGGCGCAGCCAGCAGCTCATCGGGTTCCGAGTACTGCACCAGCTTGCCGGCGCGGAAGATGGCGATGCGGTCGCCCATCTTGATCGCTTCGTCGATGTCGTGGCTGACGAACATGATCGTCTTCTTGAGGTCCTGCTGCATTTTCAGGAACTCGTCCTGAATCACCGCCCGGTTGATCGGGTCGATGGCGCCGAAGGGTTCGTCCATCAGCATCACCGGGGGATCGGCGGCCAGCGCCCGGGCCACGCCGATACGCTGCTGCTGCCCGCCGGAAAGCTCGCTTGGGTAGCGTTTGAGGAAGGCATCCGGCTCCAGGGCGATCATGCGCATCATCTCCCGCGCGCGCTCCCGGTACTTGGTCTTGTCCCAGCCCAGCAGCTTGGGCACCACGGTGATGTTTTCCTCGATGGTCATGTTGGGGAACAGACCGATCTGCTGGATCACGTAGCCGATGTTGCGCCGCAGGTCCTGGGTGTCGAGGCTAGTGGTGTCCTCGCCATTGATGAACACCTTGCCCGAGGTCGGGCGGATGATGCGGTTGATCATCTTCAGGGTGGTGGTTTTGCCGCAGCCGGAGGGGCCGAGCAGGATGCAGATTTCACCGCTCGGCACTTCCATGCTGATGTGGTCGGCGGCGGTCACGGCGCCCTTGGGCGTGTCGAAGACCTTGGTCAGGTTATCGAGTCGAATCATGAAGCGGTCCTTGTCTGGTCGGCAGAATGTGGCACGAATGACGGCTCAGGTGGCGGCGGCGGCGCGCTCCATCCCCTTGGGCGTCAGGCGCTTCTGCAGCGCCAGCAGTGAATAGTCGACAATGATCGCCAGCACGCTGACGGCCACGGCACCGAGGATCAGCTGGCGCGGATCGGACTGGGAAATACCGCGGCTGATGAAGGTGCCGAGCCCGCCAGCGCCGATGTAGGCGGCGATGGCCATGACGCCGATGTTGAGCACCACTGCGGTGCGCACGCCGGCCATGATCACCGGCACGGCGAGCGGGATCTCGACCATGCGCAGGCGCTGGTTCTGGCTCATGCCGATGCCGCGAGCGGCCTCGCGCAGTGCTGGATCGACGTTGTTGATGGCGGTGTAGGTGTTGCGAATGATCGGTAACTGCGAATAGAGCAGCACCGCGATGACCGCCGGCATGTAACCGATGCCCTGACCGATGACCGATAGAATCGGGATCATGATGCCGAACAGTGCGATGGAGGGGATCGTCACGATGATCGAGGCGATGTAGAGCACGGTCTTGGCGGCGCGCTCGTTCTTGGTGATGGCGATGCCGATCGGCACCCCCGTCAGGGTCGCGATGCCGACCGCTACACCCACAAGGGAGATATGCTCGATGGTGCGGGTCAGCAAGAGCTCCAGGTTGTCCAGAGCATATTGAAACAGTTCCAAGCGTCGTCTCCTTGATTATTGTGTCTCAAGACCGGCAGGAGTTCGCCGGCCCGGGATGACGGTGCAGCGCATTAGTGCGAGCTTCCGATAATCACGCGGACAGGGGTGCCGGCGCGGGAACCGGCTAAGCGTAGCAGAGCGGCATAGCCATTTGTTATCGATATGGATGACGATACAAAATGCCAATTATTGATAATGGTGATTCAAGCGCGTAAGCGACCGCTTACTTTGTGCCGCTTCATGATGTTGCGCAAGAGGAGAAGAGGGGGGGAGAAGAGGGGAATGAGGAAGATGGCTTGAGGCGCTGAGATCTGTGAGCAGCGGCCATATCAGCCGTCAGGGTTTCCCTATATGCTCCACGAGTAAAGGGATTGGCAACTTTGCCGCAATGAGTCGCAATGGAAGGTACTCCGGTGTCATGAACACAGATCATCCCGTTATCGATACTCGCCAGGCAGTCGCCAATTTTGAGGCGACTCTTGAGCAGTTCAGGCAGGCCCGCACGACGGACCCCAAGGCCCCCAGCGGCGAGGTGCTGGAGTCGGCCAGAGTCGTCATGACGACGAGCGAGGGGCTGGATGCGCTGTACGCTCGCGTCTCTGACGTGGAGGCGGCGGGCGTCTTCGCCGGACGGGACTGGGCACAGCCTTCCATCCTGCAGCCGGTGTTGGCGGTGCGTTCATTGCGACAAAGCAGTGCCGAGATCACGGTCATTGAGGCGCTCAGTGAGCTTCGCCTGCTGGCGGTGGCATCAGGGGACTACTTTCATCCGGGTATTTCTGCCGAACAGGCCAGGAATTTCCTGACCCAGGTGATGGCCTTGAACCTGGACCTGTTGGCCGGGCAGATGAGCGAGGCGGACCGCGAGCGCCCTCAGGCGTTGGGCGCTATCGTACAGTCGCTGTATCAATACCTGCTGGTCTGGTTGGGCTACGAGAGCATTCTCGCCAGCTTGGTCGACGAAGTCGGACGTCTGTTGGTCCAGCGCCCGATCCAGACCGACAGCATCAAGGAAATGGTCAGCCAGATTGCCAAGTGCCTCTTTGACCCGGAGATCGAAACCGCCGGTACGGAGGGGGCTGCGCGCCTGGTCAGTGCACTCTTCGGTCCGACCCCGGGCTGCCGTGAAGATCCCGGCTTGACGGAGTATGCCGAACGCCTTTCGGCCATGGATCGGGTTGCCCTGGCCGACGAGGCTTGTGCCTTCGCGCGTGCGATGCATGAAACGGGGCTGGTATCGGCGTATCACGCCGTTTTCCTGCGTCACCTGCGCGGCCAGTTTGACGATTTGATCCCCGAAGCCCTGGGGCTGAGCATGACGGGCACCGATGCCCTGCAATGCTACAGTGCGCTGGTGTACCGGCTGATTGATGAGGCGATTTTCCCTGAAACCACTCAGGCGGTGTATGGCCTTTTCATGCTGCTTGAACGCGGTGCCCTTTTTGCTTCACCGGTCGCCGCCGGGCTGTGGCGGCAAATTGAACTGAAGCTTTCCGTTGCGACTTCAGAAACCTTGATAGAGGTCTTTGGCGACGCACATCCACCCAGGGTCTACCTGCTTGCCGGCGTGCTGAGTATTCTGGGTCTGCCTCTGGGCGTCGGGCAGGGCAACAACCCCACCTGTCAGTCGGTGATCGGGCTATCCATGTGGGCTGATAATGACCCGGATTACCTGTTGCAGCTCGTGGCCTGGGCCGCCCGTGATGACGAGGTGCTCACGCGGTTCGAGGGCCAGCAGATCTCGTCCAAAGGGTTGGACTCCGGCCTTGCCAAGGAGCCCCCACTGGATGTCGATGCCGTATCCCTGATTCTGGTACCGCATCTCGACCGCCTCTACATGGAAATGGGGCGTCTTTGCGGTGTGAGGGACGATGACCTGCATCGCTGGATCAACCCGGAGTTCTACGGCTGGTGGGTGGGTCACGGCTTCCGTGTGGTGGTTAACATCGACACCGGTAAGATCGACGACTATGAGGGGTTCATACGTCAGTTCTATGCCAGCTACCACCCCTATTACAACGGCAATATGCCGGTGATCCACCCCCAGCCGGCCGGCATCGCCGTCACCGACAGCGGGGGGCGCTATGTGGGTCGACACGCCATCACGATCCTGCGCGTGGCGCTGGACGCCAAGGATGAGATGCGTGTCTATTTCTTCAATCCCAACAACGACAGCGGCCAGGACTGGGGGCAGGGTATCGTCTGCGCGATTCAGGGCAACGATGAGCTCAACGGAGAGGCGTCACTTCCCATCGCCGAGTTTGCCTCGCGGCTCTACGTGTATCACCTGGACCCGCTGGAGCTCGGTGACATGGAAGCCGTTCCCGCGGGCGAGGTGGCCCGCGTCATGGAACTTGGGCGCACCAGTTGGGCGGTGAACGTTTAGGTGATGGCGCTGCGGGCTGTGGCCCGCAGTGCATCACTTGGCGAGGCTTTCAGAACCCGCGATGAAGCTGAGGCATGAGCAGAATCAGCCGACCTTGTAGGACTGCGGCGATTCCGCCAGCAGGCCGCGACCGCCGGCCAGGGTCAGTGCCAGGTCGTGGAGGCCGTCCCACAGTGGGACGGCGCTGGCGCCCTTGATGGCCAAATCGAGGCGCTGAGAAAACATCAGCAGCTTGTGCAGACGCTTGACCGGCAGCCGGTTCAGGGCCTGCTGGTAGGCGGGACGTCGCTTGTCGAAGATCGGCGGTTTCTGGGCCTTGCAGGCGTGCTCGAAGCTCTGCCCCTGGTCAAGATGCTGGTAGAGCGAGAGCAGGATGCGCAGTTCACGGGTCAGCGCCCACAGCACGATGGGGGCCTCGAGGCCTTCACGCTGCAGGCTCTTGAGGATCCGTGAGGCGCGTTCGCGCTCGCCCCGCAGGCAGGCGTCACTCAGGGTGAAGACATCATAGCGAGCGCTATCTTCGACGCCCTGAGTGATCGATGCGACATCCAGTCGGGCGCCCCGAGGCATCAGCAGCGCGAGCTTCTGCAGTTCCTGATCAGCGGCCAGCAGATTGCCTTCGGTGCGCTCGCCGAGCAGACGGGCGGCCTCCATATCCATGCTGAGGCCATGGTGGCTGGCGCGATCGCGCATCCAGAAGCCGAGGCGCTGGTGATCCACCGGCCATACCGGTACGAAGAGCCCGGCCTTGTCCAATGCCTTGAACCACTTGCTCTGCTGCTGCCGGCGGTCGAGCTTGTCAGCCATGATCAAGAGCACGTTGTCGCTGCCCTTCATCTGCTCGGCGTAGGCTTCCAGAGCCTTGCCGCCTTCCTGGCCGGGCGCCTGGTTCCCCAGGCGCAGCTCGATGAGTTTCGACGAGGCGAACAGCGACAGACTGGCGGCGGACTCGGTAAGCCGCCCCCACTGGAAGCCGTTCTCGACGTGCAGCACCTCGCGTTCCTCGATGCCGGCATTACGGGCGGCAGCGCGCACCGCGTCGCAGGCTTCCATATGGATCAGGGGTTCGTCGCCGGCGACGATCACCACCGGCGGCAGGCCCTTGGCGAGCGCCGGGGGGAGCTTGTCGGGAAATACCTTCATACGGCCATACGGCTCCGTTATTGCTCGGCCAGTGGCCGCAGCCGCTCAAGGAGCTGGCGAGCGGCGGCCTCGCGTAGACTCTTCCTAGCGGCACGACGCGCATCATCCTGGGCCAGCAGGTCGTTGTCGTTGACGCTGATGCGCTCGCTGACCTCGAGGGTCTGCTGGTCGAGCAGGTAGGCATCGTCGGCCTGGCGCTGCACCGAGAAGGGCGCCGTCAGGGTCAGGTCGATGTCGCGACTGCCGGCGCCGGCCATGCCTCGGTTGGTCTCGCTGATGGTCGCGCGCCCCAGGTTGAGGCGCAGGGCGGCCTGATCGTCGACCTGGGTTCCGGCACGGGTTAGGGCCTCGCGCACCACGGGGGCAAGGTCGTCATTGGCGCCGGCCAGGGCCAGCGCTTTCAGGGCAGGGATGGACTCACCGTAGCCCCGCAGTTGAAAGCCACAGCCGCTGAGGCCAAGCCCCAGCGTACTCACGGCGGCCGCGCCCACGGCGACCTTTAGACCCTGCTTCAGAAAGCGGCGGCGTTGCATGATCGATTCCCTCGTGTGCTTGACCGGCTGATCCGACAACCTTTTACTTAACAACCCGTTATCCAACAACCCGTCATCTAATGACCCGTTAGCCAACAACGCGCTAGCCAACAACGATATTGACCAGCTTGCCCGGCACCACGATGACCTTGCGCACTGTCTTGTCCTCGAGGTGACGCTGGACGTTCTCGGCGGCCATGGCCTGAGCTTCGATGGCGGCCTTGTCGGCATCGGCGGGCACTTCGAGGCGGGCGCGCAGCTTACCGTTGACCTGCACCACCAGCTCGATGGAGTCACGGGCCAGGGCCGACTCGTCGAATGCCGGCCAGCCGGCATCGATGACCGGCTCGTCGTGGCCGAGTTCGGCCCACAGGCCGTGACAGGCGTGCGGGGTGATCGGCGAGAGCAGCAGCACGCAGGCTTCCACGGCCTCGCGGGCGACGGCCAGGTCCTGAGGGCTGGCATGCTCGCCCTCGTTCTGGAAGCGGCCGATGGCGTTGGTCAGCTCCATTACCGCGGCGATAGCGGTATTGAAGGTGGTACGGCGGCCGATGTCGTCGCTGGCCTTCTTGATGGTCTCGTGCGTCTTGCGGCGCAGTTCGCGCTGGGGCTCGCTTAGCGCCGACAGGTCGAGGTCGCCCGGTGTGCCGGCATTGGCATGCTCGGCCACGAGGCGCCACAGGCGCTTGAGGAAGCGGTGGGCGCCTTCGACGCCGGTGTCGGACCATTCGAGTGACTGCTCCGGGGGCGCGGCAAACATCATGAACAGACGCACGGTATCGGCGCCGAAGCGGTCGATCATCGCCTGGGGATCGACGCCGTTGTTCTTCGACTTGGACATCTTCTCGATGCCGCCCATCTCCACCGGCTCGCCGTCTTCGATCAGCACGGCGCTCACCGGCCGGCCCTTGTCGTCGCGCTTGACTTCGACGTCGGCCGGATTGAACCAGTCCTTGCCGCCGTTGGCGGCGGGCCGGTAGTAGGTCTCGGCGATCACCATGCCCTGGGTCAGCAGGCGCTTGAAGGGCTCGTCGGACTCGACCAGGCCGAAGTCGCGCATCAGCTTGTGGAAGAAGCGCGCATACAGCAGATGCAGGATGGCGTGCTCGATGCCGCCGATGTAGAGATCCACCGGCAGCCAGTAGTTGGCCCGCTCGTCGAGCATGGCGTCCATGTTGTCGGCGCAGCAGAAGCGCGCGTAGTACCAGCTGGATTCCATGAAGGTGTCGAAGGTGTCGGTTTCGCGCACCCAGCCGTCGCCGAGATCACTGAACTCGGGCATCTTCTTGAGCGGCGAGCCGGAGGCATCGACGGTTACCTCGGTGGGCAGGCAGACCGGCAGCTCGTCGTCGGTGAGCGGCACGGTCTGGCCTTCCGGGCCGTACTTGATCGGGATCGGCGCGCCCCAGTAGCGCTGGCGCGCCACGCCCCAGTCGCGCAGGCGGAAGTTGGTCTTGACCTCGCCGTGGCCCTGCTCGGTCAGCTTGGCGGCGATGGCATCGAAGGCCGCCTGGAAGTCCAGGCCGTCGAACTCGCCGGAATTGATCAGCACGCCGTGTTCGTCATGGGCGGCGGCGGAGACGTCCGGTGCCTGGCCGTCTTCGCCGGCGATCACCGGCTCGATGGGCAGGTCGTACTTGGTAGCGAATTCCCAGTCGCGCTGGTCGTGGGCGGGTACCGCCATCACCGCGCCGGTGCCGTATTCCATCAGCACGAAGTTGGCCACGTAGATGGGCACCTGACGACCGGTCAGGGGATGAACGGCCAGATAGCCGGTATCCATGCCCTTCTTCTCCATGGTGGCCATTTCGGCCTCGGAGGTGCCGCCGTGGGCGCATTCCTCGTTGAAGGTGGCAAGCGCCGGGTTGTGCTCGGCGGCGGCCTTGGCCAGCGGGTGCCCGGCGGCCACGGCCACGTAGGTCACGCCCAGCAGGGTGTCCGGGCGGGTGGTGTAGACCCGCAGCGGTTCGGCGCTGTCATGGCCGGTCACGTCAAAGGCCAGCTCGACGCCCTTGGACTTGCCGATCCAGTTACGCTGCATGGTCTTGACCTGCTCGGGCCAGTCGACATGGTCGAGATCGGCGAGCAGCTCTTCGGCGTAGTCGGTGATCTTCAGGAACCACAGCGGGATTTCCTTGCGCTCAACCGGCGCGCCGGAGCGCCAACCACAGCCGTCGATGACCTGCTCGTTGGCAAGCACGGTCTGGTCGACCGGGTCCCAGTTGACCGTCGACATCTTCTTGTAGACCAGGCCCTTTTCCACCAGCTTGGTGAAGAACCACTGTTCCCAGCGATAATAGTCGCTGTCGCAGGTGGCAAACTCGCGGCCCCAGTCATAAGCGAAGCCCAGCGCCTTGAGCTGGTCGCGCATGTAGTCGATGTTCTGGTGTGTCCACTCGGCCGGCGGCACCTGATTCTTGATGGCGGCGTTTTCGGCGGGCATACCGAAGGCGTCCCACCCCATGGGCTGCAGCACGTTTTTGCCCTGCATGCGCTGGAAGCGCGAGACCACGTCGCCGATGGTGTAGTTACGCACGTGCCCCATGTGCAGCTTGCCGCTGGGGTAGGGGAACATCGATAGGCAATAGAACTTTTCGCGATTGGCGTCTTCCACTGCCTTGAAGCACTGGTGCTTGGTCCAGAACTGCTGGGCGTCGCGTTCGATGTCGTGAGGCTTGTACTGTGCGTCCATCGGTCTGAGTGATTACCTTGTAGCGTCGGTGGCGAAAAGCAGAGGACTTTCCCATGCGATCGAGAAGCAAAAGGCTTGATGGCACGGGAAGATAGCGTCTAAATGGGGACCAAGCATACCGCAGCGGGGCCTGAGCAGGTAGGGGCCTCGCACTTGGCCAGAGTATGGCCAGATCAAGGAAGGTTTCAAAGGAGGCTCAGATGAGCGATCAGGACAAGCATTCAGACCATCGCCTGCGTGAGGGCTATGAACGTCTGCTGGGACGGCTTCAGGATGGCGCCAATGAGCTGTCGTGGGAAAACCTGCAGAAGGATCTCGACGATGCAGTGGAGTTCGAGGCGGAGGTCGAGGACTACACCCGCGACGAGCTGTCACTGCTGCGCGCCTGGGTCGAGCGCGACCTGAAGGACATGCGTCACTATCTCGCCGCCGGCGGTGAAGGTGTGGCCAGCTGGCTGGGTATCGATCTCGATGTGCTGTCGCGGCATATCCGTGAGGCACTGTTCTCGATCGCCGACCGTACCGTGATCGATCGGGCGCACTTCGAGGACGACCTGGAGGCGGCCCGCGCCGACTACTGTGAGGGCGAGATGATCGCCCCCGGTCTATTGAGCTGCGTGCACTGCAGCGCCGAGTTCACACTTGGCGAGGTGGCCCGCCTCGAGCCATGTCATCAGTGCGGGCATCGCTATTTCGCGCGAGGGCCTCAGGTCGCCAGCCAGTAGCTCGCTGGCTGTCTTCGGCGCTTTGCCCACGACCTTTCTGTTGCCCGCCCAGGCGAGCTGAGGTCTTGTCGGTGCCCGCCTGGTGAGTCAGCAACTGGCTGCCCACTCAACTCAGGGTGGCCAGTATCCCAATCGCCAGGCAGACCCCCAGCGACATAACCAGGGCATAGACCAGGTTGTGTCGCATCATCATCCCGCCGCTGGTGCCATAGCGGCCCTGTAACGACAGATTGATCCCCGATAACGGCCCGATGGCGGCGCCCACCGCCCAGGAGGTCAGCGCCACCACGCCTAGCAGGGGCTGGGTGGCACTTTCCAGGTTCAACACCGAGGCCAGCGTCGAAATTCCGATGATCGGGTGCAGGCCGATCACGGCGCTGGCGACGATGGCCAGGTAGCTGAGCATGGCTTCCCCCGCCCCGAAGTGTTCGAACAGCACCCACTGGCCGCCGGTGACCGCATCGATGAAGGTCGAGAGCCCCTGGGTGAAGAGTCCCGCTGCCAGGAATAGCGAGATTTCGCCGCGCATCGCCGGCAGCCGCTCCCGGGTATGCTGCACCATTCGCTTCGAGGTAAAGGTCAGGCCGCGGGGCAGGTTGGCGGCAAGCGCCGTGGCCGGCAGCAGAAAGGTGATGATGCTGACGATGGAAAGCCCAGGCGTAAGGCCATAGTGAAAGCCCAGCACCAGCACCGCCAGGCCCACTGGCATCAGCAGGTTGCGCGGGGAAAGCGAGACGCCCGCGACATCGTCAAGATCGAAGCGTCGCGCCAGTTCTAGGCGCGTCAGCACGCCGGAGAGTGCAGCCAGTGGCACGCCGGCGGCGAGCACGACGGCAAAGTCGAGCTCGGGCGCCAGGCCCATGGCCACGCCCATGGCGGCGAAGAACGGCGACCAGAGTGCTGCGCTCGAGAGCCCGCGGTTGAGTGTCAGCAGTTGAGGCAGGCGCAGGCCGTCGGCGCGCTTGAGCTGATCGCCGATCAGAAAGACCGAGGATAGATTCAGGATCGCGCCGAGCAGGTGGACGCTCAGCCAGGTGGTGATTACGCCTCGCCCACCGAGTATCTGGGTGCCGGGCGACGGCGGGGCGCGGTTGATCAGGCCGATGAAGCTGACCCCCACTAGCATGGCGACCACGAAGGTATTGCCGTCCAGCACCTGGCTCCAGGCAAGCGCTTCGCCATAGACGGTTCGGCTGATTACCAGCAGCGCCGCGCCGATCGCCGCCAGCGCCCCGACCTGGCGACGGTTGCGGGTGGGCATGTCGCCCCACAGCAGGGTCATTGCCAGCCAGAAGGCGATCCCGACCAGCGGCGCCACTACGGCGATGCCGGCCAGGCGCGCGATTTGCAACGCCAGGCCGAGAGCAATCACCAGGCCTGCCAATCGCTGCCGCCCGCTAATCTTGGCAGGAGTGGAGGCAGACGGGCGGTTAGCGTCCGCTGAAGGCGACGGCGAGTGAGGCGGCATGGGCGATAATCCGGGCAAAAAATAGCATGCTAGGCAAATCGAGGGGGCCGGGCAAGCCGGGCGATCTGGTCAAGCAGACGGCGGGGTTATGAGCCGTCAAGCCTTAGAGGGTGGCAGCGCCCACTGGCGGGCCTCGGGCGTGCGTGCCGCCTCGAGCAGGTCGATCATCGCCCGGGTGGCGTTGGAGAGCGTGCGATTGCGATGCACCAGGTAGCCCAGCGGCCGCTCGATGGGGTGGTGGTCGATCGGCAGGATGTGCAGGCCCTCGTCGATCATGCTCTCTGGCAGCACGCTCCAGCCCAGCCCGATCGAGGCCATCATTTTCAGCGTCTCCAGATAGTTGGTCGATAGCCCCACCTTCACGCTCAGCTCCTCGCGGGAAAAGGTCTCCAGCACGATGCCGCGGGTGAAGGTCAATGGGCCCGGCAATACCGCGGGATGAGCGGCCAGTGCCGACATGGAGAGCCGCTCATGGCGTGCCGCGTGCTGGGCAAGAGGGTGGTCATTGCCACAGACGAAGCGCAGCCGGTCGATCCATACCGGGACCACCGTCAGCTGCGGGTCGGGTACCGGCGCTAGGGTAACCACGGCGATCTCCAGGGCACCGTCGAGCACGCCCTGGTAGGCCTGCTCGGAATCGAGGAAGCGCAGGTCCAGATTGGCGGCAGGATGGTCGTGCGTGAAAGCCTTGAGCAGGGGCGGCAGCCGGTGCAGGCCGACATGGTGGCTGGTGGCGAGCGTCAGGCTGCCGGCCACGTCGCCTGCAAGGTTCGACAGCGCCCGGCGGCTGTCGTCGACCATCAGCAGAATCTGGCGAGCGCGGGGCAGCAGCAGGGCGCCGGCCTCGGTCAGGGTGACCCGGCGGCCGATACGATCGAAGAGCCGCGAGCCCACTTGATCCTCAAGAGTGGCGATGCGCTTGCTGACCGCGGGTTGCGTCAGGTGCAGCTGGTCTCCGGCCAGCGAAAAGGAGCCACAGTCGGTGACGGCCAGGAAGGCCTGCAGGCTTTGGGTGTCCATGGTCGTCTCCTCGTGAGCTAGCAGTGATGGCGCCTGAAGCGGAACTTGCATCGAGACCTGGCTCTTGGACAGGGGCCTGGGTCAGGGCCTGAAGTCAGGTTCAGGGAAAGGTTTAGGGACAGACAGGCCCTTCGTGCCTCATCGTCGTGCCGTTTAGCCTCATGGTTGTGCGCATGGTTGTGCACATGGTTGTGCAGGGAGGCGTCTCAGTCGCTATGTATTCTAATATGGAATCCATATCATAAATAACATGAATTGCTTTTATGTGTAGTGCCCCCTAACCTCGGGGTCATGGCAACGACACCTTAGACGCCAGTGGCGCTAGGTGCGGCGAGATCAATCAGAGGGCGAACACAGCCCCGTGGAGGAGAGACATGGCAGGCCAGACGCTTTATGACAAGCTGTGGTCACAGCACCTGGTGAAGGAGCGCGATGATGGCACCGCGCTGATCTACATCGATCGTCAGCTGCTGCACGAAGTGACCTCGCCCCAGGCATTCGAGGGGCTGCGTCTGGCCAAGCGTCAGCCGTGGCGCCTGGATGCTAACCTCGCCACCCCCGATCACAACGTGCCGACCACGGTGATCGAGCGCGCCGAGGGCAATGCCGGCATCAAGGATCCGGTATCGCTGATCCAGGTACAGACCCTGGATGACAACTGCGAATCCTTTGGCATCGAGGAATTTCGCATCAATGACGCTCGCCAGGGCATCGTGCACGTGGTCGGTCCGGAGCAGGGCGCGACACTGCCGGGCATGACGGTAGTCTGCGGCGACTCGCACACCGCGACGCATGGGGCCTTTGCGGCCCTTGCCCACGGCATTGGCACCTCCGAGGTCGAGCACGTGCTGGCCACCCAGTGCCTGCTGGCCCAGAAAATGAAAAACATGCAGGTGCGGGTCGAAGGTTCGCTCGGCACCGGCGTGACCGCCAAGGACGTGGTGCTGGCGATCATTGGTCGCATCGGCACTGCCGGTGGCACCGGCTATGCCATCGAGTTTGCCGGCAGCGCGATGCGCGAGCTGTCGATGGAGGGCCGCATGACGGTCTGCAACATGGCCATCGAAGCGGGCGCTCGGGTCGGTTTGATCGGCGTCGACGACACCACCATCGACTATTTGCGCGAGCGCCCCTTCGCTCCCCGTGGCGAGCAGTGGGAGGCCGCCGTCGCCGACTGGCGCGAGCTGGTCTCCGACGCCGATGCCGCCTTCGACAAGGTGGTCGAGATTCGCGCCGAGGACATCGAACCTCAGGTCAGCTGGGGCACCAGCCCCGAGATGGTTACCGGCATCTCCGGCCAGGTCCCCGATCCCGCCGAGTCCGCCGATGATACCGTCAAGGGCAGCTACAGCCGGGCACTGGAATACATGGGGCTCGCGGCCAAGCAAAAGATCACCGATATCCGCCTCGACAAGGTGTTCATCGGTTCTTGCACCAATTCGCGGATCGAAGACCTGCGTGCGGCGGCCAAGGTCGCCAAGGGTCGCAAGGTCGCCGATTCCATCATGCTTGCCATGGTGGTGCCGGGCTCCGGGCTGGTGAAGCGTCAGGCCGAAGCCGAGGGGCTCGACAAGATCTTCACCGAGGCGGGCTTCGAGTGGCGCGAGCCGGGCTGTTCGATGTGTCTGGCCATGAATGCTGACAAGCTCGGTGCCGGCGAGCACTGTGCCTCGACCTCGAATCGCAACTTCGAGGGTCGCCAGGGCTTCGGCGGACGTACTCACCTGGTCAGTCCGGCGATGGCGGCCGCCGCGGCGATTGCCGGCCATTTCGTCGATGTTCGCCAGTTCGACACCCAGCCCCAGGAGGCCTGAACCATGCACAAGTTTGAACGTCAGCAGGGCCTGGTGGCACCGCTCGACCGGGCCAACGTCGATACCGACCTGATCATTCCCAAGCAGTTTCTGAAGTCGATCAAGCGCACCGGTTTTGGCGTCAACCTGTTTGATGCCCTGCGCTATCTGGATGAGGGGTACCCGGGCCAGGATGCGTCGCAGCGTCCGCTCAACCCCGATTTCGTGCTCAATCAGCCACGCTATGAGGGCGCCAGCGTGCTGCTGGCCCGGCGCAACTTTGGCTGTGGCAGCTCCCGCGAACACGCGCCCTGGGCACTTGAGGACTTCGGCTTTCGCGTGGTCATCGCGCCGAGCTTCGCCGACATCTTCTACAACAACGCCTTCAAGAACGGCATCCTGCTGGTAACGCTCGAAGAGGACGTCATCGAGCGGCTGTTCAAGGAGGTCGAGGCCAATGAAGGCTACCGTCTGGACGTCGATCTCGAGAACCAGCGTGTGACCACGCCGGCCGGCGAAATTCTCGAGTTCGACGTCGATGCCTTCCGCAAGCACTGCCTGCTCAACGGCCTCGATGACATCGGTATCACCCTGCAGGACGAAGACGCTATTCACGACTTTGAGACCAAGCATCGGGCTGCACGGCCTTGGCTGTTCCGCGAGCCAGCCAAGGCCTGATAGCGAACCGGCCCCACTGATGTCTGCCATCGGTGGGGCCAACCTTCCAGCCTCAACGCTGGACACTGAAGAAAAGGGATGCCCTTAGGGGGCGAACGCGCAGGGAAGCGCCATCTTCTTTTTCGTCAGGCGGGCTCGCCTAGCCTGGCGGTTCAATCATCGAACGACCGGGTCCGCTGCGCGGGCCCGATTGCTAAGAGAGCCACAGCACATGAGCCGCAAGATTCTCGTTCTGCCGGGGGACGGCATCGGCCCGGAAATTACCGCTGAGGCGGTCAAGATCCTCAAGGCCTGCCAGGCCATTGGCCTTGACGTCGACATCGAGGAAGGCCTGGTGGGCGGTGCCGGCTATGACGCCCACGGCGAACCGCTGCCGGCGGTGACCCTCGACCAGGCACGCAGCGCGGATGCGATCCTGTTAGGCGCAGTGGGCGGGCCTAAGTGGGACAAGCTCGAAGATATCAGCAAGCGTCCCGAGAAGGGCCTGCTGGGGCTGCGCAAGGAGCTTTCGCTGTTTGGCAACCTGCGCCCGGCACTGCTCTATCCGCAGCTTGCGGAGGCCTCGAGCCTCAAGCCAGAGGTAGTGTCCGGCCTCGATATCATGATCGTGCGCGAGCTCACCGGCGGCATCTACTTCGGTCAGCCACGCGGCATCGAGGAGCGGGACGGCCAGCGGGTGGGCTTCAATACCTACGTCTACTCGGAAAGCGAAATCGAGCGCATCGGTCGGGTGGCCTTCGAAATGGCGGGCAAACGCGGCGGCAAGCTGTGCTCGGTGGACAAGGCCAACGTGCTTGAGGCCACCATGCTGTGGCGCGAGGTCATGGAGCGGCTGGCACCGGAGTACCCGGGCGTCGAGCTCTCCCACATGTACGTCGATAACGCCGCCATGCAGCTGGTGCGCGCGCCCAAGCAGTTCGATGTGATCGTCACCGGCAACCTGTTTGGCGACATCCTGTCGGACGCCGCCGCCATGCTCACCGGCTCGATCGGCATGCTGCCGTCGGCCTCGCTCAACGCCGACGGCCAGGGCATGTACGAGCCCTGCCACGGCAGCGCGCCGGATATCGCCGGCCAGGGCATTGCCAATCCGCTGGCGACTATCCTTTCGGTGGCGATGATGCTTCGCTACTCGCTGAATGAGGCGGCTCTGGCCGAGCGCATCGAGGCGGCCGTAGGCAAAGTGCTGGACGATGGCCTGCGCACCGCCGACATTGCTTATGCCGGTACTCGCCAGGTGTCTACCGGCGAGATGGGCGATGCCGTGCTGGCGGCGTTCAATACACAGTGAGCCAGGCATTCAAGCTCGAGCCAGCAAGGCCGGTTTGGCAGGGCTCAGTGAGTGATCCATGTTCGCCTGTAAAGGGTTGAAATTTCGATAGAACCGGCCCCATCTGTGCGACGGGGGCGGCTCGTGTATACTTACCCGCTAATTCTTTTCTGGAGGACTTCACATGTTGACAGTCGGTTTCGTGGGTTGGCGTGGCATGGTGGGCTCCGTGCTCATGCAGCGCATGCAGGAAGACAATGAGTTCGTCGGCATCGAGCCGGTGTTCTTCACCACTTCCCAGGTCGGCCAGCCCGGGCCCGATGTCGGCGTGGACGTGCCCCCGCTCAAGGACGCCTTCGATCTGGACGCGCTCAAGGCGCTGGACGTGGTCGTCACCTGCCAGGGCGGCGACTACACCGAGAAGGTCTACAAGGACCTGCGTCAGACCGGCTGGAAGGGCTATTGGATCGATGCCGCCAGCACCCTGCGCATGGCCGACGACGCCACCATCGTGCTGGACCCGGTCAACCGCGACGTTATCGAAGCCCAACTGGCCCGTGGCACCAAGACCTTCACCGGCGGCAACTGCACGGTCAGCCTGATGATGATGGGTCTCGGTGGCCTGTTCGAGGCCAACATGATCGAGTGGATGACCTCGATGACCTATCAGGCCGCTTCCGGCTCCGGCGCCAAGCACATGCGTGAGCTGCTTAATCAAATGGGCGGTCTGCGCGATAGCGTGGCCACCGAGCTTGCCGACCCGGCGAGTGCCATCCTCGACATCGATCGCAAGGTCACCGAGACCATGCGCAGTGGAAGCTTCCCGACCGAAAACTTCGGTGCTCCGCTGGCCGGTAGCCTGCTGCCCTGGATCGACAAGCCGATGGAAAACGGCCAGAGCAAGGAAGAGTGGAAGGGGGGCGCCGAGACCAACAAGATTCTCGGCCTCGATAACAACCCGATTCCCATCGATGGCCTGTGCGTGCGCATCGGTGCCATGCGCTCTCACAGCCAGGCTTTCACCATCAAGCTCAAGCAGGATGTGCCGATCGACGAGATCGAGGATCGTCTGGCCAAGCACAACGAGTGGGTGCGGGTCATCGCCAATGAGAAGGACGCCACCATCGAGGGTCTGACCCCGGCTGCCGCGACCGGCACCCTGAATGTACCCGTGGGCCGTCTGCGCAAGCTGGCCATGGGCGGCGAGTATCTGTCTGCCTTCTCGGTAGGCGACCAGCTGCTGTGGGGGGCCGCCGAGCCGCTCAAGCGCATGCTGAAGATTCTCCGCGAGCAGTAATTCGCTCTGCACGTCGTTTCTGACGCCTCCCTTCGGGGAGGCGTTTTTGTTGCTGATGAGCGTCACCGAACGCCGGCCATGAGCGGCCTCGCGTCTTGAGGCGGCGGTGTTGCATGGTATTGTCAGCGTTGAAATGGCGGCTCGTTTTGCCTTACTCGACGCTCCCTGTTAGCGAAAAGTGTGGGTAGAATAAGATGAAAATTCGATGATTAGGCTGTCGTGACTCACACTCTTAGTTGAAACATCTAATGTGCGAGTACGTTGCCTCCGACCCCTGTGAGGCCCATCGCCGCCATGAACCGCAAGTTTTCTCTGGTCATCTTGTTGACGTCGCTGTCCGCCATGAGCCCCTCGGCCTGGTCCTTGGGCGTGGGGGAGGCACAAGTGGGCTCGGCGCTGGGAGCGCCGCTTGAAGCGATCATTCCGCTGACGGATACGCAGGGTATATCGGCGCAGGGGCTGACGGTTAGCCTGGCCGATGCCGATGGTTACCGGCGTGCCGGCCTCGAGCGTAGCCTGCTGGTCGACGCACTGACTCTTACGGTCGTGCCTCAGTCGGGCGGACTATCCGTCCGGGTCCAGTCGGAGCGAGCGGTGCGCACCCCCTATCTCGACCTGCTGGTGGACATAAACGGGCCTGACGGTGTCGCGCAGCGTCAGGTCACGCTGCTCTTCGACCCCCCCGGCTTCGGCTCGCAGTCGGCCACGCCGGCGATACCCTCTGCAGGGAGCCCTCAGCCAGTAGATAGCCCTCAGCGGATAGAGAACCCTCAGCGAGGAGAGAGCCCTCAGCTTGTGGAAAGCCCTCAGCAGGATAACGGGCGCCAAGCAGAACCTGCTCAGGCGTCGGTTGCATCCCGCGAGCGAGAGGCCGGCTACGTCAACGTCGGCGAGACCCTGTGGGGCGTCGCCAAGCGACTGCGCCCGGATGCCGATATATCGATATCGCAGATGATGATGGCGCTGCTGGATGCCAACCCCGACGCCTTTCCGGGAGGTAATATCAATCGCCTGCGGGCAGGCTACGTGCTGGATGTACCACCTCGGGAGCAGATTGCGTCACGCTCTTCTGAAGACGCCTGGCAGCAGGTGCAGGCTCAGAATAGCGCCTTTGCTCGCGGCGAACCTGCCCCGAACAGGACGTCATCGACGACCTATGAGCAAGCCGCAAGTGGCGGCACGGCGAACGCTGCTGATAGTGCTGCCGGCGAACCTGCCCAAGACGCAACCGGTGGCGCACCGGCGCTTGGGCAGGCAGGCGAGCCGCCGTCTCAGGCCGAGCCAGCGTCCGCTCCTCGAGCCGCTGCTTCCCCCGAAGGTCAGCCCGGTACACAACGCCTGACCCTGCTGACGGATGCTCAGATCGAGTCCGAGGCTAAGGCCGCCGCGTCTGACACGAGCGAGCAGGATCAGCGTCTCGATCGGCTGGAAGCCCAGCTTTCTCAGAGCCAGCAATCCCTTGCCACCATCCGCGATGAACGTGATCGTGCCCAGGCCGAGTTGGCCTCGTTGCGCAAAGATGTCGCCAGTCTGCGTGCCAGCCTGTCGGCGCTTTCAGAACGCCAGGCATCAAGTATTTCCCAGCCCGAAAGCATTGCCCAAGCCGAAAGCGAGCCGGCTGCAAAGGGCGTCGTCGAACGCTACCTGATGCCGCTGTGGGCCGCGCTTGGTCAGGTGGGTCGTACCCTCTACGGTCAGCTGGCGGGCGTCGGCGTACTCGTGTTGCTGGTGCTCTGGTGGCTAGTGCGTCGCCGTCGGGCGGCCGACAAGGCCCATGCCACCGAGGAGGTGTCGGCTTTCGCGGCTTCTTCAGCGGGCGAGACTCACAAGGCCATGGAAGACAGTACGTCTGAACGAGGAGTTCCTGACGCGAGAGAGGCGGTGATGCCTCGGGCCGAGGCCGTCAGTGAGGCGGAGATCTTTATGGCCTATGGCCGTTACGAGAAGGCCCAGGCGCTGCTTGAAGAGGGGCTCGACGCCGAGCCCGACCGCCATGACCTGCGACTCAAGCTGGTCAAGGTCATGGTCGAGCAAGGGCAGTGGCGGCAGGCCCATGCGCAGGCTGAGCGTCTTGCCGTGGATAATGACCCTGCGCGACAGGCAGAGCTTGAGCGCCTGCTGGCCCGTGAGCGGGCCGTGCCGACGCCATCCGCGGCTGAAGCTTCTTCAGGTGCTGATTACGCTGACGGCATGCAGCAGCAGGCCCCGGCGGCAGGCGATGTGGATACACCATCGTCGATTGGTCTGGCGCCGGTCGAGTCGGCTCCGACGTTCCGTCCGCCCATCGAGCGTGACCCGGTCGCCTTCGATGGCAAGGGCCGGCATGCCCGACCGTCCTGGCAGGAAGGAATGGACGTGGCGCCGGAGCAGATCAGTGAGGCCTTACAGGAAGCGTCGAACAGCGATCAGGATGAGGCGGACTCAGATCCCGCTACCTCAGCTACTGCTGACGAGCCCCAGAGTGACAGCCTGAGTGAGAAGAAGGGGCGCGACCAAAGTGCGCAGGAAGCATTCGAAAGACAGCCCGAGAGACAGCCCGAGAGGCAGGCAGACGTCAGCGATGCCGAGGAGGCATCAACCGAGGAGAGCGAGCCGTCTGAGTCGACGAACGACCGTGTGATTGATTATCGCCCGCCGACTCTGGAACCTGATGTCGCAGCACCTGAAGAAACGCTCATGCAGCCCAGTGTGGAATTTCCTCAGTCGCAAACGCCTGCTGCGAGCCGGGGCGATGTGTCTGCCGACGATGAAGAGACGCTTTCCGACGGCGAGGATACACCTGCTGTAGGTGAAGATGCGGGCAGCAACCTGGCAGCGCTGATGCGGCAGGCCGATACGCCTTCCCGTAGCTCGGCGCATGGTGTCAACGAAGAGGAATTGGACATTGAGGAGGTGGCTTTCGAGCCGCTGCATCTGGATAATGGCCAGTCTGCCGATTCCCCGCCGGAAGCTCGGGCGCTGGTCGGCGATGCCGAGGCGCTCCTCAAGCAGGGTGACCATGACCAGGCACAAGGTCTGCTCGCTCGGGCACTGGAAGAAGGGGATGGTGAGACCCGGGAACAGGCAAGCCGCCTGATCGCCCAGCACAACCTATGATGAGCCGATGCCCCTTTTCGAGTCCCTTGATGAAAAGCATCCCCTGACTGGCCGAATGGCCATGGGGGTCGAGTATGACGGCAGCCGCTACTGTGGCTGGCAGCGCCTGAAGCAGGCCCCCTCGGTGCAGGGGGCGCTCGAAAAAGCGATGGCCCGTGTGGCCAATACGCCGGTCACCGTTCACTGCAGCGGTCGAACTGACAGTGGCGTTCATGCGACCCGTCAGATTGTGCATTTCGATGCCCCGGCGCCGCGCTCCGAGAAGGCCTGGGTATTTGGTACCAATGCCAACCTGCCGCGTGATATCGCCGTGCACTGGATCAAAGCGGTACCGGACGATTTTCACGCCCGCTTCCTGGCGCTTGGCAGGCGCTACCGTTACGTCATTCTCAATCAGCCCAGTCGCCCGGTACTGGAACGCGCCAATGCCACCTGGTGTCGTGATCCGCTGGATGTGCCTGCCATGCATGAAGCGGCCCAGGCGTTGGTGGGCGAAAATGATTTCTCGAGCTTCCGCGCCGCGGGCTGTCAGTCCAAGACCACCCAGCGCCACCTGCATTTCATCGAGGTGCATCGACATGGGGCGCTGGTGGTGGTCGATGTCCAGGCCAATGCCTTCCTGCACCACATGATTCGCAACATCGTCGGCGCGCTGATCGCCGTTGGTCGCGGCGAGCAGGGGCGGGACTACCTGGCGCGGCTGCTCGCCCTCAAGGATCGTACCCAGGGCAGCGCCACGGCACCGGGATGCGGCCTGCACTTCGTCGACTCGGTCTACGATGACGTCTATGAACTGCCGCGAGAGCCCCTTGGGCCGAACCTGCTGGCTTTCCTCGGCGAGTGGACCGGCGAGCGGGAGCTGCCGGACTGTCCGCTGGTTGATTTCCGCCGTTCCCGGCCGACCCATGCCTCGGTGCCACCGGGCTTTATCGAAGCGGGCAAACCGCGCTAGAGGATTGGGCCGCCCTGGGGTGGGCTGCTCTAGATTCCACGCCCTGATAAGGGCTTGCCCTAAACGCCGCCGACCGCAACGAGAGGCCTGACATGCAGCGCACGCGTGTAAAAATCTGTGGTCTTACCCGAGAGGAAGACGTTGATGCGGCCGTTGCTGCCGGAGCCGATGCGCTGGGGTTCGTGCTCTGGCCGGGCAGCAAACGCGCCATCGATCTTGCGCGGCTGGCTGAACTGAGTGCTCGGGTGCCTGCCTTCGTGACACGCGTCGGCCTCGTGGTTGATCAGGATGCGCAGTTCGTCGAGGCGGCCTGTGAGCACCTCGATCTGCTGCAGTTCCACGGCGACGAGACACCTGATGTCTGCGAAGGGTTTTCGCGGCCCTACATCAAGGCGCTGCGTATGCGGGAAGGGGTCGATCTCGAGGCCGCTGCAGGCGCCTATGGCAAGGCTCGGGCGCTGCTGCTGGATGCCTATAAACCCGGTGTTCCCGGCGGAACCGGCGAGACCTTCGACTGGTCCCGAATCCCCGCAAACCTGGCAAAACCTGTTATTCTGGCGGGAGGTTTGCACGCGATGAATGTACAGCAGGCCATCCGTGCAGTTGGCCCCTTTGCCGTGGACGTTTCCGGCGGCGTTGAAGCATCGCCCGGCATCAAGGCGGCGGCCAAGATCGACGATTTCCTGCGCCAAGTTCTTACGACCTACCCATCCAAGTTCCAGTGACCCTGTGAGGTGTCTTTCGTGACCAAGTTCAGCGACCTGACCCGCATGCCGGATGCACGAGGCCATTTCGGCGCCTACGGCGGCCGGTTCGTCTCGGAAACGTTGAGCTTCGCCCTGGAGGAGTTGGAAGAGACCTATCTGGCTCTTCGCGATGATCCCGATTTCCAGGCCGAATTCGACCATGATCTGGCCCACTACGTGGGCCGTCCTTCTCCGCTTTACCATGCCGAGCGCTGGTCGAGGGAACTGGGTGGTGCGCAGATCTGGCTGAAGCGCGAGGACCTGAACCACACCGGTGCTCACAAGGTGAATAACACCATCGGCCAGGCCCTGCTGGCCAAGAAGAGCGGTAAGCCACGGGTCATCGCCGAGACCGGTGCCGGCCAGCACGGCGTGGCGACGGCCACCGTGGCGGCCCGCCTGGGCCTCGAATGCGCCATCTATATGGGCGCCGAAGACGTCCAGCGCCAAAAGCTCAACGTCTATCGTATGCAGCTGCTGGGCGCTACCGTGATCCCGGTCGAGTCTGGTTCGCGCACCCTCAAGGACGCCATGAACGAGGCACTGCGCGACTGGGTGACCAACGTCGATAACACTTTCTACATCATTGGTACCGTCGCCGGCCCTCACCCCTATCCGATGCTGGTGCGCGACTTCAACGCTGTGGCTGGTCGCGAGGCCCGGGAGCAGTCTCTCAAGCAGATCGGACGCCTGCCGGATGCACTGATCGCCTGCGTTGGCGGTGGCTCCAATGCGCTCGGCCTGTTCTATCCTTTCGTTGAGGACGAGGACGTCGTCATGTACGGCGTCGAGGCTGGCGGTGACGGCGTCGAGACCGGTCGCCACGCGGCGCCGCTGACCGGCAATGCCCCAAGGGGCGTGCTGCACGGCAACCGCACCTACCTGATGTCCGACGAAGGCGGCCAGGTGTCCGAGACTCACTCCATTTCGGCTGGTCTCGACTATCCGGGCGTGGGGCCTGAGCATGCGCTGTGGAAGGATGTCGGCCGCGTCAACTATGTGGCCGCCAACGACAAGGAGGTGCTCGAGGCATTCCGCGAGCTTACTCATGTCGAGGGCATCATGCCCGCCCTCGAGTCGGCCCACGCGCTGGCCTATGCCAAGGTACTGGCCCCGACCATGCGGCCCGACCAGCATATCGTCATCAATCTCTCGGGGCGCGGTGACAAGGATATTCTCACCGTCGCCAAGCTTGATGGCATCGAGATTTAATCGTGGACCGCGACCAGGACAAGGGTATGAACCGAATCGACCAACGCTTCGCCACGCTCAAGGCGCAGGGCCGCACGGCCCTGATTCCCTACCTCACCGCCGGTGATCCCGCGCCACAGTACACCGTGGGCTTCATGCATGCACTGGTCGAGGCCGGCGCGGATATTATCGAGCTGGGGGTGCCGTTTTCCGACCCGATGGCCGATGGCCCGGTAATCCAGAAGGCTTGCGAACGAGCACTCAAGCACGGCACCCGTCTCACCCATTTGTTTGCCATGGTGCGTGAGTTCCGCGAACAGGACTCCGACACCCCGGTGGTGCTGATGGGCTATCTGAACCCCATCGAGCGCATGGGTTACGAGGCCTTCGCCGACCAGGCGAGCGATGCCGGCGTTGATGGCGTGCTGACCGTCGACATGCCGCCCGAAGAGGCGGATGAATTCGGCCCCGTGCTCAAGGCGCGCGGTCTGCAATCGATCTTCCTGGTGGCCCCTACCACCTCGGATGCTCGCGCCGGTACAATCAGCGCCCATGGCGAAGGCTATCTGTATTATGTCTCGCTCAAGGGCGTGACCGGTGCCGCGACGCTGAACGTCGACGAAATCGACGCGCACCTGGCGCCGCTGCGCAAGCTCTCTGACCTGCCGCTGTGCGTCGGCTTCGGGATTCGCGACGGCGCGACAGCAGCAGCCGTGGGCAAGGTCGCCGAGGGTGTCATCGTCGGCAGTGTGCTGGTCGGACAGATCGCTGCCTGCGTCGACGATCCGGCGGCCATCGCGCCGCGTCTCAAGGATATTCTTGGCGAGATGCGTCAGGCGCTGGACGCCTGACGCCGATGAGCGCATGACGCGCTGCGACATTTGAATCAACATCGGCCCGGTCGCGCCGGGCCCCGCATGATGGAAACCTTCTGATATGAGCTGGCTAGACAAGATCGTGCCCTCCATGGGGCGCATTCAGCGCAAGGACCGTCGCGCTAGCGTGCCGGATGGCCTGTGGCGCAAGTGCCCCAAGTGCGAAGGGGTGTTGTACCTCCCCGAGCTGGAAAAGCACCAGAGCGTCTGTCCCAAGTGCGACCATCATCTGCGCTTGACCGCGCGCAAGCGTCTCGACTGGTTCCTCGATCAGGACGGCCGCGAAGAGATTGCGGCCGATCTGCAGCCGGTGGATCGTCTCAAGTTTCGTGATTCGAAGAAGTACAAGGATCGCCTCGGCGCGGCCCAGAAGAATACCAGCGAGAACGATGCCCTGATCGCTATGCGCGGCCAGTTGGATGGCATGCCGCTGGTGGCCGTGGCCTTCGAGTTCAGCTTCATGGGCGGTTCCATGGGGGCCGTGGTCGGCGAGAAGTTCGTACAGGCCGCGACGCGTTCTCTCGAGGAGGGGGTTCCGCTGGTGTGCTTCGCCGCGTCCGGTGGCGCGCGCATGCAGGAAGCCCTGTTCTCGCTGATGCAGATGGCCAAGACCTCGGCGGCCCTCGAGAAGCTCAAGCAGGCCGGTATTCCCTATATTTCGGTGCTCACCGATCCGGTCTACGGCGGTGTCTCGGCCTCGCTTGCGATGCTTGGTGATCTCAACGTCGCCGAGCCCAATGCCCTGATCGGTTTCGCCGGTCCGCGGGTGATCGAGCAGACGGTCCGCGAGAAGCTGCCGGAAGGCTTCCAGCGCAGCGAGTTCCTGCTCGAGCATGGCACTGTCGACATGATCGTGCATCGCCAGGAAATGCGGGATCGATTAGGCGGCGTGCTGCGCAAGCTGACCCACCAGCCAGCCTCCGGCCTGCCGGAGAGCGAAGAGCCGGATCTGCTTGATGAGGCCGAAGACCTGGCCGAGCCAGAGACCGAAGACGTTAACCGCGAGGCCTGACACCAGCCGTCATGAGCGCAGTTCAACCGCCATCTTCGCGGGTCAGTGACCGCCAGCCCTCAAGCCTTGAGGGCTGGCTCGAGCGCCTCGAGCAGCAGCATCCGGTCAGCATCGACCTTGGCCTCGAACGCGTGGCCAAGGTCGCCGCGCGTCTGGGGCTTTCCCAAACCGGTGCGGCAGAGCGTGTAGACGCCCGTGTAGAAGCCCGTGTCGCGGACAAGATCATCACCGTGGCCGGAACCAACGGCAAGGGCTCGACGGTCGCCATGCTCGACGCCCTGGCTCGCGCCCACGGGCTTACTACCGCTACCTACACCTCGCCTCATCTGCTGCGCTACAACGAGCGTCTGCGCCTTGACGGCGAGGAGGCCAGCGACGCGACCCTGATCGAGGGCTTCGCCCGAGTCGAGGCAGCGCGCCTCGAGGATGAGCCGGTCAGCCTGACCTATTTCGAGGCCGGAACCCTGGCCGGGCTCTGGGCGATTGGCCAGCGCCATCCGGATCTCGCCATTCTGGAGGTGGGGCTGGGCGGCCGGCTGGATGCCGTCAACGTCATCGATGCCGATGTCGGGGTGGTCACCACCGTGGCCCAGGATCATGCCGCATTTCTAGGTACCGACCTCGAGGGCATCGGTCGCGAGAAGGCCGGTATCCTGCGGGCCGGGCGCCCGGCGGTGCTGGGTAGTGCATCGCTGCCGGCAAGCGTCCACGACACGGCGGCCCGGCTGGGTTCACAGGTGCACTGCCTGGCACGAGAGTTCACCCAGAGCGCTGCCGCCGAGGGCTGGTGCTGGCAGGGCCATGACGCCCAGGGCGAAGGCCTTGCTCTCACGGCGCTGCCTGATCCCGGATTGCCGCTGGACAATGCGGCCTCTGCGCTGCAGGCGCTGGCACTCGCCGGTGTGACCCTCGAGGCTGAGGCCTGTCGCCGTGCCTTCCGTGAGGTGGTGCTCGCCGGGCGCATGCAGTGGCGAGGCAACTGGTGCCTGGATGTGGGACATAATCCTCATGCCGCCGCCTATCTCGCCGACCGGCTGTCGCAGCGGCCCTGTGCCGGGCGTCGCGTCGCGCTGCTGGGCATGCTCGCTGACAAGGACGCCGACGGTGTGGTGACGGCATTGGCCGAGGTCGTTGATGCCTGGGTGCCGGCCAGCCTTGGCGGCGACAGGGCCCGGTCTGCCGGCGATCTGGCCGATCTGATTCGCTCCCGAGGCGGTAAGGTGATGTCGCTTGCCGACTCGCCGGCCGCCGGGGCGTCCTGGCTCGAAGCGCACCTCGAGGCTGAAGATGAAGTGCTGGTGTGTGGGTCCTTCTTTACCGTGGCGGAGGTGCTGGCGCGCTGGGAATCGTCAGCGGACGATCCTTCGCTGCAGGCGTAGCAGATAAGTGGCGCGCCAGGAAGGCGAGCCGGGGAGGGGTGAATGAAGTACGGAATGCGTGAACGAGTGAGTGGGGCGATCATCCTGCTAGCCTTGGCAGTGATCTTTCTGCCGATGCTCTTCGACGACCCGGTATCACGAGATGAGCGACCCCAGCCGATGCTCAGCATCGAGGCGCCGCTGGACGTCGAGCGCGTGGAGGTCGATGACCCGCAGCCGCCGAATCGGCTCGATGAGACATCCCGCGATGTGGAGGGTCAGCAGAATGCCTCGGCCCCAGCTCAGTCGAGCATGATAAGTGGCAACGACGACCCTGAGGCCTCACAAGAGTCTTCAGCCGTCTCAGAAGACGCCGCATCCGACTCAGCAGGGGCGACGACCGTCGCCTCCCGAGAGTCGACATCTGCCTCTGAGGCCGCTGCACCTCAGAATCAGGCCGACACCGCTGGGGCAGAACAGTCAGCAGACCCCATCGCTGAGCTTGCTCGGGCGGCGGAAGCCAAGCGTGCTGCCTCCGGCGATTGGTCGGTGCAGGCCGGCAGCTTTGGTGAGCCAGGCAACGCCGAGCGCCTGGCGAAAAAGCTTGAGACCCAGGGCTTCAACGTCTTTAGTCGCCCACGGGGCAATGACCTGACCGCTGTTTATGTTGGCCCCTATGCTAGCGCCGAGGATGGCGAGCGTGCGCGCAGCGAGCTCAAGGCCAAGGCCAATCTGCAGGGTCTGGTGGTGAGGATGTCACCATGACGCTGACGTGGATCGACTGGATCTTTGTGGGGGTGCTGGCCGTTACCATGCTGGCCGGCTTCATGCGTGGTCTGGTCCAGGAAGGCCTGGGTCTCGCTACCTGGGTGCTGGCCCTGCTGGCGGCACGCTTCTTCGCCGAGCCAGTGGCGGACATGCTGTCCGGGTTGATCGACAGCCCCGATGGCCGTCTGGTGCTGGCCTTCGTGTTGGTGACCTTCGTGGTCATCATGCTTGGCGGCATCGTCATCCGCCTTCTGCATGCCGCCGTCGAGTGGGTCGGCATGGGCTTTTTTAACCGGATTGCCGGTGCCGTGTTCGGCACCCTGAAGGGCGGAGTGATCCTGGTGCTGGCCACGCTGCTGATTGGTTTTACGCCGCTCGAGCAGCTCAGCGCCTGGCAGAATGCCGAGGTTCGGCCTACCTTCGAGCGTCTCGAAGCCTGGACGCTCGATCGCGTTGCGGCCTGGGAACGCCAGGATCCAGCGCGTGCCGAGCAGCTGCGCTCACTCTCTCTGCCAGACATTCTGGGGCAGGACGCCCCGGCGAGCGACACCGCTCCTGCGCGCGAGGATGGCGCACCCTGAACCGTTTTTTCATGGCGTCGGCCCGTTCGGCGTCGAAGCACCATTGCAAGCGAGGTAAGCCGGAATGTGCGGTATCGTAGGCCTAATGGCCAATCAGGCGGTGAACCAGGCGTTGTATGACGCCCTGACGGTCCTTCAGCATCGCGGACAGGACGCCGCCGGGATGATGACCTGGCACGAGGGACGCTTCCTGCTGCGCAAGAGTAATGGCCTGGTGCGTGATGTCTTCCACACCCGCCATATGCGCCGCCTCAAGGGCAACCTGGGGATCGGCCATGTACGCTATCCGACTGCCGGGTCCTCCAGCGAAGCGGAGTCACAGCCGTTCTACGTCAACTCGCCCTACGGCATTTCGCTTGCCCATAACGGCAACCTGACCAACTCCGACCAGCTCAAGCAGGAGCTGTTCTCAAGCGACCTGCGTCACATCAATACCAGCTCCGACTCCGAGGTGCTGCTCAACGTCTTCGCCCATGAGCTCGGCAAGCAGGGTCTGAGCATGGGCCCGGAGGACATTTTCGACGCCGTTCGTCGGGTGCATCGTCGCTGCATCGGTGGCTATGCGGCCGTGGCCATCATCAACGGCTATGGCATGGTTGCTTTCCGTGACCCTCACGGCATTCGTCCGGTGGTCTTCGGCACCCGTCAGGAAGAAGGGCGCCAGGAGGTGATGATCGCCTCGGAGTCGGTGGCGCTGGACGTGGGCGGCTTTGAACTGCACCGCGACCTGGCCCCGGGCGAGGCGATCTTCGTCGACCTCGATGGCAATATTCATACCCAGTCCTGTGCCGACAATCCCATACTTGCCCCCTGCATCTTCGAGCATGTCTATCTGGCGCGTCCGGATTCCATCCTCGACGGTGCTTATGTTTACGGCACACGCATGCAGATGGGCCGTAAGCTGGGCGATCGCATCCGTCAGGAGTGGCCGGACTACGACATCGACGTGGTGATCCCGATTCCCGATACCTCGCGGACCTCGGCGCTGGAACTCGCCCAGCATCTTGGGGTGACCTACCGTGAAGGCTTCATGAAGAACCGCTATATCGGGCGGACCTTCATCATGCCGGGGCAGACGATGCGCAAGAAATCGGTGCGTCAGAAGCTCAATGCCATCGACGTCGAGTTCAAGGGCAAGAACGTGCTGCTGGTGGATGATTCCATCGTGCGTGGCACCACCTGCAACGAGATCATCCAGATGGCCCGCGAGGCCGGCGCCAACAAGGTCTACTTTGCTTCCGCCGCACCGCCCGTGCGTTACCCGAACGTCTATGGCATCGACATGCCGTCGGCCGAAGAGCTGATTGCTCATGGTCGCACCGAGGCTGAGGTGGGCGACCTGATCGGTGCCGATCGCATGATCTATCAGGATCTCGAAGACCTGAAGACGGCCTGTCGTGACGTCAATCCGGCGCTGGAAGATTTCGACTGCTCGGTCTTCGATGGCCGCTACATCACCGGCGATATCGATGAGGCCTACCTGAACAACCTGCAAGCCTCGCGTAACGACTCCGCCAAGGATCATAGCGCCGGTGACCATGCCCTGGTCGGCATGCACAATCAGGACGATGATCAGGACGACGAATTCGCTTGAAGGGAGACGGCATGAACGACGAAAGCGGCTTTGAGGCCTGGCATGACTGGGCGCTCGATACCCAGGCGATCCGCGCTGGCCATGCCCGCACCGCGGAACAGGAGCACGGTGAGCCGATCTTCCCGACGTCGAGCTTCGTCTATGGCAGTGCCGCCGAGGCGGCGCGCAAGTTCGGCGGGGAAGAACCGGGCAACATCTATTCGCGTTTCACCAATCCCACGGTGCGCACCTTCGAGAAGCGCTTGGCGGCCATGGAAGGCGGCGAGCGCTGTGTCGCGACCAGCTCGGGCATGGCCGCCATTCTGTCCACGGTGCTGGGGCTTTTAGAGGCCGGCGACGAGATCGTCGCGTCGCGCTCGCTGTTCGGCTCCACGGTCAGCCTGTTCGACAAGTACCTCGCCAAGTTTGGCATCGTTACCCACTACGTGGAGCTGTCGAATCTGGAGGCCTGGGAAGCGGCGATGACCCCGCGGACCAGGCTTCTGTTCGCGGAGACGCCGTCGAATCCGCTCTCCGAGGTGGTGGATATCCCGGCCCTCGCCAAGATCGCTCATCGCCATGACGCGTTACTGGCGATCGATAACTGCTTCCTGACGCCGGCGCTGCAGCGCCCGCTAGCGCTGGGCGCCGATCTGGTGATCCACTCGGCCACCAAGTATCTGGACGGCCAGGGCCGTGCGCTGGGCGGTGCGGTGGTCGGTCGTGACAAGGAACTCGAAGCGCTCTACGGAGTGGTGCGGACCTGCGGGCCCTGCATGAGCCCCTTCAACGCCTGGGTGTTCCTCAAGGGCCTGGAGACGCTGAGCCTTCGCATGCGCGCCCACTGTGACAATGCGCTGGCGCTGGCGCATTTCCTTGACGCACATCCGGCGGTGAGCAAGGTTCATTACAGCGGCCTTGAGACCCACCCGCAGCATCGGCTGGCCGCCGATCAGCAGCGCGGTTTCGGCGGGGTGCTGGGCTTCGAAGTCGAGGGTGGCCGCGAGGCGGCCTGGTCGGTCATCGATGCGACCCGCATCCTGTCGATTACTGGCAACCTGGGGGACGTGAAATCCACCATTGGCCATCCCGCCACGACGACTCATGGCCGTCTCTCCGATGAGCAGAAGCTCGCTGCCGGCATCGCCGAAGGGCTTGTCCGAGTCTCGGTGGGCCTTGAGGATATCGAGGACATCAAGGGCGATCTGGCCCGTGGGCTCGATGCGCTGATGAGCTGACGTTTATCCGGCTCATGTCCATGAATGGCGCCCCGCTTGTCGGGGCGTTGCTGTGTCTGGGGCAGGCCACGGCCATCGTTGGCGTAAAGTACATGAAACGTTCATATTTTTGCGCTGTTCCACGCGGGCCCGATAGGTATGATCAGGAACTGATATACAGTCAACTCTTCACGTAGCGGCAGCTCCACTGCGGTGGCACCCATTACCAAGGCCAGGAGGGCAGGGGAATGTGGCGTAATACTCGCCGAGGGTGGGGCATCGTCAGCATTGTGCTGCACTGGGTCAGTGCTGTCGCGATCGTCGGACTCTTCGCCCTCGGGTGGTGGATGACCGATCTAGGCTACTACGACAGCTGGTATAACCTGGCTCCCTGGTGGCATCGTTCGATCGGCATGCTGCTGTTCGCTGCGACGCTTTTACGCCTGACCTGGCGAACCGCAAGCACATCGCCGGCATTGCCCGGAGCAAGGTTCGAGCGGCTTGCCGCCGAGCTTGGCCATCTGGGGCTCTATGTGCTGCTGGTGGCCGTTCTCGTCAGCGGCTACCTTATTTCTACTGCCGATGGGCGCGGCATCAGCGTATTCGATTGGTTTGAGGTGCCGGCCATTGTCAGCGACCTGCCTCGCCAGGCAACGCTTGCCGGAACTGTCCACTGGTATCTCGCTCTGGCCCTGATCGGTCTCGCTATCGTTCACATGCTGGCCGCATTCAAGCATCACGTTATTGACCGCCATGACGTTCTGGTTCGCATGGTTAACCCGCGTATCTCGCGCAAGCCGTGACGGTGTTTTGATGCGTTGCATCAGTCTTCCAATGCCGGGCGCCGCCAAGTCGGTGCCCAGACAAGCTTTCATCCAAGAAGGAGCAAGATGATGTTGAAGAAGACAGCACTAGCCGCCCTGACCGCTGCCGCTCTGGTGCCCGTGAGCCAGGCTCAGGCCGCTGATTACATGATCGATACCGAAGGGCAGCATGCCTTCGTACAGTTCAAGATCAGTCACTTGGGCTTCTCCTACATTCTGGGTTCTTTCGAGGAGTTCAGTGGCGACTTCAGCTACGATCCCGAGAACCTGGCAGCGTCCTCAGTGTCCATGGAGGTTGATGTCGAAAGCCTGAACACCAACCAGGCCGAGCGTGATAAGCATATTCTCAGTGAAGATTTCCTCAATGCCGGGGAATATCCGACGGCCACCTTTACATCTACCGGTTTCGAGTCGACCGGCGAAGGTGAGGGTGTGCTGACAGGCGAGCTGAGCCTGCATGGCAAGACGCAGGAAATCGAGATGAACGTCGAGCACATCGGCGGTGGTGAAGATCCGTGGGGCAACTATCGCCAAGGCTTCGAGGGCAGCACTACCCTGACGCTTGCCGACTTTGACATCGACATGAGCAGCATGCCGGCGCCGATGCAAGAGCTTGAGCTCTATGTGACCTTTGAAGGCATTCGTCAGTAAGACGCGCCTCGTACAGGTGATGACCAGGGCACTGCCGGGCGACCGGTGGTGCTTTTTTTATGCCGCAACGGACAAGTTTGATGGCAACAGTTCTGTGGGAAAGGTCTGTGGAAAGTGCAGCCTGAGGTGAGATAAAAAAACCGGCCAACGAAGTTGGCCGGTTCGCGAGTTCCGTTCGCTGCTTTCGGGATAGTCAGTCATGTTGCCCCTGTTGTCTGTGGTTTCTCCTAGGGTGATTGGACTGTGTTAGAAGACGTTGTTTAGCACGGCATCGGGGAAGTGACGACGGAGCATGCGGTTCTGGAATCCGTCCACGAAGCGACAATTGATGATGATGATAAAGCGCTCGAAGGGACGGCTCTGATCCCGCTGGGTCATGGCATCGACACTGTGGAAGAGCCGGTCATCATACAGGTGCAATACCTGTCCGGGGTCGGTGACGTGCTCCAGCAACGGCTGCTGGCCGGCCTTGTCGGCATACAGGCGATTGGTAGCGCCATCGACATTGTCGCGATTGATGACCAGGATGCTCAGGAACTTGCAGCCGTCGGCATGAATCCCCTGCCCTTGCAGTGGGTCGACCATGCCCTTGCCACGGCTGCCGGTAATTTGCATGAGGATCGGCTCACGTGGGCCGATCCCCCACAGCTTGGCCCAGGCCTTGACGAAGGCCTTGACGTCCTGACGTTCCGTGAAGCGCTCTTCCAGGGCCGGGTAGTAGCGAAGCTTGTCGGCCATGCTTTCCGCATCGTTGAAGGCACCGCCCTGCGCCATGGGGCAGTCGCCCATGACGTCCACCTCGCCGTCTTCGGTGATGTTCAGCCAGGACATGCGCTTCCAGCGGCGGTTCACATAGGGGTCCCTGGGGAGAGTGGGCAGGAAGCTTGCCCAGGCATCCAGATCGATGTGCGACGAGATGTCGGCCAGGCTCCAGCCTTGGCGAGACAGTTCCTGAAAGACGCTAGGCTCCCAGTAAGCCGGGAGGATTGGCTGGGCGACAGCAGACAGGTCGTAACCGTGTTTCAGGCTTTCGTTTTTCATGGTCTCATACCTCTTGGGGTTATGCTGCCAGTACTGGCAGCAGGAAAAGCTGCTACAAAGGCAACCCCTCAAGGTTTGAGATAGTTGGTCAAGAAAGCCAATCAAACGTGTAAATTTCTCACAGCCACGATACGATCAGCTCGTATTTAAGCTAGGATGGGAGACGCATGGCGTGTAGCCCTTCAGCATGGAAGGCATCATGAAGGATCACAGTAAGTTATTGGGGTGTGAGTATTGCCACACTTCGCCGAGAGGATAGTCTTGAGCGAAGTTGCCGGCGGTGCCCTACGATGATCTGGGAGACGTGTACTTGCCTTTTGCCTTTCGGCACATATCTAGCGTTTTCAATCGGCTAGCCACATGGCGGTATACCAGAACGCTGATGTTTTCTGGTCTGATCGCCGTGGCGGTCTTGATTTGCGCCACCCTCGATAATCCGCACTTTCTCCAGATCGCCGGTATAGTGCTACTGTGCCTGGCGCTTTACTTCTGCCTGAAGCGAATCCTGCGCGATGAAGCGGCGGTCACATCGGGGGCTGGCGATCTCGAGAGGGTTCAGCGCCACTATTCCGAAAGCGAGCAGCGCTTTCGGGCCCTGCTGGAAAGCCTGCCCAAGGTGGCCGTGCAGGGTTACGATCGCGATCGGCGCGTCATCTACTGGAACTCGGCCAGTACCGAGCTCTATGGCTATACGCGTCATGAGGCACAGGGCCAGCTGCTCGAAGACCTGATCATTCCTAGCGAGATGCGTTACGGGGTCATCGATGCCCATCGTGCCTGGGTGCAGGAGGGCATCGAGATTCCGGCCACTGAACTCGAACTCAAGCGCAAGTTCGGCGAGCCGGTGTCGGTATTCTCCCACCATGTCATGCTTGGCGAGCATACCGAAGAACCGCTGATGTTCTGCATCGATGTCGACCTCTCCGACCAGAAACAGGCTCGGCGAGACCTGGACTTTGTCACTCGGTTCGACTCCCTGACCATGCTGCCCAATCGCGGGACGTTTGCGACCCAGCTCAATGAGTGTCTGGCCAATGCCGGGCGGCTGGGAGAAGTGGTCGCCGTGGTGTTCGCCGATATACAAGGCTTTGGCGAGATCAACGATGCCGAGGGATACGAGCTCGGCGACCGCCTGCTGGTTGAGGTTGCTCATCGCTTGCGTAGCTGCCAGCGAAGCTCTGATCTACTGTCCAGGTTTGGTGGCGATGAATTCGTAATGGCCTTCCCGCATCTCGAGGCCGGCAGCAACGCGATGCCGTTGGTCGAAAAGGTGCTCTCAGCCTTCGAGGAACCCTTCGATATCGGGCTTGGCGAGTTGCATGTCAGCCTTAAGTTCGGGGTCAGCCTCTATCCGGATAATGGGCGTAGTGCACGCGAATTGATCCAGAATGCCGATGTGGCCAAGAACCGGGCAAAGCTTGCCACCGGGCAGGCCTACTGGCTCTTCGATCAGCGTCTGCATGATGAGCTGATTCATGAGTACCGTTTGGTCGAGCGTCTGCAGCGAGCGCTGCGTGATGGTGAGCTGGAGCTGTATTATCAGCCGCAAGTGGCTGCCACCAGTGGTCGGGTGGAGAACCTGGAAGCCCTGGTCCGATGGTTCCCCTGCGAAGGTGGCAGCATTCCGCCGTCAGAGTTTATCCCGGTGGCCGAGCGCTCGAATCTGATCTATCGCATTGGCGAGTGGGTCATCCATGAGGCCTGTCGTCAGCAGGCCGAGTGGAAGGCGTCGGGCCTGGGGGACTGTCGTATCGACATCAACCTTTCCGGCAAACAAGTGATCCAGCATGATGTCTTCGCTTACCTCGAAAGCTGCATGGACCAGTTTGGCCTGACGACTCGGGATATCGGCATCGAGCTGACCGAGAACGTCTTGATACGGGCTGATCAGCACATCCTCACTACGCTGCGCCGGCTCTACCATCGCGGCATGAAAATCGCCATCGACGACTTTGGCACTGGCTATTCGTCACTGAGCTATCTCAAGCAGTTTCCGATCACGTCGTTGAAGATCGACCGTGGTTTTTTGCGGGATGCCCCGGATGAGCCAAGCGATCGCGCCATCATGGCGGCGATGGTCTTCATCGGCCACCAGCTTGGCCTGGAAGTGGTCGCCGAGGGCGTCGAGAACGAGGAGCAGCTTGAGCTGGTTCGCGAGTTTGGCTGTGACCTGGTGCAGGGGTTTTACTACTTCAAGCCGATGAGCGCCGACGATATTGGTCGCCTGCAGAGCTCGTTGATGGCGGTCCGTGGCCAACTGCCGAGCCACTGATTCAGCCACTGATTTTGCATGACTATCCCGGTTTTCGGGCCTGCGCAATGGCGTCGTGGGGCGTACAATGTCGCCCCTTTGCATAGTCGCCTGGAGGCAATGTGCCCGTATCGGATGCAGTGAGCGAATCCTTGGGGCGTCGGTTATGGCGCCAGACCTGGCCGATGGCCATCGGTGTGATGGCCCTGTTGGGCTTCCAGCTGGTCGATAGTGCCTTTATCGCCCGCCTGGGCACGGCGCCCCTGGCCGCCCAGTCGTTTACCTTTCCGCTATCCTTTCTGATCATCGGCGTCCAGGTGGGCCTGGGGATCGCCATCGCGGCCCAGCTGTCGCGGGTACTGGGCGCTGGTGAGCATGAACGCGCTAGGCGTCTGGGCAGCCTGGTGCTAGTGGTTGCCGGCTGCGTGATCGCGGTGTTGGCGTTATTGCTGTGGACCTTGCAGGGCCGCCTGTTTCCCCTGCTCGGGGCAGAGTCCGATAGCCTTTCCTTGATTCGATCCTATTGGGGACCTCAGCTTCTGGCGGCTTGGTTGGGGGCCCTGGTCTACTTCGGCTATAGCCTCTTTCGTGCCCACGGCGATACCCGCTTGCCGGGCAAGCTGATGGTGGTGACTAGCCTGATCAACCTGATGCTCGATCCGTTGCTGATCTTCGGCGTCGGTGACTGGGAGGGCCTGGGGCTTCCCGGTGCGGCCTGGGCCACGGTGCTGGCGTTCAGCGGCGGGCTGGTGTTGCTGTCGGGGCGTCTTGCTCGTCATGACTGGTTGGCCTGGCAGGGGCTGCTTTCCGAGGCACGCCGTTCGGCGCCTGGGTTTGCAGGAATCGCCGCGCCGGCCATGGTCAGTCAGCTGATGCCACCCCTGGCAGCGATGCTTTCCACCCGCATTGTCGCGACCCTCGGGGAGACCAGCGTGGCGGCCTGGGGCCTTGCCAGTCGCCTGGAAACGGTATCGCTGATGCTGGTACTGGCGCTGACCATGTCACTGCCGCCCTGGCTCGGGCGCTGTCATGGCGCCGGCGATGGGGACACCATTCGCCGCCTGATGCGCCTGGCGGCTCGGGTCATCATCGGCTGGCAGTTGGCGCTGGGCGTGCTGCTGGCCTTGGCGGCTCCCTGGGTTGCACTCTTGCTGTCGGGCAATCCGGAGGTCCGTGATGATCTGGCCATGCTGATTCGCTTCTTGCTGCCAAGCTATGCCTTGCTGGGCCTGTGTATGGTGGTGGTGTCGGCCGGCAATGCCCTGGGCTGGCCGCTGGGGGCGATGCTGATGTCGGGCGTCCGCCTGTTTGTCTGCTATCTGCCCTGCCTGTGGCTGGGCAGCCAGCTTGCGGGCATGGCCGGATTGGCCATGGGCGCGGCGATCGGTAATGTCCTGGCCGGCACTCTCGCCTGGTGGTTATATCAGCAGCGACGTCCGTCGATAGACTATTCGCAGTGATATTTTCTTTTTATGGCTTTTTATTAGGGTTAAGTGCTGCTTAATTGCCTTAATTTTGGGCTTTAATCCGATATAAATGATCTTATTCAGAATATTTTTCTGATTCCCCTCCCTTATACTCGTGTCCCTCGTCAGCGCGCTGACGGGGCATGCCCTGATGGTCATTGGGGCGGGCATGAGGCGCAGCATATCCAACGAAAGCAACAAGACAGCAACAAGAAGGGGAGAGGCAATGAAGGTCGTCGTACTCGGCAGCGGTGTGGTGGGTGTCACCAGTGCGTACTACCTGGCGCGTCAGGGCCATGAGGTCACGGTCATCGATCGCCAGGACGCGCCGGCCATGGAGACTAGCTATGGCAATGCCGGCCAGGTCTCGTTCGGCTTTTCCTCCCCCTGGGCGGCTCCCGGCATACCCCAGAAGGCCATGAAGTGGATGTTCCAGGAACACGCGCCGCTCAAGATCCAGCCCAAGCCCGACCCCACCATGGCGCGCTTCATGATGCAGATGTTCAAGAACTGCACGCCCGAGCGCTATGCGATCAACAAGGAGCGCATGGTGCGTGTCGCCGAGTACAGCCGCGGCTGCATCAACGCGCTGCGCGAGGATACCGGGATCCGCTACGAGGATCGCCAGAAGGGCTTGATGCAGCTGTTTCGCAACGAGAGTCAGGTCGCTGCAGTAGGCAAGGACATGCGGATCCTCGAGCAGTGTGGGGTGCGTCACAAGCTGCTCAATGCCGAGGAGATCAAGGACGTCGAGCCGGCGCTAGCCCGGGTGCCTGGCAAGTTCGTCGGTGGCCTGCACCTGCCTGACGACCAGACCGGTGATTGCCATCTCTTCACCAACCGCCTGGCCGATTACTGCCGCGAGCAGCTCGGTGTGACCTTCCGTTTCGGGGTGACCATCGAGCGCTTGAAGCGCAGCGCGGGCCGAGTCGAATCGGTCGTGACCAGCGCCGGCGAGATCAGTGCCGATGCCTATGTGGTGTGCATGGGCAGCTTCTCCAAGTTCCTGGTCAAGGATCTGGATATTCGCCTGCCGATCTACCCGGTCAAGGGGTACAGCCTGACCGTGCCGATCACCGATGAAGGCGGTGCGCCTCAGTCGACGGTGATGGATGAGAGCTACAAGGTGGCGATTTCGCGCTTCAACGACCGCATTCGGGTCGGCGGTACGGCGGAGCTCGCCTCCTACGACATGAGTCTGCTCGAGAAGCGGCGTGCCACCATCAGCATGGTGGTGAAGGATGTCTTCCCGGAAGGGGGCGATGTCGGCCGGGCTGAATTCTGGACCGGCCTGCGCCCGATGACGCCGGACTCCACGCCGATCATTGGCGCCACCAAATACGACAACCTGTGGCTGAATACCGGCCACGGCACCCTGGGCTGGACCATGAGCTGTGGTAGCGCCCATCTGCTGGCCGATCTGATGGATCGCCGCAAGACAGAGATCGACCCTAAAGATCTGGACGTCAGCCGCTACGCAAGCTGATCCATCCGTCTGCGGACTATCTCCCGCCCCGTCGGCACCGCCGGCGGGGCGGTTTGTCGTTCGGGAAGGCATCGGCTCAGGCGAGGTAGGGGCAGAACGCAACACGCCCGGGCGAACCCGGGCGTGCTGGTGTGGCGGGGGTGCCTACTTAGTTGACCGCCGCGAAGGCCTTGGCCAGGTAGGGCAGGTTCTCATCGGAGAAGCCTGCCACGTTGGCCCGGCCCGAGCGCACCATGTAGATGCCGAACTCGTCACGCAGCCTGTCGACCTGCTCCGGGCTGAGGCCGGTGTAGGAGAACATGCCGCGCTGCTCGCCGACACAGGCGAACTTGTCGGCCAGGCCATGGGGCTTCAGGGCTTCGACGAAGTCGCGACGCAGGCCGTTGATGCGATCGCGCATCTCGGTCAGCTCCTCGCGCCACACCGCGGCCAGCTCCGCCGACTCGAGGATCTCGGTGACGATGGCGCCGCCATGGGCGGGCGGGTTGGAGTAGTTCTCGCGGGCCACGATAGCGACCTGGGAGCGCACGTTCTCCATCTGCTCCTGGTTCTTGGCGATTACCACCAGGGCGCCGGTGCGCTCACGGTAGATGCCGAAGTTCTTGGAGCAGGAACTGGTGATCAGCACCTCATCGAGATTCTCGGCCAGCAGGCGCGCGCCATAGGCGTCTTCCTCGAGGCCTTCACCAAAGCCCTGATAGGCGAAGTCGACCAGCGGCAGCAGCTCGCGTTCCTGTACCACCTCCAGCACCTGCTGCCACTGCTCACGGGACAGGTCGAAGCCGGACGGGTTATGACAGCAGGCGTGCAGCACCACGACGTCACCCACCGGGATCTCCTTCAGCGCCGCCAGCATGCCCGGGAAGTCCAGACGGTTGTCGGCATCGACGTAGGGATACTTGCCAAGCTTCAGCTCGGCGGCATGAAAGATGCCCAGGTGGTTCGGCCAGGTGGGATCGCTGACCCAGATGCCGCGGCCCGGCAGCTGGGTGCGAATGAAGTCCGCGGCCAGGCGCAGGGCCCCGGTGCCGCCGGGCGACTGGGTCGCACTGGCGCGGTTGGCTGCCAGCACCGGCGACTCCTCGCCCAGCAGCATGGGCAGGATCACCTTGCCGTAGCGCGGATCACCGTGAGAGCCGATGTAGCTCTTGGTGGTCTCGTTCTTCAGCAGCAGGGCTTCGGCCTCCTTGACGGCCCGCATCACGGGCGTCGTGCCGGCGGCATCCCGGTAGACCCCGACGCCCAGGTCGACTTTCTGGGGGTTGGTGTCGTTGTTGAAGGCTTCGATCAACCCGAGGATCGCGTCCCCGGGCACCCGCTGAATCTGCTCGAACATTTTAGGCTGCAACCTCGTCGGTTCTGGCGGCTAGGATGAAATCGTTCTTGTGCAGGCCCTTCATTTCATGTGACCACCAGGTCACGGTGACCTTGCCCCATTCGGTAAGAAGCGCGGGATGGTGACCGGCTTCCTCGGCAATGTCACCGACCCGATTGGTAAAGGCGAGGGCCTGCTTGAAATTGCGGAACTTGAAGACACGTTCCAGTTGCATGATGCCATCGCGGTCGATGATCTGCCACTCGGGAATCTGCTGGCCAAGCATCTCGACCTCGCTGTCGGTGACGTGGGGAGCATCCCAGCTGCAGGCTTCGCACTGCTGTTCGGAAAGATCGCTCATGGGGTAATCCTCAGGGGTTGGGTGATGATAATGGGCGGTCAGAGATGTCAGGGTGACATCGAATCGGCCGGTCTATTTAACAATGATCAGGGTGGCAATGATCAGGCGTCGACGACTTTGGGCTTGGGCGGAAACTTGGGGTCATGCAGGCCAAGCTCCATGGCGCGATGCACCAGTGCCATGATGTCCTGTCGGGAAAGGTCGTGCAGGGTCTCAAGATCGTCAAGTACGTAATAGAGCGGCTGCAGGATGTCGATGCGATAGGGCGTGCGCAGCGCCTCCAGTGCATTGAAGGCATGGTGCTCGGGGGCATCGGACAGCGCGTGGAGGGTCTCCTTGGGCGATGAAATGATGCCGCCGCCGTAGATGCGTCGTCCCTGTGGGGTATCGACCAAGCCGAACTCCACCGTCATCCAGTAGAGTCGCGCCAGGTAGACCCGCTCCTTGGGGCTCGCCGCCAGACCGAGTTTGCCATAGGTCGCCGTGAAGTCGGCGAAGGCGGGGTTGGTCAGCATCGGGCAGTGCCCGAAGATCTCGTGGAAGATGTCCGGTTCCTGGAGGTAGTCGAGTTCCTCCGGGGTGCGAATGAAGGTGGCGACCGGGAAGCGGCGATGGGCGAGCAGCTCGAAGAAGGTATCGAAGGGGATCAGTGCCGGCACCTGGGCGGTCTGCCACCCGGTGGTGGCTTCTAGCACCCGGTCGATCTCGGCGAGCTGGGGGATACGGGTCTCGGGCAGGGCCAGGCGCTCCATGCCGTCGAGGTACTCCTGGCAGACGCGGTTCTCGAGGATCGGCAGCTGGCGCTGCATCAGGGTTTGCCAGGTGGCGTGTTCCTGGTCGCTGTAGGCGATGTGGCCTTCGGCGTCGGGCATTCGCGCCTGATACTGGCTCGGCTTGGCGGCGATCGGTTGGGTCTGCGTGGCCATACAGCAGTCTCCGGTTGGCGTGCTTTTGTTATTGGTCGTTGCGAGCTGTCGCGAAAGGCACGGCAGTGTCTTGTGCTTCTCGCCTGATCTCAGTCTATGAGAGCCGGGACTCGTGGGAAGTCGCTTTTATGCCACCTGACCACCTGTCTGGCGCGAAAAGCGTCACGAAAAGTTGACGGTTGCGTGCTTGAGACGCCATGAAATCGTCGCTGCCGCTGGTTCATGGCCTTGAAGCGCGTCGGGTGTCACGTTAGCTTTACAGACGAGTCACGGCGCCTTGACGCCCGTGATGCCCGGTGACGCCATGTCGCGCCACGGGCACACCGCTACCTTTAACAGGGATTCTTACCGGACATCGCCATGCGCCTGAAATTTCACTGCCAGAACCGGATCGGCATCCTGCGGGACATCGTCGCCCACTTTGCCGATTATGGCGTCAACGTGGCCCATGGCGAGGTGGGCGGCGATCATGGCAACACCATCTACCTGCACCTGCCGCAGCTGCTTAACGCCCAGCTGGCTTCCCTCAAGCCGACGCTTGAGACCATACCCGGTGTTTTCGGCGTCAAGCGCGTCAGCCTCATGCCCAGCGAGCGGCGTCATCTGGAGCTGGATGCGCTGCTCTCATCGCTCTCCGAACCGGTGATGTCGATCGACATGGACGGGCGCGTGGTGGCGGCCAATCGGGCCGCCGGGCAGATGCTTGGCGTGCGGGTCGACGAGGTGCCGGGCCTGTCGCTGGATCGCTACCTGCCCGATCTGGATCTTCCGGATCTGATTCGGCGCAACAATGCCCGGGTCAATGGCCTGCGTCTCAAGCTCAAGGGCGCCACCTACCTGGCCGACATCGCGCCGCTGCACCGGGAACGGCACGACGATGTGGCTTCGCTTGCCGGCGCGGTGGTGACGCTGCATCGTGCGGATCGTATCGGTGAACGTATCTACCAGGTCCAGCGCCAGGAGCTGCGCGGCTTCGAATCGATCTTTCAGTCGAGCCCACGACTCGCCAACCTGATTCGCGAGGCTCGGCGCATGGCGCCACTGGACGCGCCTCTGCTGATTGAGGGCGAGACCGGCACCGGCAAGGAACTGCTGGCCCGAGCCTGCCACTTGGCCAGCGCCCGTGGCCAGGCGCCCTTCATGGCGCTGAACTGTGCGGGACTGCCCGAGTCGATGGCCGAGACCGAGCTGTTCGGCTATGCCTCAGGCGCCTTCGAGGGCGCCCGGCCGGAGGGTAAGCTGGGGCTTTTGGAGCTGACCGCCGGCGGCACGATCTTTCTCGATGAAGTGGGTGAGATGAGCCCGCGGCTGCAGGTCAAGCTGCTGCGCTTCCTGCAGGATGGCGGCTTTCGCCGGGTGGGCAGCGACGAGGAGACCTATCTCGACGTGCGGGTGATATGCGCCACCCAGCAGGACCTGCCGGGTCTCTGCGCCGAGGGACTCTTCCGCCAGGATCTTTACCATCGCCTCAATGTGCTCTCGGTGCAGGTCCCGCCGCTGCGCGATTGTTTCGACGGGATTGAGGAGCTGGCAGCGCACTTTCTCGACCGCGCCGCGCGCCAGATCGGCTGCCCGCTGCCCGAGCTCTCGCCGGCGGCTCAGGCGAGGCTTTCGAGCTATCACTGGCCGGGCAACGTGCGTCAGCTCGAGAACGTGCTCTTCCAGGCCGTTTCGCTATGTGAAGGCGGCACCATTGAGCCGGCGCACCTGCGCCTGCCTGAAGTGGGCCAGGGGCCAGGGCTCGCCGGGGTGGACTTGGAGGGTTCGCTCGGTGAGATCATGGGCGACGTCGAGAAGCGCGTGCTCGCCGCTCTCTATCCTAAGCACCCCTCGAGCCGCCAGCTGGCGCGTCGGCTGGGGGTGTCCCACACCACCATCGCCAACAAGCTGAAGCGCCATGGGATTGGCGACGAGGCCGAGTAAGGAGCAGGCATGTGATCAGCGTTCGCGCTGCCTGACCGACTCCCGCACTACCAGCCGCGGCGGCAGGGCGGTTAACGGTGCGAAGGGGCGCTGATGCTCCAGGCGGTCGATGAGCTGTGCGATCGCGGTGGCGCCAAGCTCGTAGATGGGCTGATGAATCGTGGTCAGGGCGGGGCAGGTATAGCGGCCGACGTCGATATCGTCGTAGCCGATCACGGACATCTTGTCTGGCACGCTGAGCCCCGCCTCGAGGGCGGCGCGAATGGCACCGATAGCGGCCAGGTCGTTGAAGGCGAACACAGCCTGGGGCCGGTGATCCTTTTCAAGCAGTTCGCGCATGGCGGCATAACCGCCATCGGCCAGCAGGTTGGTAGTGATGATGTGCCTTGAGGGCAGCGTAAGGCCCACGGTTTGGCAGGCGTCCAGCGCGCCGGCCAGGCGCTCCTGGGAGCGCGGGTGGTCGGTGGGGCCGGTGAGTAGCGCGATATCGTCAAGGCCTTGGGCAAGCAGGTGCTCGATGGCAAGCCGGGCGCCCAGGCGCGAGTCGTCGTTGACCACGGCGATATCCGGGCGCGGGGCTGTGGCTGCATCCAGCATTACGGTGGGCAGGGTCTGACGGTTCAGGGCCTCGAGAAAGCCAGGGCCGTTGCGCGAGGTCATCACGATCAGCCCGTCGATGCGGCGCTCGAGGAGCGTGTGGAGATAAGCGACCTGCTTGTCGTCGACGTCGTCGGCATTGCAAAGCATGAGGCTGTAGCCGCAGTCGAAGCAGTGATCCTCAACGCCGCGAATGAGCGCCGAGAAGAAGGGGTTGTCGGCGCTGGTCACGATCATGCCGATGGTACGACTGCGCCTGGATTGCAGCGAGCGCGCAATGGTATCCGGGCGATAGCCAAGCTCCGCGATGGCCCGTTGCACCCGCAGACGGGTCGCGGGTGCAACGGTGCGGCTCTGGTTGACCACGTGAGAGACGGTGGTGATCGACACCCCCGCCTGCTTTGCCACGTCCTTCAGTCGAGCCATGGGCTCTGCTTATTCCTTAGTGATCAGCTTCAGCGGCACCGGGATATTGGCCTCGACGCTTTCACCCTTGAGCAGGGCATCGGCGGTGTTGATACCGAGAGCCCCGATCAGCGCGGGTCGCTGAGCAATGGTGGCGTCCATGAGGCCGTCTTTCACCGCCTGGACACCGGCATCGGTGCCATCGAAGCCGACCAGGATCACGTCGTCGTTGCCGCCAGCCTGCAGGGCACGCTGAGCGCCCAGCGCCATTTCGTCATTCTGGGCAAACACCGCCTGGATGTCCGGATGGGCCTGCAGCAGGTTCTCCATCACGTTGAGGCCTTCGGTGCGGTTGAAGTTGGCCGGCTGAGAGGCCACCAGTTCGAGGCCAGGAGCGGCTTCGATCGCCGCCATGAAGCCTTCGCCGCGATCGCGGGTGGCCGAAGCACCCGGCACACCCTCGAGCTGTACGATCTGGCCTTCGCCCCCCAACTGCTCGGCGATGAAGCCCCCGGCAAGCTGGCCGCCGGCGACGTTGTCGGACGCGATGTGTGAGGCTACGCGACCGCCGTTGGCACTGCGGTCCAGGGTGATCACCGGCACGTTGCGGGCGTTGGCAGAGCGCACGCTGGATACGGCAGCATCGGAGTCGGTCGGGTTCATGAGCAGCAGGTCGATGTCGCGGGACAAGGCGTCTTCGACGTTGGAGAGCTCCCTGGCGGCATCATTGCCGGAATCCAGAACGATCAGCTCGTGGCCAAGGGCCTCGGCCCGCTGTTCGGCCCCTTCCTGCATGGTCACGAAGAAGGGGTTGTTCAACGTCGACACCACCAGGGCAATGCGATCGGCCATGGCGTTGCCACTGAGACCGATGCCCGCGGCGACGGCGGAGGCGAGTAGCAGTTTCTTCATGGTCTGGCTCCTAAGGTCTTGTTATGCAGAGTGTTGTCAAACATGTTGTGAAGCACAGGCGTCGTGCTGGCGTGTCACGACGAGTTTGACCGGCTGTCGAGCAGCACGGCCAGGAGGATGACCGCGCCCTTGGCGATCATCTGGAAATACGATGACACGCCCATGATATTGAGCGCGTTGTTGAGCACGCCTATCACCAGCGCACCGACCAGGGTGCCGAAGATGCGCCCACGGCCCCCCATCAGGCTGGTGCCCCCGATCACCACCGCGGCGATGGCGTCGAGCTCATAGCCGGTGCCGGCGGTGGGCTGGGCAGACCCCAGGCGGGCGGTCAGTACCACGCTTGCCAGCGCCGCACAGGCCCCGGAGATCGCATAGACGCTGATCTTGATGCGGGCGACGTTGATGCCGGATAGGCGCGCCACTTTCTCGCCGCCGCCCACTGCATAGACATGTCGGCCGAAGCGGGTGTGATGCAGCACGCCCCAGCACAGTACGAAGACGAAGAACATCAAATAGATGGGAATGGGCACGCCTAGCCAGTAGCCGCCGCCGAGCTGCCAGAACAGGTCGGCGGCCGGCGTGGTGCCGATTGAGATCGGGCGCCCATCGGTGAAGACCAGTGCCGCCCCGCGCAGGATGGTCATGGCCACCAGGGTGACGATGAAGGCCTGGATGCGCCCGAAGGCCACGAAGGCCCCGGAAATGGCACCAAGGCAGGCGCCGGCGGCAACGGTGCCGGGCACGCCCACCCAGGGTGTCAGGCCTGAGGCCGTCATGGCGCCGGCGAAGGCGCCCGTCAGGGCGAGCACCGCGCCCACCGACAGGTCGATGCCGGCGGTCAGGATGACGAAGGTCACGCCCATGGCGATGATGGCGTTGATGCTCGACTGACGCAGCACGTTGAGGATGTTGTCGACGGTCAGGAAGTTGTCGCTCAGGGCGGCACTGACGATGACCAGCAGAGCAAGCGCGAGGAAGGCCTTGTTGTCGATCAACAGCCGGGTAGCGGTCTTGTTCATGGTGAGGGTGCTCATGGGGTGACGGTCTCCGTGGCTGCTTCGCTGTGGGCAGCGGCGGTCATGATGGTTTCCTGAGTGGCGTCTTCGCGGTTGAATTCGCCGCTGATGCGGCCATTGGCGAGCACCATGATGCGGTCAGAAAGGCCCAGCAGTTCGGGCATTTCCGAGGAGATCAGCAGCACGCACTTGCCCTGGCGCTTGAGCTCATTGATCAGCAGATAGATCTCGCGCTTGGCTCCGACATCGACGCCGCGGGTGGGCTCATCGAGAATCACGGTGTCCGGTTGGGTCATCAGCGCCTTGGCCAGGGAAACCTTTTGCTGATTGCCGCCGGAGAGGGTGTCGATGGGCTGGTGCATGTCCTGCAGCTTGATGCGAAAGGCCTCGATATAGTGCGCCACCGCGGCGCGTTCACGTCCGGCGTTGATCAGGCCGAGCGGGCCGCAGAAAGCGGGTAGGGCGGCGAGCGACATGTTGTCGGCCACCGAGTGCTCGAGCAGCAGCCCGGCCTGTTTGCGGTCTTCTGGCACATAGACTAGGCCTGCGCGCAGCGCCTCCTGGGGCGAGGCGAAGCGCACTGATGCTTGCCGAATGCGGACTTCGCCGCCCTTGATGGGCACATCGCCGCAAATGGCCTGAGCCATCTCCGTGCGGCCGGCCCCCATCAGGCCGCCGAAACCCAGCACTTCACCGGCCCGGGCCGAGAAGGACACCTCGAAGACGCCGGGCGCCGACAGTCGGTCGACGTTGATCATCTCCTCGCCGAGCGTCGGTGGTTCATAGGGATAACGGTCGGCGAGCTCACGCCCCACCATCTTGCGGATCAGATCGTTCTCGCTAAGTGCCGTGGTCGGCCCGTCATGCACCAGTTGACCGTCGCGCAGCACCGCGACGCTATCGCACATGCGGAAGATCTCGGGCAGACGGTGGGTGATCATCACCAGCGACTTGCCTTCCTCGCGCAGTGCGGCGACTACCTGCTCGAGGATATCGGTCTCGATATCGGTCAGGGCATCGGTGGGCTCATCCATGATGATGATTTCGGCGTCCAGCGACAGGGCGCGTGCGATCTCGACCATCTGTTGCTGGCCGATGCTGAGACCGGCAACCGGCGTGCGCGGATCAATATGCTGCTTGAGGCGAGCCAGCAGCTCGCCGGCCTGACGGTACAGCCGTGCCCAGTCGACGGTACCCAGGCGGGTGCGCGGTTCACGGCCAAGGAAGATGTTCTCGCCGGCCGAGAGACCACCAACCAGGTTGAGTTCCTGATGAATAATGGCGATGCCGGCATCCATGGCCTGGCGGGGTGTAGCGAAACGGACCTTGTCGCCACGCAGCCAGATCTCGCCGGCATCGGCCTGGTGGACACCGCTGAGCACCTTCATCAGGGTCGATTTGCCGGCGCCGTTCTCGCCAGCCAGTGCCTTAACGCGGCCGGGATACAGCGCGAGATCGACGCCCTCTAGCACGGTGACGCCGGAAAAGCGCTTCTCGATGCCTTGCAGCGCCATCAGCGCCTGGCGCGTTTCGGCGCTCAAAACGGCACCCCACTGTGCAAGGCAACGTTGGCGTAGGGTGTGCACTCACCGGTGCGAATCACCGCCTTGGCCTTCTTGAGCGACTGCTTGAAGGTGTCGTGAGACACATAGGATGCCTCGACCGGGTGGCCGTCCCTCGCCTCAAGCTCGGCCAGGCGATGCTGGATGTCGTCATTGAGTGCCGGGCTGTGAGTAGTTATTTCGTTGGCGAGGGTCACGCTCTCGACGCACAGCTCTTCGAGCAGTGCATCGAGCACCGGCAGGAAACCGGGCAGGCCGGGCGTTACCGCAAGATCGATACGCGGCACGTCGGTCGGGATCGGCAGTCCCGCATCGGCAATCACCAGGGTGTCGGTATGTCCGAGCTCGGCGATCAGGGCATTGAGCGGGGCATTGAGCAGGCCATGACGTTTCACGGGATTCACGCTATAGCTGAGAATTCAGGTCTGCATTGTAACGCGCAAACGTTTGCGCCACCGATGGGCCAAACGTCTAAGCCAGGTTCGGTTGACCTCTTGGGCGTTTTGAGAAACCTAGATCACGACGAGGGTGTCGGCTGGGCGTCCAGAAAAGCCTGCACCTCGGCGAAGGGGTAGGCTTCCAGCGCGGCGAAGCCCTCCAGACGACGCGCCTTGAGACGAGTGAATACCGGCAGCGTAAGGCCGCACAGAAAGCGCGCCAGCAGTGCCGGGGAGGGTGGCGCACCGAAAAGTTCGCGATAGCGCTCGCTGAGAGGTGCACACCAGGCCGTGACCTGATGTGGCTGCAGCGGGGGAAGGGGAGTGCCAGGCGGCAGTTGGGCGGGGCCCTGGCGACATACTGAACAATGGCCGCAGTGCTCGGGAGCCCGGTCGTCGCCGAAGTAGCTGGCCAGGCGCCGGCTGAGACAGGTTTCGCTCTCGAAGAGCTCGAGCATGGCATGGATGCGGCGGATCTCGCTGTGCTCCTTGTCCTGAAAGTAGGCGCTGAGCTCCCCGGTCAGGCGCTCGGCGTCCGCCTGGGGGGCGAGCACCTCGTAGACCTCGGTCATCTGCTTGCTTTCGACCTCCAGCCAGCCCTGGTCGCGGCAGTAATCCAGCGCGGTGATCACCCGCGCTCGGCGGGTGTCCAGGCCGCGTTCCTGGCCAAGCCGCTCGAGGGTCGCGAAGTCCAGGGTGTGCCAGGTGCGGGCGGCGGTGCTTGAGTCGACGATGGCCTGCAGGAAGGCCTGGCGCTCTCCGCTGAAGCGCTCGACCAGTGCCGCCGGGCCGCCGGGGAACTTGAGCCGGTAGTCGGCGAAGTAGGCATAGCGCGGGGCAATGATGCCGCGCAGCTCGAGCTGCACCAGCAGGGTCTTGAGCGGCAGAGGGCGGATGTTGCTGTCCTGGGACAGCGCATTGAGCATCAGCTCCCACTGGCCGCCGGGCGCTGCCAGAGCCTCACCGATCACCCCTCGGATACCGTCAGGCTCCGGGGTGTCGCCATAAACGAAGTTTTCGAGCACGTTCAGGGTATCTCGCCCGCCCAGCACCAGGCATTCGGAAGGCTTGCCGTCGCGACCGGCGCGGCCGATTTCCTGGCTGTAGTTTTCGATCGACTTGGGCAGGTCGAAGTGCACCACCTGACGAATGTCGGCCTTGTCGATGCCCATGCCGAAGGCGATGGTGGCGACAATGCAGTTGACCTGGCCGCCCATGAAGTCCTGCTGGACCCGGTCGCGGGTCTCGGCGGGCAGGCCGGCATGATAGGCCGCGGCCTGGATACCGGCCTTGGCGAGATAGGCGGTCAGGCGCTCGGCGCTGTGCTGCAGGGTCACGTAGATGATGGTGGGGCGCGATACCGCCTCGGCAAGACGGGGCCTCAGCCACTCGACCAGGGTGCGGGCGCGTTGATCCGATGCCACCGGCATCACCGCGAGATCCAGATTCGGTCGATAGAAACCGGTGGTGGTGACGTCTTCGTGGGCGATGGCGAAGCGCTCGCGCATATCCTTTATCACGCGAGGGGTCGCCGTGGCGGTCAGCAGCAGCACCTGGGGAATGCCGAACTGGCGCTGATAGTCGGGTAGCTTCAGGTAATCTGGGCGGAAGTTATGGCCCCACTCCGACAGGCAGTGCGCCTCGTCGACCACCAGCAGCGAGATTGGCACCCGAGCGATGAAAGCACGAAAACGCTCGTTCTTGAGCCGCTCCACCGAGATCATCAGGACGCGGATCTCGCCGCGCTGGACGCCTTCCATTACGCGAGCCGTTTCCTCGCGGCTCTGGCTGGAGTCGATGCTGGCTGCGGCGATGCCGTGGCGAGCCAGGAAGGCGAGCTGGTCCTGCATCAGCGCTAGCAACGGGGACACCACCAGCGTCAGGTTTGGCAACGTGAGCGCCGGCAGCTGATAGCACAGCGACTTACCGGAGCCGGTGGGGAAGATCGCCGCCGCACTGCGCCCTTCGGTCACGGCCTCGATCACCTCGCGCTGGCCGGGGCGGAAGTCGTCGTAGCCGAAGACGTCGCGCAGGGTCTGCTGGGGTGTCGGGGTCATGGGGGCTCCTGGGGCTGATCCTGAGGGCTGGTCGTGAAGACGCTGGTCATACTGGCTAGGCGGCGGTTGGCTTAAGCACACCCAGCGCAACAGGATACAGGTCCAGCCCGGTACCTGCCGCTCTGTCAGCCGCCTATCACGAGATTGCGGCCTCGGCGCTTGGCCGCATAGAGCCGCTGGTCGGCGCGCTCGAGCAACTGGTCGCGAAGCTCGCCGATGCGATGCTCGGCAATGCCGGTGCTGATGGTGATACCGCCATTGGGCAGGCCGAAGTCATGGTGGGCGATTTCGCGGCGAAGGCGTTCGGCCAGGCCCTTACAGTGGGAGAGCGGCGTCAGTGGCAGCAATACGGCGAACTCCTCGCCGCCTAGCCTGGCCAGGCAGTCCTCTTCTCTAAACAGGCCATGGCACAAATCGGCGAGGCGGCGCAGCACCTTGTCGCCTTGCAGGTGGCCCCAGGTATCGTTGACGCGCTTGAAGTGATCGATGTCGATAATCATCAGTGACAGGGGCGTGCCATGTCGGTTGCTCAGAGAGATCTCCCGTCTCAGGTGGCACATCAGCTTGCGCCGATTGGGCAGGCCTGTGAGGTCATCGGTGTCTGACAGCTCACGGAGATGAGCCTGGTACTCGATCTGCTCGCTGATGTTGACCATTAGACCATTCCACAGGGTGCCGGTCCTCAAGCGCTCAGGTATAGCACGCACGGCGATCCAGTATTCTTCGCCTCCTGGCTCGCAGTGACGAAATTGCGTAGTCAAGGGCATCAGTGACTTGGCCGAGCGCTCTACGGCGACCATCAGGCGCGGAAAATCGTCAGGGTGCACATGGTCGAAGGCATGGCTGGCATCTTCGAGTAGGCGCTTGCGCTGCTCTGCATCGCCGAAAACTGCACTGTCGCCAGCCAGGTAGGGAAATCGCACCTTTCCGTGATGGCTACGATAAAACTGGAATACGATACCGGGCAGGGACTCGGTCATGGCCTTGAGTCGATCCAGGTCGTGCCTGGTGTCATCCAATGAGGTGTCATCAAAAGCCATGATGCTATCTCTTTGCCAGGGCAGTCGGGGCCGATACGAAGTGCATGAAGCACTCCTGGATGGGGTAGATGCCTTACTGCCTCAAGGTGCCTGAGGGGAGGCGATTAGCATCACCGCGCAATATTATATGTTTATTTATTAGTAACGCACTGTACTACTGGTATGACGGTTTTTGTAAGAGATTGTAGCAATGGCTTGGCAACGTGAGGCTTCCAGCCGCTTTCACGGCAATACGATAGGGGGCCGGAGCTCGGCGGAATCGGCGATTGAACCTAAGGCTCAGAACGTGGAAGGAGCCGCGGGCAAGCAGGCCATGGCGGCCTGATAGGCTTTGCCCGCATGGGCTTAAGGCTTAAGTGGAGCTAGGTGGGGCTCAACGTGCGGCGTCATAGCGGCCCTCACATCCCATGGAAAACACTATTTGCCAGAGCTGAAGGTCCCGGGCTCGGAAGGCACCGGCACAGGCAGAGAGGTAGTAGCGGAACATGCGTCGAGTGGTGTCGTTGTAACGATCGGCTATTTCCGGCCAGCGTGCGGTGAAGTTCTCGAGCCATGCCATCAGGGTTCGGTCGTAGTCGGCACCGAAGTTCTGCCAGTCCTCCATCAGCAGATAGCTCTCGCTGGCGCGGGAGATATGCATGGCGGAAGGCAGTACGCCGTTGGGGAAGATGTACTTATGGATCCACGGGTCGGCGCTAATCTCTGAATTGTTGGAACCGATGGTGTGTAACAGAAAGAGTCCGTCCGGGGTCAGCAAGCGAGCGACCGTGTCGAAGTAGGTCCGATAGTTGCGATGCCCAACATGCTCGAACATGCCGATCGAAACGATTCGATCGTACTGTCCTTCGAGCTCGCGGTAGTCCTGCAGGTGGATCGTGACTGGCAGGTCTTGGCAGCGGTGGCGTGCCAGTTCGGCCTGCTCCTTGGAGATGGTGATACCGGTAACTTCCACCCCATAATGGCGAGCCGCATGTTCGGCGAAACTGCCCCAGCCGCAGCCGATGTCGAGAACTTTCATGCCCGGGGCGAGATTCAACTTGCGAGCGGCCAGATCCAGTTTGGCGACCTGGGCTTGATGAAGCGTTTCGGCTTCCTTCCAGTAGGCACAGGAATAGCAGAGAGTCGGATCGAGCATGCGCTCGAAAAGGTCATTGCCCAGATCGTAATGGGCCTCGCCGACAATATAGGCTCGCGCCTTGCTCTGCAGGTTGAAGAGACCGTTCTGCAGGCGGTACAGCATGCGTTCGGTAGGTGTGTGGGCGCGTTCACCTAGGCCATGGCGCAACATGCGATGGATCATCTCGTCGATCCGGTCGCATTCCCACCAGCCCTCCATATAAGCTTCTCCGAGCCCCAGGGTGCCCTGGTGGAGCATGCGCGAGAAAATATCTGGATGCAGGACCTGCATGTCCCAGGGGGCCGAACCATTCAGGGCCACTCCTGAACCCTCCAAGAGTTGCTGGACGATCCGTCGGGCACGTGTATCGGGTAAGGCGATGGCTCCGATGCGCGGGTCGCTGGTCATGGCTGTCTCCTGATCCGTCAGACAAGAGGTAATGCGGATGGGCCTGCCAAGTTGCTGTCCCGGATCCTTTACTACCCTTTGTTCATCCAACCGGTTTATCTAACTTGTGTATCAAACATAGCCAATAAGCTGCCGGTAAGCCTAATCCCTTCGTTTAACGTGGCCGGAAAACCGGTTTTAAAATCAATACCCTCATTATGACAAGGAGAATCGCCATGCGCGTGATCGTTGATCTTTGCGTGGTACCACTGGGTGTCGGTGTGTCGGTGTCACCCTATATCGCGGCCTGCCAGCGAGAAATCGAGGCCGCCGGGCTAGAGCACAGCATGCATGCCTATGGCACCAACATAGAAGGCGGCTGGGATGAGGTCATGGCGGTGATCAAACGCTGTCACGAAGTGGTTCATGAGCTGGGTGCGCCTCGCATTACCACGACCCTTAAGCTTGGGACACGCACCGACCGCGAGCAGCACATGCAGGACAAGGTGAGCAGTGTCGAGACCCTACTGGCCGCTCAGCGCCAGGGAGAGGACCAGGCCTGATCATTGGCGCTGACGTCTTGGCATGTCTCGAATCGGCATGTTGATGTCTCGAATCGGCATGTTGATGACTCTTCAGGAAAGCCCGGTTCATGCAGGCGGCATAGGCTTGAGGGGCTAAGATCCGCATGTGAGAGGCGATAACTATACCTATCCCTGGGTGTGAGAACTGCATATCACGATGACGACATGGGGGCGGGGTGCGGTTAGACCTAGTACGTCATGTTCTAAGATGCCTCCCTCAGTGGGCATCTTGCGGCGATGCCGGTAGGAATGGCGGATTAGACTAAGCGTGCGAACTATTTTATTCGCACGCTAACTTTTGATACAGTAGCCGGATGTTTTTCCTGCTAATTCGCTTGGTGCCACCGCTATGGCGGCGGTACTGATGCTCAGGAGTCCGCTGCCATGTCGACATCTCATCCTCACGATTGTTCTCCCGCCACCCTGCATGAGCCGCTAATGCCATCGCTTGGTGGAATGCTGGGACGCGTTCATCGTAAATGGCGCATGGCCATTACCACAGCGGTCAAGCCGCTGGGGATCACCGAGGCACGCTGGACCGTCATGGTTCACCTCTCGAAGCTAGGAGAGGGCTGCACGCAGGGGGCCTTGGCGGCCGATCTGGGCATCGAAATGCCGTCTCTTTCCCGCACCGTGAGCCAACTGGAAGCCCAGCAATTAATTGAGCGGCGCGGTGTGGCCGGTGATCGTCGTGCACGCAGCCTGTGGTTTACGCCGGCCGGCATTGACTGCCTTAGGGAACTCGAGTCACGTATCGAGTCGGTTCGCCAGCATCTTTATCGGGGCCTCAGCGACGAGCGTCTGAACGCTATAACCGACAGCCTCGGCATGATCGAGGTCAATGCTCGCCAGCTGATCCGGCCGCATGAGCCCAAGGAGCGCTCGTGATGACGCCGGATCAACATTTTGCCCGCCTGGTGCGGTTCGCACTGATCGTATTTGCCGTGTGTTTCCTCTATTTCCTGGCGGCCGATCTATGGATGCCAATGACTCCCCAGGCGCGCGTCATGCATCCGGTGGTGCGAGTCGCTCCCGAGGTCAGTGGCCGGGTCGCCACGGTGAGTGCTGCCAACAATCAACATGTCGACGCCGGTGAGCCACTGTTTACTCTCGATCGCAGGCCTTACCGGCTGGCGGTGGAGGATGCAGAGTTGGCGCTCGAAGAGGCTCAGCGCGAAAACGCGCAGCTCGATGCGTCGATTGCGGCAGCTAAGGCGACGCTCGCTGCCAATCGCGCCGATGCCGACGAGCTGCGACAGGAAATGATGCGCGCCGAGCGACTGATCGCTCAGCACAGTATCTCCCGGCAGGACTACGACCAGACCCGCGCCAACGACCAGGCGGCCCGGGCGCAGGTGCAGGCCGCACAGGCAGAGATCGATGCTCTGCAGGCCGAGCGTGGCGGGCCAGACGACGATAATCTGCGCCTTCGTCAGGCGCATAACACGCTGGCCAAGGCGCGTCTCGATCTCAGGTACGCGAGCGTTCAGGCAGAGATCAGCGGCACGGTCTCCAATCTTCAGGTCAGTGCCGGTGACTACGCCAACGCCGGCAGCCCGATGCTGGCGCTGGTCAGCGACGAGGCGGATGTCATTGCCGACTTTCGCGAAAAGACGCTGCGCTCGGTGCACCAAGGCGATGCAGCCAGTGTGATCTTCGATGCGTATCCTGGGCGCGTTTTCGATGCTCGAGTGGTGGGGCGAGATGCTGGCGTCAAGGATGGCCAGCTGCAGGCGGATGGCAGCCTGGCCGACCCCAAGAGTTCCGACCGCTGGGTGCGTGATGCACAGCGTCAGCGGCTGCATCTTGAACTTGAGGACGCCCCCGATGTGTTGGCGAGGCTGCCAACCGGCGCTCGCGCCTCGGTGCAGCTACATCCGGTCGGCGGGTTGGCAGCTTGGCTGGGTGCCCTCCAGGCTCGCCTGGTCAGTCTGATTCACTTCATCTATTGAGGTCGTTCATGAGTGGTCATGGCTCTCCGGCCTCCCGTTCCCTGAACGCTGACGCTTCGTCTTCGCGGCTGAGTCGGAATGATCTGCGCCAGATCCTGCGCATCGCCTGTGGTGTGCTGCTGGGGTTTCTGATCTGCAAATTGATGAACTGGAATTACGGCACTTTCTTTGCCGTTTACCCGGTGCTGCTGCTGGGGCTGGTGCCGGTGCTCACGGCTCACGTGATCCGCCAGTTCCTGGCCAGCATGCTGGTGGTCAGCGTCATCACGCTAGTCGTGGCGGGGGGCTTTGGTGACAAACTGGTGCCGATGACGCTGCTGGTCATGGGCATCTACGCCTGGCTGTTTCGTTGCATGACCCAGGGCCACCTGTTTCTGTTCGGCGCCCAGTGCGTCGTCAGCCTGTCGGTGCAGCTGAACTTCGTGAGCTACCCGCAGACCGACGTCTTCGACATCGTGACCAGCAACATCGTCGGCTCCATCATCACGGTGGCCATCGCCATGCTGATGCATGTCGTCTTCCCCGACGTGACGCCTCGCACGCCGCCCAAACGGCCGGCCAAGCCGGTCAGCAATCAGCGTCATGAGATCATCCTGGCAACGACCGTGGCGACGCTGTCGTTTCTGGTCTTCCAGGTCTTCGATCTCAAGGATTCACTGTCGGCCCAGGTGGCCTCGATTCTGGTGTTGTTTCCACTCAACTGGCGGGGGGCCGGCATGGTCGGCAAACACCGGGCAGTGGGAACCCTGCTTGGCTGCAACGCGGGGCTTCTGGTGCAGATGGGATTGCTGGGCCACTACAACGTGCTGCCCTTTGCCGCCTTCGGGCTTTGGCTCGGCTGTCTGGTCTTCGCCCGCTACCACATTCTGGAGGGCGGCAGGCCGGCGACCGGTTTCGGAGGGCTGACCACGATGGCGATTCTCTTCGGTCAGTACCTGACCCCTCGGCAGGATCTTGTCTACGACGCGCTGTACCGCTTCAGTTCAGTGGCGACTGCGGTGCTATTGACGCTGATGGCTGTCTACGTCATGCATCACCTGCTCGACCGCTTCGCCGCGACGCGCCTTCAGCCTCTGGGCTGAGCGCGAGCAGGACGATGAGGGCGGCCAAGGTTGAAGGTGGCAGGAGTGACGGTGGCCAAGAACCCTGTCAGACAGAGCCAAGTTCGGAATTCTCGTGCATCGGCGCCAGCCATTGGCTACTGATGGTCAGCAGGTGGTCGGTCAGGGCAGCCAGTATCTGCCCGCCATGGCGCCAGTGGTGCCAGTAGAGAGGCACGTCGATATGGCTGTGGGGGGCAATGTCCTGAAGCCATCCTTCTGACAGTTCCCGCGCCGCCTGGCGTTCCGGAATCAAGCCATAGCCCATGCCCGCCAGCGCCAGACGCACGAAGCCTTCCGATGAGGGGCAAAGGTGGTGGGGAAAGGGGGCGTGGTAGTCGCGCATGGCCAAATAGCGATGCTGCAGACGATCGTCTGGTCCATAAACGATGGCGGGCGCGGTAGCCAGTTGCTGATGCGTGACGCCCTCTGGGAAGTGCCTTGCCACATAGGCCGGGCTCGCGAGGGCGCGATAGCGCATGCTGCCGAGGGGGTGTGCGCGAGCACCTTGGACCGGGCGGGGCGTGGTGCAGATGCAGCCCGCCACTTCACCATCACGCATGCGCTTCAAGGCAACGTCCTGGTCTTCCACCACCAGGTCCATCAGCACGCGCTGCTCTTCGCAGAACTGACCCACCGCCGGTGGCCACCAGGTAGCGATACTGTCGGCGTTGATGGCCAGCCGCAGGCGCTGCTCGCTGTCGCCCAGCGCCGGCACCTGGTCCAGCAGGTCATGTTCGAGCAGGCCGACCTGCAGCACATGGTTGAGCAGCCGGCGCCCCAGCGGCGTCGGTGAGAGTTTGGGACTGCGGACCAGCACCGGCTGACCGAGCCGTGCCTCAAGCAGCTTGATGCGCTGCGAGACCGCAGATTGCGTGAGCCCCAGGTGTCTGGCGCCCCGCTCGAAGCCGGACTGGTCGACGACGGCAGCCAGTGCTTCGAGAAGCTTGTAATCGAGCATCAGCGCGGTTAATTCCCCATTCTGCCAATTAATTTCACTTATCCACTCAGTCAAGCCTAGTCTGGCGGTGCTTTGCAAGTCGTTAATTGCCGAAACACAGAATTAGGAGTCGCTCAAGATGTGGGTATCCGCCGTTCAGGGGCTGCTGGTGGGAGCGGGGCTGATCATCGCCATTGGCGCCCAGAATGCCTTTGTCCTCAGTCAGGGGCTGCGTCGTGAACATGTCTGGCTGGTCGCGGCCATCTGTGCGTTTGCGACTGGGTGCTGGGGTTAGGAACGCTGCTGGCCGAGCAGCACCTGCTGATGCTGCTGGCCCGCTGGGGCGGGGCGGCCTATCTGGCTTTCCTTGCCTGGCAATCGCTGCGGCGGGCCTGGCATTCGCATGCGCTACGTGCCGACTCTAGAGCACCGGCCTCGCGTCGGCAGGTGCTGTTGGCGACGCTGGCGGTCACGCTCTTAAACCCGCAGGTCTATCTGGACACCCTGGTGATGCTCGGGGTGGTGGGCGCTCTTCAGGAGAGCCCCGGTGGCTTCTTCATCGGCGCGGCGTTGGCCTCCTTCGGCTGGTTCTTCGGTCTGGTAGCGGCAGCGAGCTGGCTGGCCCCTAAACTGGCCAACCCCAAGGCCTGGCGCGTCATCGATACTCTAATCGGGATCACCATGGCGGTGATTGCCTGGCGCCTGCTGGCCGGCGCCATGTTGCCTGCTTGAGCTCAAGCCGTCTTGGCCTGGGCACGCTAGATCGGGCGTCGTAGTTAAGGGTGTTACAGAAAAGGTGTTACAGAAAGGGCGATGCAGAGAGGGCGATGCAGAGAGGGTGATGCAGAGAGGGCAGGTTAGGTCCGAGAAAACGGGACGATCAGGGCGTTGTAAATTTATCGTTACGGCTTGTCAGGTTTTCTCGCCACCCTCTGCCCACGTTCAGAGCCTGCTGTCTCGGGCGTCATGTTTTCGTGACACCCCGCGGCGAAATCGCTCGCAGCCGGCGATGCGAAACCCGTTTTCCGGCGTTCCTCGCCACTTCGGCGGCCCCTAGGCTAGTTGTCACGGATCGCTTCTCGCCGCTTCCTGCGAGGGCACGACAACAATGCCAAGGAAATGCCAAGGAGATTGCCATGAATGCCCCCACCACCCAGGCCCTGGATACCCAAGCGGTGCCCCGTGCCTCCGCTCATAATCCGATCGGTACCGACGGCTTCGCGTTCGTCGAATACACGGCGCCGACCGCCGAGGGGATCGAGGCACTGCGCGCGCTTTTCAATCAGATGGGCTTCACCGAGACCCGCAAACACCGCTCCAAGCAGGTCTTTCTGTTTCAGCAGGAGGGCGTGAATTTCGTGCTCAACGCCGAGCCCGACAGCTTCGCCGCCGAGTTCGCCCGACGTCATGGCCCCAGCGCCTGCGCCATGGCCTGGCGGGTGGCCGATGCCCGCAAGGCCTTCGAGCATGCGGTGGCCGAGGGGGCCGAGCCTGCCGAGAATCCGGTTGGCCCCGGCGAGGTGGGCATCCCAGCGGTCAAGGGTATCGGCGGGTCGCTTTTGTATTTCGTCGACCACCAGCTCGATGGCGAGGGCCGCACCATCTACGACATCGATTTCGAGGCGATTCCCGGTCGCAGCCCTCAGGACCACAGCGTGGGCCTGAAGGTGCTGGATCACCTGACCCATAACGTCGATCGCGGCCAGATGGATGTCTGGGCCAGCTTTTATACCCGGGTCGCCAACTTCCGCGAGGTCCGCTACTTCGACATCGAAGGCAAGATGACCGGGCTCTTTTCCCGGGCGATGACCGCGCCCTGCGGCAAGATGCACATCCCGATCAACGAGTCGGCCGACGACAACTCCCAGATCGCCGAATTCCTGCGCGAGTACAACGGCGAAGGCATCCAGCACCTGGCGATGGCCACCGACGACATCTATGCGACCGTGCGGGCCTTGCGCGCCAACGGCGTGACCTTCCTGACCACGCCGGATACCTACTACGAGAAGGTGGATGCGCGGGTACCCAACCATGAAGAGAACGTCGACGAGCTGCGCGAGCTGAGCCTGCTGGTGGACGGCGCGCCGGAGCAGGGCGTGCTGCTGCAGATCTTCACCGAGACGGTAATTGGCCCGATCTTCTTCGAGATCATCCAGCGCAAGGGCAACGATGGCTTCGGCGAGGGCAACTTCAAGGCACTGTTCGAATCCATCGAGGAAGACCAGATCCGCCGCGGCGTGCTCAAGGACGACTGAGGCAAACCACCGGGCGTGCTAGAGACAGCATGCCTGGTGCAGGCTGCTGGCGTTGTCGCCAACAGGCGATGGATTGCCATGAACTTCGGCCTATCGATAGCGCATCCTTTTGGTCGCATGGTCAACGCACGAACAAAAACGCTAAAATCCCGTATAACAACAACCCTGAAGGTGTGACATGACGGCGAGACAACAACCCAAGAACCTGTGGCTGGGGCGCTGGGGCTTCATTCTGGCAGCGACCGGCTCTGCCGTGGGCTTGGGCAATATCTGGAAATTCCCCTACATGACCGGCGAGTACGGCGGCGGGGCCTTCGTGCTGGTGTACCTGGCCTGCATCCTGGCCGTCGGCATCCCGGTGATGATGATCGAGATCGGTCTTGGCCGTCGCGGACGCGGTAGTCCCATTGATGCCATTCGGCGCGTAGCCCGGGAATCCGGGCGCGGCAGCCTCTGGTCGCTGCTGGGCTGGATGGCCATGCTGTGTGGCTTCATGATCCTGTCGTTCTACGTGGTCGTGGCCGGCTGGTCATTCTCTTATCTGTGGAAGACGGTGACCGGTGGCCTGGTAGGCTCAGAGGTTGGCGACATGGCGGCGATCTTTGCGGCCAATAATGCCGACCCGCTGGCGCTGGGCGGCTGGAGCACCCTGGTTACCGTGATCACCCTGACGATCGTCGGCAAGGGCGTGCAGCAGGGCATCGAGAAGAGTGTCAGCTGGATGATGCCGGGCATGGTGATCATGCTGGCGATCATGATCGGCTATGCGATGTTCTCCGGTGGCTTCGGCGCCGGCATGGATTTCCTGTTCTCTTTCGAAATCGGCAAACTCACCAGCGAAGGCCTGCTGGCGGCGATGGGCCACGCCTTCTTCACCCTGTCGCTGGCCTCGGGTGCCATTCTTACCTACGGCTCCTACCTGCCGGATGGCGCGTCCATCGCGCGTACCACCTTCACGGTGGCGATCGCCGATACCCTGGTAGCGCTGATGGCGGGCCTGGCGATCTTCCCGGTGATCTTCGCCAACGGCATGGATCCGGCCGCTGGCCCTGGTCTTCTGTTCATGAGCCTGCCGCTGGCCTTCCAGGCCATGCCGTTCGGTAGCGTCTTCATGGCGATCTTCTTCGTCATGCTGTCGATGGCGGCTCTGACCTCTGCCATCTCGATGATCGAGGCTACCGTGGCCTGGCTCAACGAGAGCAAGGGTATTTCGCGCACCAAGGCCACCTGGGGCGCCGGTATCGTGCTGTGGCTGCTCAGCACCCTGGCCATGCTGTCTTTCAACGTCGGGTCCGACTGGACGATCGCCGGCAAGCATGCCTTCGACTGGCTCGACTACCTGACCTCACGCTTCATGATGCCGCTGGGCGGCCTGGGGATGGCGCTGCTGGCCGGCTTCGTGCTGCGTCATGAGATCTTCAAGTCCGAGCTGGGGCTCTCCAACACCCAGCATGCGCTGTGGCTGTTCATGGTGCGCTATGTGAGCCCGCTGGGCATCGTGCTGGTGTTCATTGACAGCCTTGGCTTGATGGATCTGGACATGGGCAGCCAGTGGTACTGGTGGCTCGGCGTGCTGGTCGCCATCACCCTGACCGGCGAGCTCCTGAGCCCGCGAATCAAGCGTCAGTTGGCCGCTTGATCTCCCTGAAGTGACAGGTCTAAACGGGCCACAGGCCTGGAAAATCGAAAGGTCTATGAGATCGAGAGGTCTATGAGATCGAAAGGTCTATCGATCTCATGTCATATGCGCTGCCCCCGCCTTGTGCGGGGGCAGCGTCGTTTTGCGAGGTGTCATGATCTGCCTGTGCGATGTTCAAAAGCACGGGGTTGCCAGAAGAGGCACACGCGTATGCCATAATGCGCGACGTTGATCCTTAAACTGCCACTAGTCGTCATTCAAGGAGCCAAGGTGTCTGGATATCTTTCAAGCGAACAGTCTAACCAGCTGCTGAGCGGCGTTCGGGCCGCTGGCCAGCAGGTGCTGTCCATCTATAAGCGCGACTTCACGGTCGAGACCAAGCAGGATGACAGCCCGCTGACCGAGGCCGACATGGCCTCGCACCATGCTCTGGTAGCGCTGCTCGAGGCGGTTACCCCTGAGGTGCCGGTTCTTTCCGAGGAGTCAGGAGAGATTCCCTTCGCCACTCGCCAGGCCTGGTCGCGCTATTGGCTGATCGACCCGCTGGATGGCACCAAGGAGTTCATCAAGAAAAACGGCGAGTTCACCCTCAACGTGGCCTTGATCGAGGACGGTGAGCCGGTATTCGGCATCGTCCATGCCCCGGTGCTTGGCGTGGATGGAACCACCTGGTGGGGTCAGGTGGGCGAGGGCGCCTGGAAACAGGCCGATGCTGGCATTGAGTCGATCCGGGTACGCAAATTGCCGGATGCAGCGGTCGAGCCCTGGAAGGTGGTCGGCAGCCGCTCGCATGGCGCGGCGGAATTCGAGGCCTTCTGCGCTGACTTGCCTGCCAACGAGCGAGTCTCGATGGGCAGTTCGCTGAAGCTGTGCCTGGTCGCCGAGGGGGCCGCTGATCTCTACCCGCGTCTGGCGCCGACCTGTGAATGGGACACTGCCGCGGCTCAGGCGGTTGTGGTCGCAGCCGGCGGGGCGGTGCTGAATGCGCACAGGCTGACGCCATTGCGCTGCAACCAGCAGGATAGCGTGCTCAATCCCTTCTTTATCGTCTGCGGTGAGCGCGATGCTCGCTGGGAGCAGGCGCTGGCCAAGGCGCTGAGCTGAGCGAGGCCATGTCGGCTGTCAGGTCCGGTCGGCGGGCGAGTAGCAGCTAGGGTTATAAGCTTCGAAGTAGAGATTACTGGCCACTCGCCGACCTAAACCTTATATTTGGCTATAAGAAATTTTATTTTTTGCGTAAAATGGAATAAACCGGTTCATCGATTCGAGACGCTTGCCATGACCTCCGACCTGCTTCCCACTGCGCTTGCCCAATACGGCGGCGACGCGTCGCTTTCTCGGTTACGCGACTTTCCCCGTGGCCAGGTGGCGCTGGTGGGGGCGGGACCGGGCGATCCGGAGCTGCTGACGCTTAAAGCACTCAAGCGGCTGCAGGCGGCGGAAGTGATCCTGCATGATCGTCTGGTCAGCGATGAGATCCTGGCCATGGCCAATCCCCGGGCGCGTCGCCTCTACGTGGGCAAGGCACGCTCGCAGCACAGCCTGCTTCAGGAAGGCATCAACCAGGCGCTGGTAGATTGGGCTCGCGAGGGCAAGCGAGTGGTGCGGCTCAAGGGGGGCGATCCCTTCATCTTCGGTCGCGGCGGCGAAGAGCTCGAGACCCTGGCGGCGGCAGGCATCGCCTTCGAGGTGATTCCCGGCATCACCGCGGCGTCCGGCTGTGCGGCCTACGGTGGCATTCCGCTGACTCACCGCGACCATGCGCAGTCGGTGCGTTTCGTTACCGGCCATCTCAAGAACGGCAGCTGCGATCTGGACTGGGAGACGCTGGCTCACCCTGGCCAGACGCTGGTGTTCTACATGGGACTTGGTAGCCTGGATATCATTCGTGAGGCGCTGATGGCCCATGGCCTCGACGCCGAGACGCCGCTGGCGCTGATCGAGCAGGGCACCACGGCGCGTCAGCGCGTGCATGTCGGAAGCCTCGCCCACCTGCCTGACGCCTTCCATGGCGACACTATCAAGCCACCGACGCTGATCGTGGTCGGCAGCGTGGTGCGCCTGCATCAGACGCTTGCCTGGTTCAACGGTGAACAGTCGGCCAGCCGTGGCTGGGAAGACGGCAAGCACCCAACTCCCATCAAAGCATCAGACAGCGCCTGAGAGGGCGTGACTAGATAACGTAGGTATATGTAATAGTCCCTGGCTAGATAGTCCCTGACTGTCGCCACCCGCCGACGTTTGATTCATGTCGGTGGCGCCGTATCTTGGTGGGCCTCTGTCACGATTGGGTTCTCTTGATGATGCACTTCCCTACTACGCCCCGCGGCAATGCCGGTTCTCTGCGCTTTTTTTCTCATGGAGCGCTGGCGCTGCTGATCTTGCTGTTGACCGGCTGTGCCGGCCAGGGGACTCGCGATGATACGGCAGGCGGCGGTCTTGGTGCTGACGTCGTCAGTAGCGAGGTCGGCATGGCGACCTATTACGCGGACCGCTATCACGGACGCACCACCGCCAGCGGAGAGCGCTTCGATCAAAAGGCCATGACGGCTGCCCATCGCACCCTGGCATTCGGCACTCGGGTGCGCGTCACGCGCCTCGATGATGGGCGGGAGGTAACAGTACGCATCAACGACCGCGGCCCCTTCGTTCGCGGTCGGGTCATCGACCTTTCCAAACGGGCTGCGCGTCAGCTGGGCATGATGCGAGATGGCACGGTCAAGGTGCGCCTGAGCGTGCTGCGCTAGCCTCATTGCCATGAGGCTCGGGGGCTAGGGCCCTCTGATAAGACGGCGAACCTGCTTCAGCAGCCCTGTTGGCAGCCCCTTCACGTGTGGCCTGCCAGCGACGGAATTCTCGCTGCCAGCGCGCCAGCAGCGCCCGCCGTTTGAGGTCATCCAGCGTCGCCAGCAGGGCAGGGCTCAGGCGGATGGGTCGCAGGGCGTCGCCAAGACGCACCTTCAAGGCGTTGGCGGTGCCCGGGCCTTTGAGCGCCGGGTGGACGGCCCCCAGCGCCGTGCGTTCGGCGATGACGCGCTGGCCGTGCTCGCTGATCAGGTAATCGAGGAAACGCTGCGCTGTGACCGGGTGCCGCGCACGTCGTGGAATCAACGCCAGTCGCTGTGTGACCAGCGCATAGTCCTTCGGAATCACCATCTCGAGGGCCGGGTCGCTCGCCACCACATTCTGTGCATAGCTGCCCAGCAGGTTATAACCAAGCCAGTATTTTCCCTCCTTGAGGCCCTTGAGCATCGCGCCGGTGGTCTCTTCAAGCACCGCCTCGGTGGCGCCCAGTGCCGCTACCAGTTCCCAGTAGCGGGGCGACAGTCGAGCCTCCTCGACGGCATAGCTGTAGCCCGCCCCGCTCTTGGCCGGATCATAGGTCACCACTCGTCCGCGCAGTGCTTCGCCGTATTGTTCAAGCAGGTCAAGCAGCTCGGCATGACTTTGCGGCGCCCCGAAGCGTTCGGACAGCTCGCGCCGATAAACCATCACGATGGGCTCGAAGGTCACCGCAAACAGCTCATGTCGCCAGCGAGCCCAGCCTGGCCAGGCGTCGGCGCGGGCGCCGGTCAGCGGTTGGGCATGGCCGTCGTTGGCGAGTCGGTACTGCCAGGGCATGGCCGAGGAAATCAGCACATCGGCGCTGGGCGTCTGAGCCGCCAGGAAGCGCCGGTTGAGTTCCAGGGTGGTCAGGTTGCGGTAGGTAAGGGAAATGAAAGGGAAGCGCTGGTGAAAGTCCTCGAGCAGCGGTCGGACCTGGGGAATATCCAGAGCACCATGAACCGTCAGTCGCTCGAGAGGCTGGGAGGGAGTGGCGTTACCCGGGAAGCGCAGCGTTTCCTCGGCCCAGACAGGGGTGGCACCGAGCAGCCCCAGTGTCAGCACGCTCAGTGTCAGCAGGCTACGTTTCAACAGAGTCAGGGCCAGGCGTCTCGAACCCGCCCCCGGCAATGGATCGGACAGATTCATCCGCGATCTCCCATAAAATGGACGGCCACCCTCAGGCCTGTGTCGTTGGCCGTCGGCTCCAGGGTCAGGCGAGCCTTGTGGCCTCGGGCGATGCCATCGACGATGGCGAGACCCAGCCCCGACCCTTCGCCGCCATCACGCCCCCGGTAGAAGGGGCGCAGCACCAGCAGTCGCTGATCCTTGGCGATGCCGGGACCATCATCCTCGACGGCCAGGGTCGGTGGATCATCGGTGACCCGCACGGTGATGTGCTGCGCGCCGTAGCGGCGGGCGTTGTCGATCAGGTTGGTCAGTGCCTCCTCGAGTTGCCAGGCCACGCCGTCGATCATCAGCGGCGTCTCGTCGGCTTCGACGCCGAGATCGATGCCATCCCGATGGCAGCTCGCCCAGGCGTCTCGGGTGGCGCGCCTTGCCAGCGCATTGAGATCCAGCGGGGCAAGATCCGGCGTGGCCTCCGGGTTGTCGAGGCGAGTCAGCGACAGCAGCTGCCCGGCGAGCCGTGCGGTGCTGGCGCTGGTGGTCTGCATGGCTTCGAGGGCGCTGCGCCAGGCAACGGGATCATCCTGGCGTAGAGCGAGTTCGGCACGAGTCGAGAGCCCGGCCAGGGGCGTTCGCAGCTGATGCGAGGCGTCGCCGATAAAGCGTTCCTGGTTGGCGCGCACCCGGCGCATTCGCGCCAACAGGTCGTTGACGGTCTCGCGCAGTTCGGCGAGCTCGCGGGGCAGGGGGAGTTCCAGGGGTGCCAGCGTGCGCGGGTCACGGCTGCGGATGGCGCTGCGCAGCCGCGTCAGCGGGGCGAGGGCAGAACGAATCGCCAGCAGCAGGGCGGCGATGGCCAGTGCCGCCATGGCGGCGATATAGGCCAGGTTGCCGCGCAGCAGGCTGAGCGTCAGTGCCTCACGGCCCTCTCGTGTATGGGCGACGCGGACCTCGAAGCGCTCCTGCAGGCTCCAGTCCTCGAGTCGGCTGCGGCGGGTGCCCTGGCGCAAGGCAAGCGAGTGCCATTCGATGTCGCGATAGAGCAGGGTGTCGCCACGAGCGCCGTCCTGAAGAGTGCCCTGAAGCGGTTCTTGACGGTTGCCCTGACCCTGATCGGGGCGCTCATCGCCAGGCAGTCGGGCATTGCCGGTGATGAAGTTTCCATCACCATCGTAGAGCGCATAGAAGACGCGCTCCTCGGCATCGGTGGCCAGCATTTCCAGCGCGGCCGGTGGCAGGTCGAGCCACAGTTGGTCATCTTGCCACTGCACGCGGTCGGCGATCGCGAGGGTCGCGGCTTCAAGCAGGCGGTCGAAGGCACGGTCGGCCGTATGGCGCGCGTCCAGATAGGCCTGCACCAGCATCAGGGCCCCCAGGCCCAGCAGCGGCAGCAACAGCCAGGTCAGCAGCCTGCGGTACAGGCTGGCCGGTCGCCTCATGGCGCCTCCAGCAGGTAGCCCAGGCCGCGCACCGTGCGCAGGCTCACGTCGCTGTCTTTCAGGCGCTGCCGCAGGCGGTGGATATACACCTCGATGGCATTGTCGCCCATGACCTCGCCCGCGAAGGCATCCTCGGCGAGGCGGGCCTTGTCCACCGGCGCGCCTGCATGGCGCATCAGGCAGGCCAGTAGCCGCTGCTCGCGCGGGGGCAGGGCAAGCGCGGCGTCGTCGAGGGTGAAGCGCTGAGCCTCGGGATCGAAGCTCAGCGTTCCGACCCGCAGTGCCTGGTGCCGGCCGCGACGGCGCAGCAGCGCGCGGACCCTGGCCTCCAGCTCATCGAGGGCAAAGGGCTTGGCGAGATAGTCATCGGCGCCCAGGTCCAGGCCGCGCACCCGGTCCTCGATAGCGCCCCTGGCGGTGATGATCAGCACCGGAGTGTCGCTGTCGTGGCGTCGCAGCGCGGCCAGTACCTCAAGACCGCTGGCGCCGGGCAGGTTCAGGTCGAGCAGCACCAGGTCGGCCGCGTGGCCGGGCTGAGATAACAGGGCCAGTGCCTGGTCGCCATCATCCAGCGTGGTGACCGTGAAGTGTTCGAGGCGCATGGCGTCGCTCAGGGTCTCGGCGAGCAGCGGATCGTCCTCGATCAGCAACAGCTTCATGGCGCGCCTCCTTGGTGATGGTTCGTCGCGGACGTGAGCCTGATCCGTGCGGCGTCCAGCAGCGCCTCACCCTGCGCGTCCTGGAGACGACCGCTGGGGCCGGACAGTGACAGCCACAGATCGCCCGCGCCTGCACCCGCCTCACCCAGTGCGGCGCACAGCATGAACCCACCACTCACTGGTTGGGCGGGTGCGTCAGCATTGTCGATGGCCCAGTTATCGCCGGGGTGCAGCTCATGGCGCAGGCTGGTGTCCGGCAGGCTGACCAGACGGCAATTGGCCATCCCCTGGACGATCTCGAGCAAGGCGGCGGTCTCGCCGCTCTGCTGACAGAGCTGATCCAGCACCGGCTGGACGCGAGCGGCCAGCCCGCGGCTGGGGCGATGGCGCCTGCCCAGCCGCAAGGGCGTCGGGCCCAGCGAGAAGCGCCCGTCTGCCCCTCGTGTGACATAGCCAAAGCGCTCAAGAGAGGCGAGCAGGCGCAGCAGGGTGCTCTTGTAGAAGCCGGTGGCCTCTGCCAGTTCGGCCAGAGTGAACGCTTCATTCGGTGCGTCGAAGACCTCGAGGATCTTGAGCGCCCGTTCCACGGCCTCGACGCGTTGTTCTGCCATGTCTCGTTTTGCCTCGCTGATGCAGGTCTCGCCCATGCAACTTTGGTCGCGTTTGGGCCTTAGGGCGTTGACGCCCCAGGTCGGTGCGCCTAACTTTCCATTCCAAGGAACGATGTTCTGCCTTACAGAATTGTAAGGTGGCTGACAGCTTCCGACAAGCCCTGAATGCAACAGACCTGTAAGGGCGTCTTTTGAAAGCGTCGCTTTGGCAAGAGTCGCTTTTAAGGGAGTTGCTTTTAGGAAAGTTGCTGCAAGTGCACGCCAACGCATCACCATCCACGGTATCCAGCATGCCCGCGTTGCGGGCCGGATGACCCAGCGAGGCCAATAACAATGTTGATGAAACGCATGTTCCAGAAACATCTGTCGATGAAGACCCCCCTTACCCTGATGACCGCAGCGGCGCTGACCCTGAGCGCTACCGTTACCCAGGCCTTCGAACCGGAAGGCAAGGTCGAGTGTCTGGCGCCGGCCGACCCGGGCGGCGGCTGGGACTTCACCTGCCGCAGTGTCGGCAAGGTGCTCGAAGATCTCGAACTGGTGCCGCGCAGCGTGCAGACCATCAACATGGCCGGCGCCGGCGGCGGTGTGGCTTTCGCCCATACCGTCAGCAAGCGGGCCGGTGATGACCAGCTGCTGGTGGCCGCGTCTACCGCTACCACCACGCGTCTGGCTCAGGGCCAGTTTCCGGGCATGAATGCCGACATGGTCAACTGGATCGGGGCGCTGGGTGCCGACTATGGCGTCATCGCTGTAGCCGACGACTCCGAATATGACGACCTGCAGGAATTGATGGATGCCATCAAGCAAGACCCGCGCAGCGTCAAGTTCGCCGGTGGCAGCGCCAAGGGCGGCTGGGACCATCTGAAGGTGTTGATCGCAGCCCAGAAGGCCGGCATCGAGAACCTGCCGCGCATTCCCTACCTTTCGTATAACAACGGCGGTGAGGCCATGACCCAGGTGGTCGGCGGCCACGTGGATGCCTTTACCGGTGACATCACCGAGGCACAGGGCTTCATGGAATCCGGCGATCTGCGCGTGCTGGCGGTGCTGTCCGAGGAACGCCTGCCGGGCAAGTTCAGCGATATTCCCACCGCTCGTGAGCAGGGTATCGACGCCATCGGCCCCAACTGGCGCGGCTTCTACATGCCGGCAGACATTTCCGATGACGCCAAGCAGTACTGGCTCGATGCCATGGACACTGTCTATGAAAGCGAGGAGTGGAAGCAGGTCATGACCCAGAATGGTCTGATGCCCTTCCACATGAGTGCCGACAAGTTCGAGAACTTCGTGCACGCTCAGATCCAGTCAATCGAAGACCTGTCCAAAGATATCGGGCTGATTCAGTAATGACCTTCAACGACCGCATCTTCGGGGTCCTGATGATCGTCCTGGCCGTCGCGTACGGCTGGGGCGCTACCCAGTTCCCGGAACCCTTCGGAGGCGGGGTCGAGGCTGTTGGCCCCGAGACCTTTCCCTATCTGCTCGCCGTGGTGCTGACCCTTTCCAGCCTGTACATGATTGTGCGCCCCGACCCGGACAACGCCTGGCCCTGGAGCCGGACCGGCCTGGAACTGGTGATCGCGGTCGTCGTGCTGGTGTTCTATGCCATGCTGCTGCAGCCGCTGGGCTTCATCCCCAGCACGCTGCTGGCAGTCGGCACGCTTTGCTGGCGCATGGGCGCGCCCCCGGTCAAGGCCTACCTGACCGGTGCCATTGCGGGCGTGGTGGTGTTCCTGATCTTTAACTTCGCACTCGACCTGGCGCTGCCGCTGGGCCTGCTCGACTTCCTGGAGGCGACCTGATGGAAACGTTGGGCTTCCTGATCGACGGTTTCGGCGTCGCGCTGCAGCCGCATAATCTGATGTTCGCGCTGATGGGGGCCTTCCTGGGCACCCTGATCGGCGCGCTACCGGGGCTCGGCCCGGCCAATGGCGTGGCGATACTGATCCCGCTGGCCTTCACTCTGGGGCTGGCCCCGGAAACTGCCATGATCATGCTGACCTCGGTCTATGCCGGTGCCATGTACGGCGGGCGTATCTCCTCGATTCTCTTGAATATTCCCGGCGACGAGCCGGCGATGATGACCTGCCTGGATGGCTACCCGATGGCCATGAAGGGCAAGGCGGCCGAGGCGCTGGCCATCTCGGCAGTGGCGTCCTTCATCGGCAGCCTGGTGGCCACCGTGGGGCTGATCCTGCTGGCGCCGCTGCTGGCCGACTTCGCCCTGACCTTCGGCCCGGCGGAGTACTTCGCGCTCTTCATGCTGGCCTTCGCCACCCTTGGTGGGATCACCGGCAAGAATCCGATGAAGACCGTGGTCGCGGCCTGCATCGGCCTGATGATCGCCACCGTGGGCATCGATTCCACCGGTACGCAGCGCTACACCTTCAATGTGCTGGAGCTTTACGAGGGCGTCGACTTCATCATCGCCATCGTTGGCCTGTTCGCGATCTCCGAGCTGATGTTCTTCATCGAGGATCGAGCCGGCGGTGGCAAGGAAAAGATCGCCGTCAACAAACTGTCGCTTTCCTGGAAGGACATCCGCGACATTCTGCCCACCAGCCTGCGTGGCGGGGTGCTCGGGTTTGTCGCCGGGGTGCTGCCGGGGGCAGGGGCATCGCTTGGCAGCTTCATCAGTTACACCCTGGAAAAGCGCGTGCTGGGCCGAAAGGGGTACTTTGGAGAAGGCGATCCGCGCGGCGTGGCGGCGCCCGAAGCCGGCAACAACGGCGCCTCCAGCGGTGCCCTGGTGCCGATGCTGACGCTTGGCGTGCCTGGCAGTGGCACCACCGCGGTGCTGCTGGCGCTGCTGATTTCGCTCAACATCACCCCCGGCCCGCTGATGTTTACCCAGAACGCGGACATCGTCTGGGGCGTGATTGCGGCGCTGCTGATCGGCAACTTCCTGTTGTTGCTGCTCAACATTCCGCTGGTCGGCATCTTCGTCAAGCTGCTCTCGGTCCCCCCGATGTACCTGCTGCCGATCGTGACCATGGTGGCCTTCGTCGGCATCTACTCGATCAGTAACACCACCTTCGATCTCTACTTCATGGTGGCCTTCGGCGTCTTCGGCTATGTGTTGCGCAAGCTGGAAATACCGCTGGTGCCGATCATTCTCGGCCTGCTGCTGGGGCCAGAAATGGAGAAGAACCTGCGCCATGCGCTCGAGATCTCCGATGGCGACTGGATGGTGCTGTGGGATAGCGGCCTCGCCATCGGCCTGTGGGTCGTCGCTGGCCTGGGCCTGATTCTGCCCTACGTCGTGGGTCCTCTCCTACGGCGTCGCATGCAGGCGGGCGGGTCCCAGACGGACTGACGCTGGTATTTTTCATCCGGTACGTTTTATCCGTACGTCTTATCAAGCAAACGCATCACCTTTTTGGGGCATCGGCCATCTGGCCGGTGCCCTTTTTTATGCTGGGTTGGTCATATTGATGCATGATGCCGACGCTCATACCTCCCTGTATCTCATTAATGTATACAGCTGCACCATTAAGGCACATGGCCAAGATCGAAATGGCCAAAAGAGGGCACGTAATGGGCACATGAGCAGGTGAGGGCGACGACCCGGGAAGGGGGCAGGTTATTTAGTGTTCTCTAACACAATGATTCCCAATGATTATTGGGACTTGCTGAGGTGTTGGCACGACCCTTGCGAAGTGTTTTGGGCCGGCCGATGAACGGCCGGCAGCGTCGCTGGATATTGCCGAATAACAATTTTCAAAAACAAGACACAAGCAAGGAGATCCATGTGAACACTTCGACCCCTTCCTATCGCTGGCTGGCTGCGGCCCTGCTCTCTGTAGGCGTGGCCCTGCCGGCACAGGCACAAGAAGACCCGATCAAGGTCGGCATTCTGCACTCGCTCTCCGGCACCATGGCGATCAGTGAGTCCACCCTCAAGGACACCATGCTGATGCTGATCGAGCAGCAGAACGCGGCGGGCGGTCTGCTGGGACGTCAGCTCGAGCCGGTGGTGGTGGACCCGGCCTCCAACTGGCCGCTGTTCGCCGAGAAGGCCCGTGAGCTGCTGGCGCAGGAAAAGGTCGACGTGATCTTCGGCAACTGGACCTCGGTGTCCCGCAAGTCGGTGCTGCCGGTCGTCGAAGAACTCAACGGTCTGCTGTTCTATCCGGTGCAGTACGAGGGCGAGGAGTCCTCCGAAAACGTGTTCTATACCGGTGCAGCGCCCAACCAGCAGGCCATTCCTGCGGTCAATTACCTGATGAACAACGTCGGTGTGGAGCGCTGGGTGCTGGCCGGCACCGACTATGTCTATCCGCGTACCACCAACAAGATCCTCGAGGCCTATCTGAAGGACCATGGCGTCGCCGACGAGGACATCATGATCAACTACACGCCGTTCGGGCATTCCGATTGGCAGAACATCGTCTCCGACATCAAGCGCTTCGGCAGCGAGGGCAAGAAGACGGCGGTGGTCTCGACCATCAATGGCGATGCCAATGTGCCGTTCTATCGTGAACTCGGCAACCAGGGCATCGATGCCGCCGACATTCCGGTGGTGGCCTTCTCGGTCGGCGAGCAGGAGCTTTCGGGCATCGATACCGCGCCGCTGGTGGGGCATCTGGCCGCTTGGAACTACTTCATGAGCGTCGATAACGATGCCAACTACGACTTCATCGATGCCTGGATCGACTACACCGGCGATGAAATGTCCGTCACCAACGATCCCATGGAAGCGCATTATATCGGCTTCAACATGTGGCTCGAGGCGGTGCGCAAGGCAGGCACGACTGACGTCGATGCGGTCAAGGACGCCATCATCGGTGTGACCGTGCCCAACCTGACCGGCGGCTACGCGGCGATGATGCCCAATCATCACATCACCAAGCCGGTGCTGATCGGCGAGATCCAGGACAACGGCCAGTTCTCGGTGGTCTGGGAAACCCCGTCCACGGTCGCAGGCGATGCCTGGTCTGATTATCTCGAAGGGTCACGCGACCTGATCAGCGACTGGCGCAAGCCCATGGAATGCGGCAACTACAACGTGGTTGAAGGCAGCTGTGGCGGCGGCGTCGAGGCGCAATAAGCCTAGCGCAGGCCAGGTTCGAGCGGTTGACGTCGGATCTGGCCTGCCTCGCTAGTTTCAAGAGACGTTTCATCGCGATTTTTCGTAGCGACTTTTCATAGTGACGTTTCATTACGATTTCAAAGGACATGCCCATGAGGATCACCCGATGCCTCACGCTGGGGCTGCTGCTGTCTGCGTTGCTGTTTGCGCTGGTGGGTAGCGCACAGGCGCAGCAGGATGACCCCGGCAAGCCGCTGCTCGAGGCGCTTGCCAGTGCGTCCTACGCCGCCAAGGGCGACGCCATCGAAGCCATCGTCTCCAGTGGCGATTCACGCAGCCGTGCCTGGCTTGAAGCCCTCAACGACGGCAAGCTGCAACGGAACAAGAAGACCGGTCAGTTCGTGTTGGTCTTGGCCAATCGTGGCCGGGACTGGCCGGTGGAAGACGCCTTGAGCGGTGAGCCGCTCGGCGAAATGTCCCGCCGTGTGCTGGACCGCATCGGCATCAACAATGCGTTACGCGGAAAGCTGCGCAGCACCCTGGCGGTACTCGATCTGTACGTCGAGGACCCTGATGCGCGCCTCAGCGCGGCCAACGACTTGCTCGGTCAGGTCGATGAGGCCATGGTCGCTCCGCTCGAGGCGGTGCGTGCCGATGAGCCTGATGAGGCGGTGCGTACCCGGCTGACCGAGGCCCTGGCCATTTATCGGCTCGAGCAGGGCGACCCCGAGGCCATCGAGGTCCTGCGCGGAAGCCTTCACCCCGAGGCGCGGGCCGCCCTCAACGGGGCCGTGGCCGGCGATGATGCTGCACTTGCCGACAATGCCAAGGAGGCACTGGCCGGCATCGAGCAGACTCTCAAGATCAACCGCGGCTTCGAGACCCTGTATTTCGGTCTGAGCCTTGGCTCGGTGCTGGTGCTGGCGGCAATTGGCCTGGCCATCACCTTCGGGGTCATGGGCGTGATCAACATGGCCCACGGCGAGCTGATCATGCTCGGCGCCTACACCTCCTGGGGCATGCAGCAGCTGCTGCCGGGACAGCCGGGCCTGGCCGTGATCCTGTCGATTCCGGCCGGCTTTCTGGTCGCAGGCCTGGCGGGCGTGGCCATCGAGCGCTGCGTGATCCAGTTTCTCAAGGGGCGCCCGCTTGAGACGTTGCTTGCCACCTTTGGTGTCAGCCTGATCCTGCAGCAACTGGTGCGCACCCTGGTCTCGCCCCTCAACCGTACGGTGATCACCCCAGAGTGGATGAGCGGCTCGCTAGTGATCAACGACGCTCTGTCGCTGACCCTCAACCGCCTCTATGTGCTCGGCTTCGCGCTGCTGGTGTTCGCGAGCCTGATGCTGGTCATGCGCCGCACAAGGCTGGGGCTTGAGGTGCGTGCGGTCACTCAGAATCGCGCCATGGCGCGGGCCATGGGCATCCGCGCGACCCGCGTGGATATTCTCACCTTCGGCCTCGGCGCCGGGGTGGCCGGGCTTGCCGGCGTGGCGCTGGCCCAGTTGACCAACGTTGGCCCCAACCTCGGCCAGAGCTACATCATCGATTCGTTTATGGTGGTGGTGTTCGGCGGCGTCGGGAACCTGTGGGGCACCCTGGTGGCCGGCATGTCGCTTGGGGTGATCAACCAAGTGCTGGAGCCATGGGCGGGTGCTGTGCTTGCCAAGATCATCGTGCTGGTGTTCATCATCCTGTTCATTCAGAAACGGCCTCGCGGACTCTTTCCGCAGAAGGGCCGGGCGGCGGAGGGCTGATCCTATGTCTCTTGCAAACACTCCGCCCTCAAGCACGCCGCTTTCCAACCTGTGGCTGACGCGGCCTTTCACCGAACGCTCGACCCGCGTGTTTCTCGGCGTGCTTGCCCTGGCGCTGTCGGTGGTCACGGTGCTGCACCTGGCCTTGCCAGCAGGGCATCCGCTGCACGTCTCAAGCTATACCGTGACGCTGCTCGGCAAGTACCTGTGCTATGCACTGCTGGCGGTGGCGGTGGACCTGGTCTGGGGCTATCTGGGCATTCTGAGCCTGGGGCATGGGGCCTTTTTCGCGCTGGGCGGCTACGCCATGGGCATGTACCTGATGCGCCAGATCGGCGACCGCGGCGTCTATGGCGATCCGGTGCTGCCGGACTTCATGGTGTTTCTCAACTGGGACAGCCTGCCGTGGTTCTGGCATGGCTTCGACATGGCCTGGTTCGCCTTCCTGATGGTGATGCTGGCGCCGGGCCTGTTGGCGCTGCTGTTCGGCTTCCTGGCCTTCCGCTCCCGAGTCACCGGGGTCTATCTGTCGATCATCACCCAGGCGCTGACCTTCGCCCTGATGCTGGCTTTCTTCCGCAACGAGATGGGCTTTGGCGGCAACAACGGCCTGACCGACTTCCGTGAACTGCTGGGCTTCGATCTGAGAAGCGACGCCACGCGGCTGGGGCTCTTCCTGGCGTCCGGGGTGGCGCTGGCGCTGGGCTATGTGGTGTGTCGCGGCATTGTGGGCAGCAAGCTTGGCCGGGTCTGCATCGCCTCCCGCGATGCCGAGGCACGGGTGCGCTTCCTTGGCTATCGGGTCGAGCGGGTGCAGCTTTGTGTGTTCGTGGTCTCGGCGATGCTCGCGGGGGTCGCCGGCTCTCTCTACGTACCCCAGGTGGGGATCATCAACCCGAGTGAGTTCTCGCCGCTGTTCTCGATCGAGGTGGTGGTGTGGGTGGCGCTGGGCGGTCGCGGCACCCTCTACGGCGCGGTGATCGGCGCGATTCTGGTCAACTATGCCAAGACGGTCTTCACCGGGGTGATGCCGGATGCCTGGCTGTTCGCCCTCGGTGGGCTTTTCGTGGTGGTCACGGTGCTGCTGCCCAAGGGCATCGCCGGGCTGATGACTCGTCGCCGCAAGGCGGATAGCGAGACTCAACTCAAGGAGGCAACGCCATGAGCCTGCTCGACGCCCTGGCCGATCGCGATCGGGTGTTCGACTTCCTGGTGCCGGCGGCGTCCCCGGTGGACGTCCGTCACGGCCCGATTCTCTACCTGGAAGACGTCAACGTGAGCTTCGATGGTTTCAAGGCCATCAACAATCTCAACCTGACCATCAACGACGGTGAACTGCGCTGCATCATCGGCCCCAACGGCGCCGGCAAGACCACCATGATGGACATCATCACCGGTAAGACGCGCCCAGACAGTGGCCAGGTGTGGTTCGGCAGCCGCCATAACCTGCTGACCAAGAGTGAGCCCGAGATTGCCTCGCTGGGCATCGGCCGCAAGTTCCAGAAGCCAACGGTGTTCGAGGCGCTCAGTGTCTTCGACAACCTAGAGCTCGCCATGGCGGCAGACAAGCGCGTACTGCCGACGCTCACGGCCAGGCTTTCCGGCGAGCAGCGCAGCCGCATCGATGAGGTGCTCGAGACCATCGGCCTCGAGGCGCTTCGCAGCCGCCAGGCGGGGATTCTCTCCCATGGCCAGAAACAGTGGCTGGAGATCGGCATGTTGCTGATGCAGCGCCCGCGGCTGCTGCTGGTCGACGAGCCGGTGGCCGGCATGACCGAGCAGGAAATGGAGCGTACCGCCGAGCTGCTGGTAAGCCTTGCCGGCAAGCAGTCGGTGGTGGTGGTCGAGCACGACATGGGCTTCGTGCGCTCGATTGCCCGCCAGGTCACGGTACTGCATCAGGGCAGCGTGCTGGCTGAGGGCAGCATGGATCAGGTCTCGAATGACCCCAAGGTCATCGAAGTCTATTTGGGCGCAGAGGAGGAGGCCTGATGCTCGCGATCGACAAACTCAACCAGTTCTATGGCGAGAGCCACACCCTGTGGGATCTCGACCTCGAGGTGCCCAAGGGCGAATGCACCTGCGTGATGGGCCGCAACGGTGTAGGCAAGACGACCCTGCTCAAATGCGTGATGGGCGAGGTGCCGGTCAAGAACGGCAGCCTGCGCTTTGACGGCGAGGTGGAACTGACGAAGAAGCGTCTCGAGGACCGCTCGCGGCTCGGCATCGGCTATGTGCCCCAGGGGCGCCAGATATTTCCGCTGCTCAGCGTCGAGGAAAACCTGCGCACCGGGCTTGCCGCCCGCAAGGACGGCAGTCGCCGTATTCCTGATCGGGTCTTCGAGCTGTTCCCGGTGCTCGACGAGATGCGCCATCGCCGTGGTGGCGACCTGTCCGGCGGTCAGCAGCAGCAGTTGGCGATCGGCCGCGCACTGGTGATCGAGCCGCGGCTGCTGATCCTCGACGAGCCGGGGGAGGGCATTCAGCCCAATATCGTCGCCCAGATCGGTGAGGTGATCCGCCGGCTGATCCGCGAAGACGGCCTGACCGTGCTGTTGGTCGAGCAGAAGCTGCCCTTCGCCCGCAAGTACGCTGACCGCTTCACCATCCTCGATCGCGGCCGTCCGGTGGCCAGCGGTGGCATCGGCGACCTTTCCGATGACCTGATCAAGCGACACCTCACCGTATGACTGTCTTTGAGCCCCTGTCCCCGGTGACGTCGCCCCCCTTGACCAGCGGTCATTCCCTCACCAGCGGCCATCGCTTCGATGGCGAGCGTCACTGGGCCGCCGCCATCGAGCTCGGCTTTACCCGCCGTGAAGAGCCCGCCGGCAGCATGACCCGTCTGACCCGTGCCCGCCACCAGGGCCCACTGCGGGTTCAGCGGCCCTTTTATCCTGAGCCTCGCGGTGTCGAGGGAGAAGCCGGCAGCTGTCATGTCTATCTGCTGCACCCGCCCGGCGGGCTGGTCAGCGGCGATGCCCTCTCTATCGGTGCCGAGGTGGGCCCGGGCGCCCGGGCGCTGATCACCACGCCGGCCGCCAACAAGCTCTATCGGGCCGACAGCCACGGGGTGGCCTGGGCCCAGCATACAAAGCTTAGGGTGCAGGCCGGTGGCGAACTCGAGTGGCTGCCCCAGGAAACCATCGCCTTCGATGGCTCCCGTGGTGTGCAGAGCACCGAGCTTGCGCTTGAAAAGGAGGCGCGCTGCCTGGGTTGGGAGGTGCTGGCGCTCGGTCGCCCGGCCGGTGAACTGCCATTCGTCTCCGGGCATCTCGAGCAGCGCTTTTCCCTGACCCGCGACGGTCGCCCCCTGTGGCATGAGCGTCAGCTCCTCGACCCTACGCATCCACGCTTTTCAGGGCGCTGGGGGCAGGGCGGAGCCAGTGTGCAAGCCACCCTGTGGGCGGTGGGCCTCGATGATGAGGCCGGCGCCGTTGCCATGCTGCGTGAGGCGCTGCCGGCCTCGCCCCGTTGGGCAGTGACGCTGCGCCAGGGCGTGCTGCTGCTGCGCTATCTCGGCGATGAACGTAACGAGGCCTGGGCGCTTTGCCAGGCGGCCTGGATGCGGCTGCGGCCTTTGCTGTTGGGCCGAGAGGCCTGCGTGCCGCGCATCTGGATGACCTGACAGCAGCCGGAAGCTTGAAGCCAGAAGCCGGAAGAGATCGCCATCCGGCCAATGCGGGGCTTCAGGCTTCCATCTTCCAGGCGCGTAGCGTCGCTCTTCCAGCTTGGGAGCGACAGCCTGGGCACAGAAGATAAACAACATGATTTGGGAGCTACTCCGATGGAACTGACCCCGAGAGACAAGGACAAGCTGTTGCTGTTCACCGCGGCGCTGCTTGCCGAGCGTCGCCGTGCCCGCGGGCTCAAGCTCAACTACCCCGAGGCGGTAGCGCTGATCAGCGCCGAGATCATGGAAGGCGCCCGAGATGGGCGCAGCGTGGCCGAGATGATGAGCGCAGGCCGCGAGATTCTGACCCGCGAGGACGTCATGGAAGGGGTGGCCGAGATGGTCGACGAGGTGCAGGTCGAGGCGACTTTCCCGGATGGGACCAAGCTTGTCACCGTCCACAACCCCATTGTCTAAAACTGGCTGCACTCGGTCATGCTGTGTTGGCTTCGCATCAAAAAGTGCTCATTTACAGTCGTAAACTCGTGCGCGAGTCCGATCCTTTTTTTTGCTGCTTGCCGCCTTGCCTGACCATCTTTCGCTCAGTTTTAGCTATTTATTACATCGACGAGGCAGAGCTGATGATTCCCGGCGAGTATCAATTGAAGGACGGCGAGATCGCGCTGTGTGAAGGGCTCACGCGGATCACCGTGACCGTTGCCAATACCGGTGATAGGCCGATTCAGGTCGGCTCCCATTATCACTTCTTCGAGGCCAATCCGGCGCTGGACTTCGATCGTGCGGCGACCCGTGGCCACCGTCTGGACGTGGCCGCGGGTACGGCGATTCGCTTTGAACCCGGCCAGAAGCGTGAGGTGACGCTGATTCCCTTCGCCGGCACCCGTACCGTCTATGGCTTTCGTCAGCAAGTGATGGGCGCGCTGGATGGCAAAGGAGAGACATCATGAAGCCGGATTCAAGCATTAGCCGAAAGGCCTATGCCGATATGTATGGCCCGACCGTCGGCGACCGGGTCCGCCTGGGCGACACCGAGCTGTGGATCGAGGTCGAACGTGACGCCGCCTCCTATGGCGATGAGGTCAAGTTCGGCGGCGGCAAGGTGATCCGTGATGGCATGGGCCAGAGCCAGCGTGCCGATGACTCGGTGATGGACACGGTGATCACCAATGCGCTGATTCTCGACTGGTGGGGCGTCGTCAAGGCGGACGTGGGCCTGCAGGCCGGACGCATCGTGGCCATCGGCAAGGCCGGCAACCCGGACACTCAGCCGGGTGTCGAGATCGTCATCGGTCCGGGCACCGAGGTGATCGCGGGCGAGGGCAAGATTCTCACCGCCGGCGGCATCGATGCTCATATCCACTTCATCTGCCCCCAGCAGGTCGATGAGGCGCTGATGAGCGGGGTGACCACCATGCTCGGCGGCGGGACCGGTCCGGCCACCGGCTCCAATGCCACCACCTGCACGCCGGGCGCCTGGCACATCGGAAAGATGCTGCAGGCGGTGGATTCGTTGCCCATGAATATCGGCTTTCTGGGCAAGGGCAACGCCAGCCTGCCCGAGGCGCTGGAGGCGCAGCTCGAGGCGGGGGCCATGGGGCTCAAGCTCCACGAGGACTGGGGCACCACGCCTGCGTCCATCGACGCCTGTCTGTCGGTAGCCGAGCGCTATGACGTTCAGGTGGCGATCCATACCGATACCCTTAACGAGTCGGGGTTCGTCGAGGACACCCTGGCGGCGTTCAAGGAACGTGGCATCCACACCTATCACACCGAAGGGGCCGGGGGCGGTCACGCGCCGGATATCCTCACCGCCTGCGCCAAGCCCTATGTGCTGCCCTCATCGACCAATCCGACCCGGCCCTACACGATCAACACGATCGATGAGCATCTGGACATGCTGATGGTGTGCCACCACCTCGATCCTAATATTCCCGAGGACGTGGCCTTCGCCGATTCGCGCATCCGCCGCGAGACCATCGCTGCCGAGGATATCCTGCATGACATGGGGGTGATTTCGATGATCGCCTCGGATTCCCAGGCCATGGGCCGGGTGGGCGAAGTGATCTGCCGTACCTGGCAGACGGCCCACAAGATGAAGGTTCAGCGCGGCTTGCTGCCGGAAGACCAAGCGCGTGGTGCCGACAACCTGCGTGCCCGGCGCTACATCGCCAAGTACACCATCAATCCGGCAATCACCCACGGCATCGCCCACGAGGTGGGCTCGATCGAGGTCGGCAAGCTGGCCGACCTGGTGCTGTGGGATCCGGCCTTCTTCGGCGTCAAGCCGGCGCTGATCGTCAAAGGCGGGATGATCGCCGCCGCCCCCATGGGCGATCCCAATGCGTCGATTCCCACGCCGCAGCCGGTGCACTACCGGCCGATGTTCGGCGCCTTCGGCAAGGCGGCCAGCGCCACGCGGCTTTCCTTCGTCAGTCAGGCGGCGCTGGAAGCGGGCGTCAAGGAACGCCTGGGACTCGATAGTCCGCTGGTGGCCTGTCGCGACACTCGGGCCGTGCGCAAGTCGGACATGAAACTCAACGATGCCTGTCCGGCGCTCAGTGTGGACTCACAGACCTATGAGGTGCGCGCCGATGGCGAGCTCTTGACCTGCGAGCCGGCCACCGAGCTGCCGCTGGCCCAGCGCTATCACTTATTCTGAGCAGTGGGCGATAACCACACGTCAAGCGGCGCCGGTGGCAGGTCGAAGTGAGGGTCTTTTGCCATAGAAGGCAAAAGTAGCGTACAGGGAGGTGTTTTCAGCGCCCTCGCGAGACTGCCACAGGATCAGCCGCGGACAATTTCTAGAGACGATGCCAATGCTGAAATTGATCGAACGCCTGGGGTCCATCGAGGCGAGCCGGGCCAGCGACACCCTGACACTGCCCTTCGAGCTTCGCATGCGCGGGCGCCTCAAGGCGCAGAGCGATGGCGGGCAGGAAGTGGGGCTGTTTCTCGATCGCGGCCCGGTGCTTCGGGACGGAGAAGGCCTGGAAGCCGATAGCGGTGAGATCGTGATCATCCGTGCCGCGGCCGAACCGGTGGTCACGGCTCGGATTGATGCCGGACTGGCACTGGCGAGGCTTTGCTATCACCTGGGCAACCGCCATGTGGCGCTGGCCATCGGCGCGGATGAGGAGGGCGGCTGGGTGCGCTTCCCGCCGGATCATGTGCTGGAGGAACTGGCCGAACGGCTGGGCGCCACTATCCATCATCACCAGGCGCCCTTCGACCCCGAGCCCGGCGCCTATGCTCAGGCAGGGCACGCACATGGCCATTCACACGGTCACTCGCATGGCCATTCTCACGACCACTCTCACGACCACTCTCATGGCAGTGAAGACGGCCACGGCGCGCATGAGCATGATCATGTGCACTGAGTCGCGGGCACCTGCCGCGGAGGCTGCGGGTCAGGGCGATGATCTGGCCCTGCTGGGGCTGTTGCAGTTGGTCAGCCCGGCGCTGCCGATCGGTGCCTTTGCCTGGTCCCAGGGCCTTGAGAGCGCCTTCGAACTCGACTGGGTGCGCGACGAGGCGAGCCTTTACGCCTGGTTGTCCGGCGTGCTGGACGACGGCCTGTCACGCTGCGAGCTGCCGGTGCTGGCGCGCCAGCAAGCGGCCTTCGCGGTACAGGATGGCGAGGCGGTGGCGTACTGGGATGCCTGGCTGGCGGCCAGCCGCGAGACCCGTGAACTCGCCGAGGAAGACCAGCGGCTGGGGGCGGCGCTGACGCGGCTTCTTCGCAGCCTCGAGCTGTTGCCTGCAGCGTCCGAGCTACCGGATCAGGCCGGCTATGTGACGCTATTCGCCTGGCTGGCTCAGGTGCGCGGTGTACCGCCGCGCCAGGCGTTGCTGGGCTTTGCCTGGTCCTGGCTCGAGAACCAGCTGGCGGTGGCCTGCAAGGCGCTACCGCTGGGGCACACCGCCGCCCAGCGCCTCATCGAGCGGCTGCGGCCCGAGTTGGTGGTGGCCGTGGACCGCGCCCTCTCGTTTGATGACCACGAACTTGGCCCGCTGTTGCCGGGGCTGGCGTTGGCCAGCGCCCAGCACGAAACCCAATACTCACGACTGTTCAGAAGCTGAAGGAGCACCCTCATGAATCACTGCTTGCGTATCGGCGTCGGTGGCCCGGTCGGTTCGGGCAAGACCGCGCTCTTGAAGCAGCTGTGCCTGGCGCTGCGCGATTACTACGACATCGCCGTGGTGACCAACGACATCTATACCCGCGAAGATGCCGATTTCCTGCTGAGCCACGAGGCGCTGCCGGCTGACCGGATCCTTGGCGTCGAGACCGGTGGCTGCCCGCATACTGCGATTCGCGAGGATGCCTCGATGAATCTCGCCGCCATCGATGACCTGCAGGCTCGTCATCCTGGCCTCGAGCTGGTGCTGGTGGAATCCGGGGGCGACAACCTCTCGGCGACCTTCAGCCCAGAGCTCTCTGACCTGACGCTCTATGTGATCGACGTTTCCGCCGGCGACAAGATTCCCCGCAAGGGTGGCCCAGGCATCACCAAGTCGGACCTGTTGATCATCAACAAGATCGACATTGCCGAGCAGGTGCATGCCTCTCTCGACGTGATGGAGCGGGATTCGAAGAAAATGCGCGGCGACCGTCCCTTCGTGTTCGCCAATCTCTACGACGGCGTCGGCGTCGAGGAGGTCATCCGCTTCATTCTGGACCGTGGGATGCTGCCGGAGCGCCGGCCATCGGCCGCGCGCGTCGGCAGCGATGCGCACGAGGCCAGCTCGGCGGTTTGAGCGCGGCCGGTTCGCCACCTGATTTCGTCATGCGCTGTACTTTCGTCATGCGCTGTACCCAAGAAAATGCACAACTTTCGGCTACTCACGACTCACGACTCACGACATTCAACTAAAAAGAAGGACGCTACCATGCCCCGTGTTTCACGACTCACCGCTCTTGCCCTGGCGCCCCTGGCGCTGATTGCCGCCGGCGCGGCCAGCGCCCACGTCGGCCATGAGGCTAGTACGGGCGGCATGCTCGCCGGTTTTCTGCATCCGCTGACCGGGCTGGATCACCTGCTGGCACTATCGGCGATCGGCCTGTGGAGTGCGCGCCAGCCACGTCCACTGGGTCGTGCCGTGCCCGGGCTGGCAGCGCTTGGCATGTTGCTGGGGGCAGGGCTTGCCTGGGGCGGGCTGAGCCTTCCCGGCGTCGAGACCGGCATTTCCCTGTCGGTATTGCTGGCTGGCGTGCTGCTCGCCGGCCTGGTACGTATGCCCGCGGGTATCAGCGCAGTGTTGGTGGTGGCGTTCCTGGTCTGCCACGGTCAGGCTCACGCGACCGAAATGCCGGTTGGGGCATCGCTGATGGCATATCTGGCCGGTTTCCTGCTGGCAACCTTGGGCATTGGTCAGCTTGGTCGGTCAGTAGGTCAAGCGCTGTTGCATCGCGTACCGCACCTTGATCGTGTGGCTGGCGGCCTAGTGGCGCTTGCCGGAGGGGTACTCGTCATCGGTTGAGTTACCAGATGGATGCTAAGCAAGTCGTCAACGCCCGGCCCTGCGCCGGGCGTTGATATTTGTGAGCCGAGAAAAATCAAGAAAAACGAGGTGTTGCCGATGACTGTTCAAGGGGGGATCATTGCCCCTATACAAGAAGTAAAATAGCTGGCTTTAACTGGCACTTTCTTCTTGACGCATGATGTCGACGTATCCCTTGGGCTAAGCCCATTGGGGGCGCTTGAAGCTGAATTTGGTCGGGAGGACACCAGTCCATGGCGCCACCCCTAGCCTCGGAACAGGTATTTCGCGAGTTGGCTGATGGATTGGCCCTAGACAATCCAGCAGATAGTTTCTTTTCGGAACTCGCTGTCTGTCTGGCACGAATACTGCGGGTCGATCACGTGATCGTTGCTTGTATAGACCCATCGGATAATACGATGGCACGTACCCTTGGCCTTTGGTCGCGGGGGCGCTTGCTGAATAATTTTAGTTATCCCTTGGCGGGCAGCCCATGTGAACGAGTGATCCGAAATGAGCCTTGCCACTATCCGGAAAAGGTCTGCGCGGTCTTTCCGGATGATGACCTGCTGGCTGATCTGGCTGTTGAGTCCTATCTGGGCATGCCTATCATCGATCGCAGCGGCGAAACGCTGGGACTGATCGCGGTATTGGACGCAGGGCCTTTATGGTCGCCTGATATCGCCAGGGAGGCCCTGCGAATAGCCGCGATGCGCGTGGGGGCCGAGTTATCCCGTCAACGCATCATGACAGCCGTGGAAGAGAGCGAGCGCAGGCTCGATACCCTGATGAGCCATCTTCCCGGCATGGCGTATCAACGCCTTCACGACCGTGAAGGCAGCCTCACGTTCGTGAGTCACGGTGCAGAGGCCCTCACCGGCTTCGATGCTACGCACTTGACCGCTGATGACGGTTATCCCTTCATGGAAATGGTCCATCCCGACGATCGGCAGCGTATTCAGCGCCAGATCGTGCAGGATGTCGAACAGCGCCGCCCGTACCAGTTGAACTACCGGTTGCGCACGGCGGATGGCGATACCTCCTGGGTTTCCGAGCAGGGGCAGGCCGTATTCGATGCCGGCGGGAAAATCGCCTGGCTGGAAGGCTTCATCTTCGATAACACGCGCCAGTACGAATCCCGGCGCATTCAGCAGGCGGTGATGCAGATCGCCTCATCGGTCACGGCGATGGGAGGCAAGCCTTTCTTTGACCAGTTGGTCGATCACCTGACTTGGGCACTAGACGCCGATGCCGGCATCATTGCGACCATCGATGCCAGCTTGGCTGATAGTTGCATGTCGACCCAGGCTGCGGTGATCGATGGCCGGAAGGTCGAGAACTTCAGTTACGCTCTGAAGGGAACTCCCTGTGAAGAGGTCATGGAGAAAGGTGTTTGCATCATCACCGACAAGGTCGCCAAGATTTTGCCGCCTCAGGCCGACCGTTTTCTCGGCTGGGCTCGAGGCTATATCGGTCTGAGGTTGGATCACAGCAATGGGGATTCATTGGGGCTGTTGGTGGTCATGTTCCGCTCTCCTCTCGATGATCCCGACTTCGTGACTACCGTTCTCAAGATTTTCGCTGCCAACGCGGCCGCCGAACTCGAGCGACAGATGAGTGGCGACTACATCAAGCGTCTGGCCTTCTCCGACCCTGAAACCGGCTTGCCCAATCGCGCATCCTTCATGGCACAAGTGAGCGATGCCTTGGAAAAGGCCCGATCTGACCATAAGACTCTTGGCCTGCTGTTAATGGACCTCAGGCGCTTCAAGGAGATCAACGATACCTTCGGACACAGTGTCGGTGACAGCGTGCTGGCAGCCGCCGGGCAGCGCTTTTGTGGCATGCAGCACCAGGATAGCGAATTGCTGGCGCGTCTCGGCGGCGATGAGTTTGCGGTGCTGATCGAGGCGCCGACCGCTACCATGCTGGCTGACCGCATGCTTTGCTATCAGCAGAGCCTGGAAGCACCGCTGCAGGTGGATGAACGCTGGTTCATGCTGGATGTCAGCATTGGCGGTGCCCTTTACCCCGAGCATGGCATGAGCCCTGGCGAGCTTTTTCAGCACGCCAGTCTGGCGGCGCATCACGCCAAGCGCCAGGGAGAAGGGCGATGCCTTTATGATGAGCAACTGGGCAGTGCCATCCTGCGTCGCCAGCAACTGCTTGATGATTTCATCCTGGCAATGCGCGACGGGCGCCTGATGCTCCAGTATCAACCTCAGGTGGATCTCGCCACTGGAGCGCTTTCTGGTGCTGAAGTGCTATGCCGTTGGTTTGATGACGAGCGTGGCTGGGTGAGTCCCGGGGAGTTCATCCCGCTTGCAGAAGAACGTGGTCTGATGAAAGAACTCGGTGGCTGGGTGCTCAAGACGACCAGCAAACAACTACGAGACTGGAAACGGTCCGGGGTGGCAGTGGTGCCCCGTATCTCGGTAAACGTGTCGGCTCAGCAGCTGGAAGATGTTAGTTTTGGCGAAGAGGTTGCGCTACATACCATGGGGGTCTGTCCGGCGAACATCGGGTTGGAACTTACCGAGAGCGGCTTCATGCGCGACCCGGAACAGGCCATCGGACTCATGCAGGCGCTCAAGGCCCAGGGCTTTGGTCTCGCCATCGACGACTTTGGCACCGGCTACTCATCTCTGGCATATCTCAAACGCTTCGCTGCCGATACCCTCAAGATCGATATATCTTTCGTGCGTGATATGCTCTCTTCGAGCCATGATTACACCATCGTCACCACAATCATTGCGATGGCGCGGAGCATGGGGATGAAGACGGTTGCTGAAGGGGTCGAAACGATCGAACAGGCCCAGGCGCTTGCCGAACTCGGCTGCGACCAGGCACAGGGGTTCTACTATGGCCGCCCAATGAGTGCCGAGGACTTCGCCATGAAGTGGCTGCAATGGCCTTGATGGCCCAAGCACTGACGGTTTCTCGACATGCAGGGTTGCGTACGATCCTGCGTGATGAAACGAGTGAATTGCATCGACGCGTCGAGCGTCACCCCCTGCTTGCGCCATTGATGAAGCCAGGCCTGACGCGTCAGGCCTATGCATTGGTGCTAAAAGCTTTTCATGAATTCTATGTGGCGCTGGAGCCATGGCTGCTACCAGCGCTGCAACGTGGATGGCCCGACCCAGGGCTATATCATTACCAGTGCCGCGCGGCACTGCTTGCCCATGACCTTCGTGATCTTGGCTATCGGCCCATGACACCTCCTGCTCGCCCCTTGGCCTGCGAGTCACCTATCGAGCTTGACTCGCGCGGGAGCGTGTTGGGAGTGCTATATGTGTTAGAAGGCGCTACTCAGGGAGGACGCGTGATAGCGCCGCGCGTTGTCCGAGAATTGGGGCTGTCGCCGGGCTTTGGAGCGCGCTATTTCCATTTGTACGCCGATCAGTGCTGGGATGATGTTCTCGCGCTGATGGCGGCTCCCTCGTTGCAGTCCTGTTCTCGCCGCGCGGTGGAAAGTGCCAGACAGACCTTTCTTACCTTGCAGGTTCATCTTGATCGCTGGCATCAAGTCGGCCTGCGGAGCTGAAACCGTGCCAACCTATTCCGAAGAAGAGCTCACGGAAGCGCTGGCCGAATGTGCCCGCGAGCCGGTGCATATTCCCGGCGCGATCCAGCCAGCCGGCTGCCTTGTCAGCCTGAATGCAGACCTTACCCGTGTTCTTCAGGTCAGCAGTAATCTACAAGAGCTTCTTGGCATACCGGTTGATGAGGCGCTTAGTCATCCTCCCGCCCATAGCCTTGGCGAGGAGCTGATAACGCGTCTTGGCACCCGCTTGACGGCGGATATGGGCAAGACGGTGGTCGATGACGTCCTTACATCAGTCGCCACTGACGAGCGCTGTCGTGCCACGGCCTATCGCAGCGGGTCGAGAGTGGTGGTGGAGATCGAGTTGCTGGGGCCATTGGGTGAGCTCGAGATTTTGACCACTGTCAGCCACTGGCAAACGCGACTTGCCGCCCAGAACAGCGAGGATGAATTGCTGCAAGTACTGGTTGAAGGGGTGCGGGCACTGACACGGCATGATCGGGTGATGGTCTACTCCTTCGATTCCGAATGGAATGGACAGGTGAAAGCCGAAAGCCGCAGCGACGGGGTCAATAGCCTGCTCGGACATCGTTTTCCGGCCAGCGATATCCCGAACCAGGTCAGGGCGCTCTACGACATCAACCCAGTGCGCAGTATTCCTGATGCTAAAGCCAAGTCTCTGCCGCTGGTGCCGAAGCAATGTCCGCAGAGCGGCGAGCCGTTAGACCTCTCGGTGGGAAACCTGCGAGCCGTGTCGCCGGTGCATCAGGAGTATCTGCACAACATGGGGGTGGCGGGCTCGCTTTCGGTTGCCATTCAGGGAGATGAGCAGCTCTGGGGGCTGGTGGCCTGCCATGCGATGTCGCCGCTTACGCTATCGCCGGCATCTCGTGATGCAGCCCATTTGTTGGCGCAGATGGCCATTCAGCGCTTTCAGCGCCTGCGTCTCATGTCTCAGCAGCGTTTTCGCCAGCGTGTTCAAGAGACCCGGGTACTGCTTTATGAAACTCGGGAAGAGCTGCTGGGGGCCGACGACCTAGTCCAGCGTCATGGCGACGGTTGGCTGAGCCTGTTTCGGGCCAGCGGCGTCGGCATGGTTTATGCCGATACAGTATCCCGAGTGGGTAAACTGCCCGACGCCGCTACGCTGAGCAAGGTGGCTGCCTGGCTAGCAGAATCGCAGTCGCGCGCTACTGCCTGGCACAGCGATGAGCTTGCAGAGACGCCCCTCGGAGAGTGGGTGCAGCCTCAGTGCAGCTGTGGCTTGCTTGCCGTGCCGCTGTCAGTGGACATTGATCGCCAGGGCTGGCTGATGCTGTTCCGTGAAGAGCATCGTGAGACGTCTCTGTGGGCGGGTCGTCCTGAGGATATTCCCAAGATGAAGAATGGGCGACTGGTGATGTCGCCTCGTCACTCCTTCGATGTTTGGCAGCAGGAACTGACCGGACATAGCGCCCCCTGGCAGGAAGCAGAGGTCCTGGCGGTTCAGGATCTGGGTGAGGATCTCGCGATTGCCGCCTCGGCGAGCGAAATTTTTAACCTCAACGAGACACTCTATCAAGAGCGTCAGGCACTGGCCGAGGCCAACCGTCGGCTTGAGCGCCTGGCGCTCACCGATCCTCTGACCCAGATATGGAACCGTTATCGTATCGAAACGGCATTGGAAGCAGAGCTAAATGCCGCCGCACGCTATGGGCGAGAAGTTTCGGTTCTGCTGTTCGATATCGATCACTTCAAGTCAGTGAATGATCGCTTTGGCCATGAGGTTGGCGACCGAGTGCTGACTTTGCTCGCGCAAACGGTGTGGAACGCATTGAGGTCCTGCGATGCGGTTGGCCGCTGGGGCGGCGAAGAGTTTCTCGTGCTTTGTACCGGATGCACCGACGAGGACGTGATGGGGCTGGCGAGTCGTCTGCTGAAAGCCGTTTCAGACGTGGACTTCGAGGAAGTGGGGCAAGTGACCATCAGCATCGGCGCTGCATGCTGGAAGCCGGGCGAGTCACAAACCGACCTGATCAGACGCGCCGATAAAGCCATGTACCAAGCCAAACAAGGTGGGCGTAACCGAGCAGAAAAGAGCGAGTAGCTCTGTTTGAGTGTGGATATGGCCTTTTCTGGCGAGGGCCTGGACTTCGTGCGGGCTATGTCCCGCTCATCGCGGTGGGGGCAAGTGACCCCCACCGTTGCTTGATGCCAGCGGATGGCTGGTTCGAGTGACTGACGATAGATGGGAATAATCAGCCGTACTTTCTATGCTGGGCGGATCTCGAACTGATCTGGCTGGCAGGCATCGTGAGCGAACGACCAGACGGGAAATCCGTCTGCGCGATTCTCACTAAAGTGGCGCGCGACATTGTCACGGGCATCCACCACCACCGCATGCCGCTGGCCCTAGATATTGAGAGCCCTGAGCCTTGGCTCGCCCCTTACCAGACCGACCGCGAAATCATCCGCTAGGTGGTTCACCACCTGCCCGCCGACACTCTCACTCGCTGCTCCGCGTGAACCGACCGGGGAATGATTACGCCAGCTTGATTGAGTCGCTGCCTGCCTAACTCTGACCATTGATCCGTTATTCGAGATACTCGCCCACGGTAGTTTTCAGTTGGTCCTTGTGCTGGAAGAGGTCACTGACAGAGTCTATCTCGATGCGGTTTTCTTTCTTGTCGATGAAAAAGCCTACCCGCTTGACCGACTTCGCATTGAAGTGGAAACGGCAGATTGGTTTACGGTTGTTGTCATCGAGAAGTACCGCGCAGTAGGACTTAGCATCGCGCATGACCACGCGGCTAACATCGACCTGTTCTGCTAATAGTGACCGGACGATGTTATATGCGTCGACTTCTTCCTGCGTGGTGATGATGCCATCATCATCTGTGTCATGATCTTCGGCCGTTTTATTGGGTGCTGAAGTTGACTGGGTAGCATCAATGTCGTTGCTGGCAAGGGCGCCACGCAGGCGTTGGGCCACTTGCTCCTTAATGTAGAGCTTGCCTGCTTCTTTGATGATTGGCGTAAATTCCTCGATCACCTGTCGGGTCTGACGGCCTTCGTATATCTTGCCGATGATGAATTTGACGAACTCCTCCGGAATGTCTCGGAATACTTCATCAATGCCCTGTTTCGCCAGGTTGGTGTACTTGAGCCGGTTGGCGGTGCCGAGGATGGCATCAACATCGAAATTGGGCTTGGTGAACTTCCTGAGCTCGTCGATATCTTGGTCGTTGAAGTCTCCGAGGTCGAAGGTAAAGAAGGGGTGAGTGTCTAGCTTGTTCTCGGAGTCCAGGTCGGAATAGAACCGGTACTCAAACCCGTTCGTCAGGATGGCAAATTTGGCATCCGTGCAAGCAAAGTAGCGATAAAGCTGGTTGTACTGGACGTTGGCTAGGTTGGTGCCCAGCGGTTTGCATTCCATGAGGATCGAGAGGTTTCCGTCGGCACGAATGGCGTAATCGACCTTTTCGCCTTTCTTAGTGCCTACGTCTGCAGTGAACTCCGGGATCACCTCGCGGGTGTCGAAGGGGTCGAATCCCAAGGCACTGATGAACGGCATCACGAGGGCGGTCTTGGTGGCTTCCTCACTCTGGATATGATCGATCTGCTCTTCGCCACGGCGTGCGATATGCGATAGTTTCTCGTTGAGTTCCATGGCGCGTCCTTGCTTTCGGTGGAGTGGTGTAACTCAAGGCTATACCTACTCACATAATAGTGACAAAGGACCATGGTCTTAACGAATAAACGCTAGTTTTGTCTTGCAAGTTGGTGTCTGGCCGACGAACGGTGTTCTTTTGCTAACTTTTTGCCCCATCGCTGGCTTCTGTGCCGCGTGGTCAGTGAATTGCCCGCAATCGAGGCAAGTTATCCGATATTGCTGCTTGCCCCCTCTGTCAGCCTAGTTGTCCAGTTGGCGATTTTGCCTGAATCCACATCAGAGTGGGCGGCATAGGATTGTTCATGCCACGTTATTCCGAGGAACGTAAGGCCGCGGTGCTAAAGAAGCTGCTACCGCCTGACAACCGCAGTGTGGCGTCGGTGGCCGCCGAGGAAGGCATATCGGATGCGACCCTGTATGGTTGGCTGAAAACATGCCGCCGACAAGGAGTGCCTGTGCCAGGGAACCGTAAGACCGGAGATGATTGGTCAGCTGACGCCAAGCTGGCTGTGGTGATTGAAACGGCTTCTCTATCAGAGACCGAGCTTGGCACGTATTGCCGGGAAAAAGGCTTATACCCTGAACAGGTGCAACGCTGGAAGGAGGCCTGCCTCCAAGGTGCCGGCATGCAGGAAAACCGAGATAAAGCCGCTCAGAAGCAGCAGCGCGATGACCGCCGTACGATCAAGAAGCTGAAGGCCGACGTCCGTCGCAAGGACCGGGTTCTGGCAGAAACGACCTCGTTGCTGGTGCTGTCAAAAAAGCTCGAAGCCTTGTACGGCGAAGCCCCGGACAACGAGGACGACTAACGTCGTTGAGCGAACGTACAAGGCTGTTGAAGGACTTTGATGAGGCGGTGGCTGGTGGCGCGGCACGCTATAAGGCAGCCGAAGTGATGGGGCTGAGTCAGCGCACCTTAAAACGCTGGCGACAGATCAATGGCAGCGTGACCATGGATCAGCGCCCGCACGCCGCGCGTGTTGCGCAGCCCCATCAGCTCACTCAGGCGGAAGAAGAGGCGATTCTGAACACCTGTTGCCAACCAGCGTATCAGAGCTTGCCGCCATCACAGATCGTACCTCTTCTGGCAGATCAGGGCCGTTATCTGGCCTCGGAGTCATCGTTTTATCGGGTACTGAAAAAGCACCAGCAGCTGAACCACCGGGGCCGCATGACGCCAGCCCGCAAGGCCGCTGAACCGACCAGCTTCACGGCCTCGGGACCCAACCAGATTTGGAGTTGGGACATCAGCTACTGCCCCTCTGAGGTGCGTGGTCAGCACTGGTACCTGTACCTGATCCTGGACGTCTATAGTCGCAAGATCATTGCCTGGGAAATCCATGACAACGAGTCTGGATACTTGGCAAAACAACTGGTTGAGCGCGCGCTGCTGCGTGAGGGTTGCTGGCAAACGCCGCCGGTTCTGCACTCGGATAACGGCGCGCCGATGACCTCTTACACCCTGCGCGCGAGACTGGCGGAGCTGGGCATGCTGATGTCCCATAGCCGACCACGCGTGAGCAACGATAATCCTTATTCAGAGGCGCTGTTCCGCACCGTTAAGTACTGTCCAGCGTGGCCAGCGAAGGGCTTTTCCTCACTGGCCGTTGTGCGGGAATGGATGTTGTCGTTCGAGCACGCCTACAATGAACAACACCTTCACAGTGGCATTAACTTCGTCACGCCTGCCGACCGGCATCGTGGCACGGATACTAAGCGCTTGGCCGAGCGAAAAGGGGTTTATGAACGCGCAAAGCGCCTGAATCCCAAGCGCTGGTCTGGCGACGTTCGACGCTGGGAGGCCATCGGACAAGTATCGCTCAATCCTGGCAAGCCGCAGGAAAAAGAACGGAATCAGAAAGCTGCTTAATGGAAGCGATTTGGACAACTGGGTTGAAAACTACCGCTCGCATGGCTGGCCTCTTGTCGAAGACTGTTTATATATACAGTATTCGGCATGAGAGCTGGTTTAGGCAAACACTAATATGTCGCCCTGCACCATGAAGAGGTGACCGAAGCCCGCCACGGCGAGGCCGAGGGAGCAATGCGTCATGGCCATACGGTACCTGGTAGGGCAGATGTTGCGCTTGGTCATTGGGACCAGCCATGGCTGGGCAAAATCATTCCTCGCAAAAGGGCGGCGCCTTCTACACTGGGTAGTGGCCGTAAGGCTCTCTGGCAGAAATCGGCAAACAAGAATAGACAGCAAAAACGGTGGCCGTTGTCGGCAGCATGGTGCGGATGACAAGGAACTTGGATACTCAAGCCCGCCAGAGTACGACAGACTTGATTAAACGCTAATATTAATAAGAGGTATTATCATGGATATTTTAATAAAGTCTTCTCTGCCCGTGCTGGTTGGTGCGTCTCTTCTGTTTGCGTCCTCGGTCATGGCCCAAGAGGTAGGCCCCAGGGTGGGTGACAGGGAATTCTCCCTCTCCGGTACCGGTAGTAGCAACAAGGACTTCGACAGCAGCAGCTTTGGTATTTCCGGCGACTACGGCTGGTACCTGACCGGTAGCACGCTGGCGGGTATTCGTCAGAGCGTCAATTTTGCTGACGTGGCCGGCGAGGGGTTCTCTGACAATTTCTGGAATGGCAGTACTCGCGGCTTTGCCGATTACCACTTCGGCCAAGGCGCGGCGCGTCCCTTTGTTGGCGCCTCACTCGGCGCTATTTATGGTGACGGCGTGAAAGACACTGGCATCGCCGGCCTGGAAACTGGCCTCAAGTACTATCTGCTGTCTACCACCTTCATCCAGGGCAGAGCCGAGTACCAGTTCTTGTTCGATAGCGGCGATAGTGCCGAACAAAACTACGACAATGGCGCCTGGGCCTATACCTTCGGCATGGGTATCAACTTCTGAGGATCAGAAGTGATTCCATGACCAGGCTGCTCTGTGCTGTGCGCCCCAAGCACTCAGGGTCTCCCTGATGAGTGGCTTTGCATACCCTTGATGATCATGTTTCGGGTGGGTCATCAGGGGTTGAATAACGTCCGGGCCGGCTCTGGAGAAGGTCGTTAGCGTCAAAGCTAGCGGCACGCCATGCGCCATGGGGCTGGGCGTGACAACAATGGCCAAGGCATCGATGGAGATCCGTGGCGCTGTGTCTGGATGGATCGATGGGACCGATATATGAGGAGCGAATCAGACGATCGGAAAAGCTGACCGGATAGCTGCTTGTACGATGCTTGAAACAGACCCGATATGGGCCGTCGAGGCAGTAAGCTGAGGGGGAGGGTCTTGCTATACACTTGCTATCAACAGGTAGGTGGTGCGGATGGGGAGACTCGAACTCCCACGCGCTAAGGCACTAGAACCTAAATCTAGCGTGTCTACCAATTCCACCACATCCGCAACGCTGCAATATTCTAGAGATGACAGCCGCTAAGTCAAGGTAAATCCGGAAGTTTCAAGTGCCTGCCGGCCTGTTCGGGTAGTGTGTCGTTCGGGCCATCGGTGAGATGAGGGACACGGCCCAGGCAGGGAGCTGACAAGTGGTGAGCGAGGCTCGCCAGATTGTCATCGGCTTCGTCGAAGTCGGTGGTGATGCTATTGGCGACCCAGCCTGCAAGCCGCAGGCCCTGAGCCCTAATCGCTTCGGCGGTGAGTCGTGCGTGGTTAATGCAACCAAGCTGCATTCCGACGACGAGAATCACTGGTAGCTGCAGGGCGCCGGCCAGGTCGCTCAGGTCCCCGTTGTCGTTGAGCGGTACTCGCCAGCCGCCTGCGCCCTCGATCAGCGTCAGGTCGCGCTTGAGGGCCAGAGCTTCCGCCATGGCCTCTGTCAGCGTCGCCAAATGCAGCGTGTCGCCCGCCTGGCGGGCCGCCAGGTGCGGTGCAATGGCGGGGGCATAAGCAAAGGGGTTGATGGTGGTGTAGTCGACCTCAGGATGACTGCGGGCCTGCAGGGCCAGGGCATCATCATTGCGGTAGCCTTCGGCATGCAGGTGGCACCCCGAGGCCACGGGCTTGAGGCCCAGGGTTGTCAGGCCGTGACGTCGCGCCAATGCCAGCAGCCCCGCGGTGACCAGCGTTTTGCCGGCATCGGTGTCGGTTCCGGTGATGAAATAGGTCGCCATGCAATATCCGTAAATCTTCGGGTCGTCAGGTTTTGATGAGCTCAAGTGTCAGGCGTTGATAGCTGACCGGCAGGCCCTGGCTGTCGCGTATTTGCTCGAAGCGCTCCTTGGCACGGGCGACGTCACGCCGGGTCAGGGCGCTGGCAGGGCGTGACAGTTGCGCCCCTACGCCCTTGATCGAGGCCATCACCGCCGCAAGGTCGGCGTAATGAAAGCGCTCCTCGACCTGCTCGAGAACCACGTTATCGAAGCCGGCTCGGTAGGCCGATTGCTCAAGTGCCGAGGTGGGCGTGAAGCTGAGCAGGGCGCCGGGTCGCGACCAGGCCCAGCCGACTTCGGTGAGGGTGCCGGGGCCGAGGGTGTTGATCAGCGCTCGTCCGCCGGGTCGCAGCACTCGCTGAAGCTCTGCCAGCACGGCGTTAAGGTCCGGACACCACTGGATGGCCAGGTTGGAGAACACCAGGTCCATACTTCGGTCGGCCAGCGGCAGATGGGCGGCGTCACCGCATAGCCAGCCAAGCCTGTCGCCATGCTCGGCCCGGGCTCTTTCCAGCATGCCTGGGGCCAGGTCGAGCCCGAACACCTGGGCAGGCAGGCCTGTCGCCGAATAGCGCTGGGCCAGGCGGGCCGTCCAGTGGCCGGGGCCGCAGCCCAGGTCAAGAACCTGTGTCGCCGTGTCGGGAAGCCGCTGCCAGAGGGCTTGTCCCATGGCCTGCTGTGCCGTGGCCAGCTCGCCATAGCGGGGGGCGGCACGGCTGAAGGCATGGGCGACGCGCTGACGCCAGTCGTTGGCGGTTGATGCCGGTGTTGCGGCCGTTAATGGATTCGAGAGGGTCGTTGCCAGGTTCACGCACGCTCCCTGCGAGGCAGTGGATCGGTGTCCTCATGTGCCCTTGCTGCATGCTCGTGTGCCAGTGCGGCCAGTCGGTCGGCAAGGATCTCCGGCTGTGAAAGCTGCGGACAGTGGCCGGCCTGGTCGATTGGCCGAGCCACATGATGCGCCGAGGCGGGGGTGGCAGTTGCGGTCAGCGGGTCCCGCTCGCCCGTCACGGTGAGTATCGGGCAGGGGGGAGAGGCACAGATCTCGGTATTGTCGAGTCTTTCTAGCCAGTCGAGGCCAGCGCCAAGACTGGCAGGCGTGGCGGGGGGGGCATTGCCAATCAGTGCTTGCAGTTGGCGATGAGCATGGCGCGGCCGTGGCTCACCGCTTAGCTGCCAGCGCAGGAAGTGGCGCCAGGTGGCCAACGCGTCCTGTTGGAAGGCGTCGTGGAAGGCCGCCAGGGCGGCTGGCGTCACACCACCTCGCGCCTCATCCAGGCTCGTGAAACGCTCACGCATGCCCAGTAACACCAGCGCCTGTGGTGCCGGCAAATGCTTCAGCAGTGACGTCGCCAGCAGGCCGCCCAGCGACCAGCCGACCCAAAGGGCGTCCTGGGGAAGATCATCAGCCATGGTCTTTGCCAATGTCGCCAGATCCTTTGGCGTGCCGGCATCTTGGCGAATACCGTAGCCGGGCCAGTCCGGCGTTGTAACGTTGATATCGGCGGGCAGTGAGGCGACCAGTGGCTGCCAAATGCGGGCGTCTATGCCCCAGCCGGATAGCAGAACGAGCCGCGTCACGATGCCTTGGCCTCTCGGAACTTGAGTTCGGCGAGCACGTCGAGCAACGCCTGGATGTCGTCCGACTCGTGTAGGGCGTTGAGCACGACTCTAAGGCGTGCCGTGCCGCGGGGCACGGTCGGGTGGCGAATCGCACCTACCATGAAGCCGGCCTCGCGCAGGCCCAGGCTCCAGCGCATGACGCGCTGATTGTCGCCCAGCAGAATGGGCTGAATGGGCGTTGCGGAGTCCATCAGCGGTAGCCCGAGGGCTTCGGCTGCCTGGCGGAAATGCTGGATATGGGCATGCAGCCTTTCTCTGCGATCGGGTTCCTGCTCGCTGATATCCAGCGCGCGCAGCGTTGCATGAGCCATGCCTGGAGGCTGGGCCGTGGTGTAGATATAGGGCCTGGCGAACTGTGTCAGGGCGTCGATCAGCACATCGTCACCTGCCACGAAGGCGCCACAGCTGCCGAAGGCCTTGCCCAGTGTGCCGACCAGCACAGGTACCTGCTGGGTAGAGAAACGCTGTCCCACCAGGCCGTCACCTTGCTCGCCCAATACGCCGATGCCGTGGGCATCGTCGATCATCAGCCAGGCCCCCTGGCGATGGCAGATGGCGGCGAGGCCTTCCACGTCGGCCGTGTCGCCGTCCATGCTGAAAACGCCATCGCTGACCACCAGCTTGGCGGGTTCTCGCGGTGCCCGCCTCAGGAGACGCTCGAGATCGTTAAGATCTCGATGGTGAAAGCGCCGTGAAGGTGATTGGGCCAGTCGGGCTCCATCGAGCAGTGAGGCGTGATTCAGCCGGTCCTGGAACACTCGTGTCTCGCCATCACACAGAGTCTGAAGCACGCCGAGATTGGCCATGTAGCCCGTGGAGAAAAGCAGCGCCCTTGGCCGTCCGGTGAGCTCGGCCAGACGTTCCTCCAGGGCCTGGTGTACCAGGAAGTGGCCATTGACCAGGTGGGAAGCGCCGGCGCCGGCGCCCTCACGACGGGCGCCTGCTGCCAGGGCTTCGGCGACCCGAGGGTCGCGAGCCAAGCCCAGGTAGTCATTGCTTGCGAAGTCGCGCAGCGGAGCCCGCGGGTTCGGCGACATGCTCAGGCGTTCTCGCCACAGATCCTGCTTGCGCTGGCGGGCCAGTCGCGCTTCGAGGCGGCTCTTGAGCACGTCAGGCGATGTTGTCGGTCTCGGCGGTGGCATCATAGAAGAGCTCCTGGGGGGCCTTGCGTTCCATGGCCTGGCGGCGCAGTGAGGCATCCAGGGCTGCTTCCTGCTCGGTTTCGTCCTGACATATCCGGTTTTCCTCGGGGTGTAAGCCAAGCTTGTCGAACAGAGTCCGGTCACGCAGAACGTCGGGGTTTTCGGTCGTCAGTAGCTTGTCACCATAGAATATCGAGTTTGCGCCGGCGATAAAGGCCAGGGCCTGCGTCGACTCGTTCATCAGCTCGCGTCCGGCGGACAGGCGCACATGACTCTTGGGCATCATGATGCGCGCTACGGCGATGGCGCGCACGAAATCAATGGGGTCCAGGTCATCGACATTCTCGAGCGGGGTACCCTTGACCTTGACCAGCATGTTGATGGGCACCGATTCCGGGTGCGGGGACAGGCTGGCCAGCTGCCTGAGCATCGAGGCGCGGTCGCGAGGCGCCTCACCCATGCCGAGAATGCCGCCGGAGCAGATCTTCATGCCGGCATCGCGCACGTTGGCCAGGGTCTCGAGGCGTTCGTCATAGCGGCGTGTGGTGATGATCTCGCCGTAGTACTCCGGTGAGGTATCCAGGTTGTGGTTGTAATAATCCAACCCGGCGGTGGAGAGCTGCTGCGCCTGGTCATCGTCGAGCATGCCAAGCGTCATGCAGGTCTCAAGTCCCAGCGATTTGACCTGGCGGACCATCTCCAGCACCACGTCCAGATCTTTCTGGCGCGGGCTGCGCCAGGCGGCCCCCATGCAGAAGCGGCTGGCGCCGGCGGCCTTGGCGTCTCGCGCCTGCGCGACCACTTTCTCGATTTCGAGCAGCTTCTCCTTGCCAAGGCCGGTGTTGTAGTGGCCGGACTGCGGGCAGTACTTGCAGTCTTCCGGGCAGGCGCCGGTCTTGATCGACAAAAGAGTCGACACCTGTACGGCATTGGCATCGAAGTGCTGGCGGTGGACCTGCTGGGCCTTGAAGAGCAGGTCATTGAAGGGCAGGGCGAACAGTGCCTCGATCTCGTCGAGATGCCAGTCATGGCGAATGGCGGCGGGGCTGGCTAAGGTCATATCAGAGGCACTCGCAATGTCTGGTTAACTTTTATTTCGCTTGGAGTTAACGGTGATGATAGGGGCTTCAACTTTACTGTCAACCGAATGGCTTTCGGTGGTTGACCGTTGGCTGCGGTTTGCCCTGCCCGGTCATTGCGCTTTCTGTCTCGGTGAAACGCCTCCTGGCGCGCATTGGTGCAATGCCTGCGCCGCGACGTTGCCGTGGAATACGCTCGCCTGCGTGGGCTGTGCCGAACCGATGGCTGAAACATTGATGTCGGGCAGTCGTCGGCTCGATGGCGCCATTCGCTGCGGTGCCTGTCTGACCCAGACCCCCGCCTTCGATAGTGCTTGGGTGCCGCTGCGCTATGAGCAAGAGGTCATGCGCCTGGTGCAGGCGTTCAAGTTTTCGGCTTCGCCGCGGGCGGGTACGCTCTTGCTGTCGCTTATCGAGGCGGGTCTGACGGAGAGGCGTGAAGAGGGTGCTGAAGAGCGTCATGAAGAGCGTCTTGAAAAGGGTTCGGAAGGCGGGACTGCAGAAAGCACGGTGTCATCGGCTTTTGGTCGGCGGCCAGACGCGGTGATCCCGGTGCCGCTGCATCCGCGGCGTGCAAGGGAGCGCGGGTTCGATCAGGCCGATTGGCTGGGGCGACGGCTCGCCCGTCGGTTGGGGGTGCCTTGCATGACGGCGCAGCGGGTACGCATGACGCCGACCCAGCGCGGCCTGCCGCGCAAGGCGCGTCGTGCCAACCTGCGTAATGCCTTCATGATCGAGCGGCCGTTGCCTGCGCATGTGGTACTGCTCGACGATGTGATGACCACCGGTGCCACCTTCGATGCCCTGGCAAAGGCCTGCCGGGCGGCGGGTGCTCAGCGCATCGAGGCCTGGGCGGTGGCGCGCACCCCCAGACGCTGATCTCGGGTGCTGTGCTTAATGTTTGAATTCAGGGTGCTTAGTCAGGCTACAGAGGCGATATCTGCTAGCATGCCTGTCTATTTGCCAATCAGGATCACGCCGTGGCCGACGCCCCCCACCCCTTCGAACAGCTAAGCCCCGCGCGCATCGTCGATGCCGTCGAGTCGCTGGGCTTCTGGTTGCCAGGAGAACCCTTCGCACTCAACAGCTACGAGAATCGGGTCTTCCTGTTTCATGATGACGAGCGGCGTCGCTGGGTGGCCAAGTTTTACCGTCCCCAGCGCTGGAGCGATGCTCAGATCCAGGAGGAGCATGACTTCCTGGCCGAGCTGGATGCGGCGGATGTCCCGGTGGCAGCCCCTTGGCGCGATGCCAAGGGCGTCAGCCTGCACCTCTTCGAGGGCTTTCGCTTTGCGCTTTTCCCGCAGGTCAGCGGCCAGGCGCCGGAGCTCGATAATCCGGCCCATCTCTTTGCCCTTGGTGATCTGGTCGGCCAGCTGCATGCGATTGGCGACCGACGACCCTTCGAGCATCGCCAGCGGCTGGACATGACTCGCATGGTCGAGGAAAGCCGCGAGCAGGTGCTGACATCTCCCTGGTTGAGCCGCCAACAGCGCCAAGCCTACGAGCGTATCAGCGCTACCCTAGGCGAACAGCTCAAGGCGCGCGCGTTTCCGGCCGAATCGCTGATTCGTACCCATGGAGACTGTCATCTGGGCAATATCCTGGGGCGGGACGAGCACTTCGCGCTGGTCGATTTTGATGACTGCCTGATGGCGCCGGCGGTTCAGGATCTATGGATGATGCTGACCGCCCAGCACGATCAGGAAGCACAGATGCAACTGTCCGAGTTGCTCGAGGGCTATGAGCAACATCGGGATTTTCCTCGCAGGGAGCTGGCCTGGATTGAGCCATTGAGGAGTCTGCGCCTGATTCGCTACGCCGCCTGGCTGGTGACGCGCTGGTCAGACCCGGCGTTCCCCAGGGCCTTTCCCTGGGTCGCCGACGAGGGCTATTGGGATCAGCACCTGCGCACGCTCGAGCAGCAGCGTCAGCTTCTAGAGGGCAAACCGCGCTGGCTGGCCTGAGCGGGGAGGGCGAAGGGATGGAGCGAGCGCTGCACTGGCGAGCACAGCATTGAGTACGACAGGTACCGAGCAGAGAGTAGCTGAATCTCGAGATGTCAGGCAGCAAGAAAAGAGGCGCGCTGATGGAAGGTCGGGCAATGGTCGCAATGCCGCTCGTCGGTGGTGTCTGGGTTACTGGGCTGGAAGTCTACTGAGCTGACGTTTCATTGGAATGAAGGCGTTGTTCATTGAGGCGAAGTGAGGGGTTGTCCTGGGCCTCGATGACCAGTGCCTGCCCCAGTTCGAGCTGGAAGGCATGAGCCGGGCGCAACTCGGCACTCTGGCAGCCTTGCTCGTTGCTTGCAGTGCAGGTGGCATCGACGCCGAAGTCGCCATTGGCTTCGCGGGCCGCCGCCGAGAACTCGCCGCTGTAGATCTCGCGAGCATCGCCCATCATGCCGATGCAGGTCAGGGTGTTGGCGGATAACCGTATGCGCCCCTCGACTAGGCGGGCATTGGCGGTGATCAGGCAGTGCGACGGCAGCTCGTGTGACGCCTCTTGTCCGTCGGCAGATAGAGGGCTGTCTACGGATTCGCGTACCACCGCGGGTTTAAGCAACACGTTGGCACGGCTTGGGGTTGCCTGATCGAGACTCAAGGTATCGATGACCTGCACATTGATACGGGCCTCTGAAGGAAGACGCAGGGTATCGCCCATGGCCAGGTTCGGCAGTGTCAGGCCGGCCGCCAGCAGGAGAACATGGCGTTTCATCATAGGGGGCATCTCAGTGTCCAACGGGCCTTTCGGGGTATGGAGTTCATTTTACCATAGGGCTGTTTGAAGGCATCAGCCACCGGCTGAGGGCCGCACGCGGCATGATGTCACGCCGTTGGCGGGTATTCTCCGGGAGCAGCGCTGCATGGTGGCGCCGGGTAGGATAAAATTAACGGCTTTATGACATTTCGATGTTGTACGAAAAAAGAAATCTGTATACCTTTTGTATATTATTTAGCGTAAAGGCCCAACCATGACCGAACAACTCGCCGATCATTTTCGTCAGATCATCACCGGCCTGGGCGAAGACCCGGAGCGAGAGGGCCTGCGCGACACCCCCAAGCGGGCCGCCAAGGCCATGCAGTTTTTGACCCACGGTTACGAGCAGTCGCTCGAGTCGCTGATCAATGGGGCCGTTTTCGAATCCGAAACCGACGAGATGGTGCTGGTTAAAGACATTGAGCTGTATTCGATGTGTGAGCATCACATGCTGCCCTTTATCGGCAAGTGCCATATCGCCTACCTGCCTAGCGGCAAGGTGCTGGGGCTTTCCAAGTTCGCCCGCATCGTCGACATGTATGCGCGACGCCTGCAGATTCAGGAGAATCTGACGCGCCAGATCGCCGAGGCCGTCCAGCAGGTCACCGATGCCCGCGGTGTAGCGGTGGTCATCGAGGCCAAGCATCTTTGCATGATGATGCGCGGCGTCGAGAAGCAGAATTCCAGCATGAGCAGCTCCGTCATGCTGGGTGCTTTCCGCGCCAACCAGTCGACTCGCCAGGAATTCCTGACCCTGATCAACGGACGCTGAGCCGCTCACTCGAAGGGAGTTCGCCATGCCGCTGCACGCCTTGAACGACCAGCATCTTGATCATGACCTTGCTACCATCCGCATCAAGAACCTTCGATTGCGGACCTATATTGGCATCAAGGAAGAAGAGATCCGCAACCGTCAGGATGTGGTGATCAATGCGGTGATTCGCTATCGCGCGGATCGTGCGGTGCAGTTCAACCACATTGACCAGGCGCTGAACTATCGCACCATTACCAAGCACGTCATCACGCATGTGGAAGAGAACCGCTTCCTGCTGCTCGAACGCATGACGCGGGAGGTGCTAGATATCATCATGTCCTACGAGCAGGTGCTGACGGCGCAGGTCGAAATCGACAAGCTCCACGCCCTGCGCTTCTCTGATTCGGTGTCTATCACGCTGTCCGATTCTCGGGAAGTGGCTGCTGATGCCTGAATGACTTGGTGACAGTGGCCAATTCGGCTTAGCATGGAAGCTAGCGTCGATTGACAGGAGATTCCCTTGGACGGCGACATCCTCGCCTTCGATGATGACGCCCAGCAGGGCGTCGTCGAGGCCACTGACGGTCAGCGATTTACCTTCCAGCTTTCTGACTGGCGTGGCCGGGGTCTGCCTGGGCCTCACATTGCGGTGCGTTTCACGCCGCGAGGTGAGCGAGCCGAGCAGCTGATCAACCGGCCGGAAGCCCAGCTCAAGGCCAGAGCCAGCCGGCCCCATCCCCCTCAAGATGACGCCAGGGATGCCGCTTCTCATCGGCATTCCGGCTTTGCCATCGCGGCCATTAGCGTGGCGTTTCTTAGCATGTTCCTCGACGGCCAGGCCCCCTTGTTGGGCCTCGTGGCTGCCGTGCTGGGCGTGCTGGGCCTGAGACAGATTCATCGCGCGCCTCAGCGCTATTCGGGGCGACTGTTCTGCTGGGGGGCCATTGGCCTGGCATTGCTGCTGGCCGTTCTGTCAGTCTTGGTGGATCCATCGATGCCGGTGGAGTCATCGATTCAGCCTCCCCACTGATTTGGCATCATCCGCATGCGGTTCGGGTCATCCCGCCGCTTCACAGGAAGGAGAATTCCCATGGAAAATCTGCAAGACAACCCGCTGTTTCGCCCCTTCGCCTATATAGACGGCAGTTGGGTCGCTGCTGACAGCGGCGAGCAGATCGAGGTGCTCAATCCGGCCACGGGTGAGGTGATTGGCCAAGTGCCGCGCCTGGGTCGGGACGAGACCGGACGGGCTATCGCTGCCGCCGAGTCTGCCTTCCCCGCCTGGCGTGCGCTGACGGCGCTTGAGCGTGCCGACATCCTCATGAAGTGGCACGATCTGATGCACGAGCACCAGCAGGAACTGGCGCAGATCATGACCCTCGAGCAGGGCAAGCCGCTCAAGGAAGCCGCCGGTGAAATCGCCTATGCGGCGAGCTTCTTGCGCTGGTTCGCCGAGCAGGCGCGGCGCGTTTATGGCGAGACCATTCCTGCGGCCAACGCCAACCAGCGAGTCGTGGTCACCAAGTCACCGATCGGGGTGGTCGGGGCCATTACGCCCTGGAACTTCCCGGCGGCGATGATCACCCGCAAGGCCGGTGCCTCGCTTGCTGCCGGCTGCCCGATCGTGGTCAAGCCGGCCAGCCAGACACCGTTCTCGGCTACCGCCATGGCGCTGCTGGCCGAGCGTGCGGGTGTGCCGCGCGGTATCTTCAATGTGGTGCCGGGGCAGGCCAGTGCGATTGCGGCCGCCATGACGGAGTCACCGGTGGTGCGCAAGATCACCTTCACCGGCTCTACCGAAGTCGGCCGCCAGCTGATGGCGCAGGCCTCACAGAACATCCAGAAGCTGTCGCTGGAGCTGGGTGGCAACGCGCCCTTCATCGTCTTCGAGGGCGCGGATCTGGACGCCGCCGTTGACGGTGCCATGGCCGCCAAATTCCGCAACGCCGGTCAGACCTGCGTATGCACCAACCGCTTCCTGGTGCAGTCCAGCGTCGTCAATGCCTTCTGCGAGAAGCTGGCCGCAGCCATGAACTCAGAACTGCATGTCGGTGACGGCACCCATGAAGGCATCAACATCGGCCCGCTGATCGACGAGAAGGCGGTGACCAAGGTCAGCGAACACGTCCAGGACGCCGTCGACAATGGCGCCCATGTGCTGCTCGGCGGCCATCCGCATCCGTTGGGCGGCAGCTTCTTCACGCCGACGCTGGTCAACGGCGTTACCCCCAGCATGCGAGTGGCCAAGGAAGAAACCTTTGGCCCGCTGGCGGCGGTCTTCTCCTTCGATGATGAAGAGGATGCCGTGGGTATGGCCAATGACACCGAGTTCGGGCTGGCGGCGTACTTTTACAGCCGCGATCTGGGGCAGGTGTGGCGTGTCTCTGAGGCGCTGGAATATGGCATGGTCGGTATCAACACCGGTGCGATCTCCAATGCCGCTGCCCCCTTCGGTGGGGTCAAGGCCTCGGGTCTTGGCCGCGAGGGCGGCCATCAGGGCATCGAGGAATTCCTCGAGACCAAGTACCTGTGCATCGACCTGGGGCAGTGAGCCTCGACGGTTAAGCGCCGCCTAGGCCTTGCCTGGACTGAACCCCATCGCCTTCAGGGCGGTGGGGTTTTTTGTGGCGTGTGGGTAGGACAGATGCTGAAAGCAAAACACCCCACCGAGCACGCTCGGCGGGGTGTTTTATTGGCAAGGTCAAGAAAACGGCTGGATGCCTGGCCGAGGTCCAGCGTTATTCGGTCCGCTTAATGGCGGAAGTGACGCATGCCGGTGAACACCATGGCGATGCCGGCCTCGTTGGCCGCTTCGATCACTTCGGCATCACGCATCGAACCGCCTGGCTGAATCACCGCGGTAATCCCGGCGGCGGCAGCGGCGTCGATGCCATCGCGGAACGGGAAGAAGGCGTCACTGGCCATCACCGAGCCGGGCACCGAGAGGCCTTCGTCGGACGCCTTGATGCCGGCGATCTTGGCCGAGTAGACGCGACTCATCTGGCCGGCGCCCACGCCGATGGTCTGGCCCTGCTGGGCATAGACGATGGCGTTGGACTTGACGTGCTTGGCGACCTTCCAGGCAAAGGCCAGGTCACGCAGTTCCTGCTCGCTGGGAGCGCGTTCGGTGACCACCTTGAGCTCATCGCGACCGACCATGCCCAGGTCGCGGTCCTGCACCAGCAAACCGCCGGTGACACGCTTGAAGTCGTGGGCCGGGTGGCGTTCGCCGGGCCAATGGGCGGCCACGTCGAGCAGGCGGACGTTCTTCTTCTCGGCAACGATGGTGACTGCTTCGTCGCTGACGCCCGGGGCGATGATCACTTCGACGAACTGACGGTCGATAATCGCGCGGGCGGTCTCGGCATCCAGCGGCACGTTGAAGGCGATGATGCCGCCGAAGGCGCTGGTCGGGTCGGTGGCGAAGGCCTTCTCGTAGGCTTCGAGCGCCGTCTCGCCGACGGCCACACCGCAGGGGTTGGCGTGCTTGACGATCACGCAGGCGGTGTCGGTGTAGGCCTTGACGCATTCGAAGGCGGCGTCGGTGTCGGCGACGTTGTTGAACGACAGCGCCTTGCCCTGCAGCGAGGTGGCGGTGGCGACACTGGCTTCGCTGGCATCGTCCTCGACGTAGAAGGCGGCCTGCTGATGCGGATTCTCGCCGTAACGCATGTCCTGTTTCTTGACGAACTGGGTGTTGTAGGTGCGCGGCAGGCCGTCGGCGCCACCTTCGACCTTGGTGCCCAGGTAGTTGGCGATGGCACCGTCGTAGCGGGCGGTGTGCTCGAAGGCCTTGACCGCCAGGTCGAAGCGGGTGGTGTCGCTTACGGCGCCGTTCTGTTCGGCGATTTCGGCGAGCACTCGCGGATAGTCGCCGGCGTCGACCACGATGCTGGTGTGGGCGTGGTTCTTGGCGCAGGCGCGCACCATGGTCGGGCCGCCGATATCGATGTTCTCGATGGCGTCTTCGAGGGTACAGCCCGGGCGGGCCACGGTCTGGGCGAACGGGTAGAGGTTGACCACCACCATATCGATCGGCGCGATATCGTGCTCGGCCATCACGGCGTCATCCTGGCCGCGGCGACCGAGAATGCCGCCGTGGATCTTGGGATGCAGGGTCTTGACTCGGCCATCCATGATCTCCGGGAAACCGGTATGCTCGGATACCTCGGTGACGGCGACGCCCTCTTCCTTGAGCAGGCGGAAGGTGCCGCCGGTGGAGAGCAGTTCGACGTCGTGGGCGACGAGGCCCTTGGCAAACTCGACGATGCCTGTCTTGTCGGAGACGCTGATCAGGGCGCGGCGTACCGGCAGCGGTGAAGGGGCTTGATTGGCCATGGGCGGACTACCATTCGTTGCGTTAAAGGAGGGAGAAACGGCCAAGGGCGCCGCTAGGGCGCCCTTGAGGGGAATCAGATCAGTGCATACTGCTTGAGCTTCTTGCGCAGGGTGCCGCGGTTGAGGCCGAGCATCTCGGCGGCGCGGGTCTGGTTGCCATTGGCGTGCTCCATCACCGTGGCCAGCAGCGGCGCCTCGACTTCGGCCATGACCATGGCATAGAGGTCGGTCACCACGCCGCCGTCGAGGTGGTCGAAGTAGCGGCGCATGGCAGCATCGACCGCTTCGCGCAGCGGCTGTTCCTGATGATGGGGGGCACTTGCCAGGGCGGCACCGCGTTCGATGGCGGTGAGGCTCAAGGCGTCCTGGCCGGTGGCCATGAGATCGTCGGGCGTTGTCGCTTGCCTACTGGTCATGCTGCACTGGTTCCATCTGTTGTCAGGGTCCGTGGCGAGCCTTCGGCGCCGTGACAAAACAGTTCGTCCACGAAATGAAGTTGATCCCGGGCGCTCTCCAGGATGTTGAAACGGGCCCGGTGGGCTTTGAGTTCGTCGGCCGGGCAGTGCCAGGCCAGATACCATCCCAGGTGCTTGCGCGCGATGCGTACGCCCATGTGTTCCCCATAGAAGTCGTGCAGGGCGTTGAGGTGCCCTTGCATCACTCGGCGACGCTCGTCCCGAGAGGGGGCGGGCAGTATCGTGCCGTGGCGCAGATAATGGTCAGTTTCCTGGAAAATCCAGGGATTGCCCTGTGCGCCACGCCCGATCATCACCGCATCCGCACCAGTATAGTCGAGGACGGCGGCTGCCTTGGCCGGAGAATCGATATCACCATTGGCGAATATCGGCATCGACACAGCATCCTTGATGGCGGCGATGGTGTCGTACTCGGCATAGCCGCTGTAACGCTGTTGGCGATGGCGACCGTGTACGGCGAGGGCCTGGATACCGGCGGCTTCGGCGAGCTTGGCGACCCGCACGCCGTTGTTGCTGTCGGCACACCAGCCGGTGCGAATCTTCAGCGTCACCGGGATGTCGACGGCGGCGACCACGGCGTCGAGAATCTCGGCCACCAGCGCCTCGTCGCGCAGCAGCGCCGAGCCTGCGGCCTTGTTGCAGACCTTCTTCGCCGGACAGCCCATGTTGATATCGATGATCTCGGCGCCCTGGTCGGCGTTGAGGCGCGCTGCTTCGGCGAGCATCTCGGCATCGCCGCCGGCGATCTGCACGCTGCGCGGCCCCGGCTCTCCGCTATGATCGAGCCTCAGGCGCGACTTGCGTGTATGCCAGAGGGCGGGATCGGCGGTAACCATCTCGGAGACCACTAGGCCAGCGCCCAACTGCCGGCAGAGCTGGCGGAAGGGGCGGTCGGTGACGCCGGCCATGGGGGCCAGGATCACGCGATTGGTCAAGCGGTGCCGACCGATGGCGGGAAGGCTAGCGGACATGGGCGTCACGGGGTTGCTCGAACAGGGGGGCATATCATACCCATCGACCGGCGTCGGGTGAAGGTGAAAATGCGCCTTTGCCGAGCCGGTCGTGGCGTCAGCCGCCGATGCGGTACCCTTCAAGGCGAACCCAGCCCTCGCGTTCCTCGGGTTCGGCCATGCTAAGTCCTTGGGCCAGATAGGCTTCCAGTACCTCGTCGGCCTGATGGGCGAGGATGCCCGAGAGGGCCAGGCGACCACCGGGGGCGACGTGCCCGGCGATGGTGGGTGCCAGTTCGATTAGCGGGCCGGCCAGGATGTTGGCGACGACGATCGGGTAGCGGTCGGCGCTGAGCTGCTCGGGGTAGTAGAGCGCCAGCCGGTCGGCTTCGACCTCGTTGCGCTCGGCGTTGTCTCGGCTGGCGGTGAGGGCCTGAGGGTCGATATCGCTGCCGGTGGCCCGCAGAGCGCCGAGCTTGAGGGCAGCGATCGCCAGGATGCCCGAGCCGCAGCCCACGTCGAGTACCTCGCGGCCATCCAGCTCGCCGGCAACCGCCAGGCCATCGAGCCATTCGAGGCACAGGGCGGTGGTGGGGTGGGTGCCGGTGCCGAAGGCCAGACCCGGGTCGAGTCGCAGGTTGACGGCGTCCGCGTCTGGCGCCTCCTGCCAGCTCGGCACGATCCACAGGCGGCTGCCCATCTTCAGCGGGGCGAAGCCGTCCATCCATTCGCGCTCCCAGTCGCGATCGGCCAGCAGCTCATACTCGATCTCGGGGCACGGCTCGTCGGGGACCTCGGCGGCCCAGGCCGCGCGGACCTGATCCAGCATGGCGTCGATGCCTTCCAGGTCGTCATAGAGCCCGGTCAGGACCGTCTCGTCCCACAGTGGCGTGGTACCCCGGTCGGGTTCGAAAACGGGGTCGTCGTGGGCGTCCTGCAGCGTAATGGCGCTGGCGCCCTCGGCGAGCAGCAGCTCCTCGAGAATCTCGGCCTGAGCCGGGGCGATGCGAGCCTTGAGTTGTAACCAGGGCATGGCGTCGGTCTCTCGTTAAAAATCTCGGTGAAAAACGCCAGCGGGGCGGCATAGGCCGCCCCGCTGAGGGGAAATCGCTCGACACACCTGTCGTTAATACCTGTCGGTGACCCCCGGGGTGAGCTGATCGTCACGTCGTCCCAGGTTCGCGTTCAGGTTCAGGACTCGAGTTTTTTCTCCAAGTAGTGGATGTTGACCCCGCCCTGCTGGAAATAGCCGTCGCGGACCAGATCCTTCTGCAGGTCGATGTTGGTCTTGATGCCTTCCACCAGCAGCTCGTCCAGCGCGTTGCGCATGCGCGTCAGGGCATTCTCGCGATTCTTGCCCCAGGTGATCAGCTTGCCAATCAGGGAGTCGTAGTGGGGCGGCACCGAGTAGCCGGTGTAGAGGTGCGAGTCCATGCGCACGCCGAGGCCGCCCGGCGCGTGATAGAGGGTGACCTTGCCCGGCGACGGCATGAAGGTGCGCGCATCCTCGGCGTTGATGCGGCACTCGAAGGCATGACCGTTGAGGACGATGTCCTCCTGGCGAACCGACAGCGGCAGGCCTGAGGCGATGAGCAGCTGTTCCTTGACGATGTCGATGCCGGTGACCATTTCGGTGACCGGGTGCTCGACCTGCACGCGAGTGTTCATCTCGATGAAGAAGAACTCGCCATTCTCGTACAGGAATTCGAAGGTGCCGGCGCCACGGTAGCCGATTTCGATGCAGGCATCGGTACAGGCCTTGAGGACCTGAGCGCGGGCTTCAGGGTCGAGCCCAGGTGCCGGCGCTTCCTCCAGTACCTTCTGATGGCGGCGCTGCAGCGAGCAGTCGCGGTCATAGAGGTGCACGGCATTGCCCTGGCCGTCGGCGAGTACCTGCACCTCGACGTGGCGAGGCTGCTCCAGGTACTTCTCCATGTACACGGTGCCGTCGCCGAAGGCGGCATTGGCCTCGTTCTGAGTCACGCTGATCGAGGAGAGCAGGTGAGCTTCGCTGTGCACCACGCGCATGCCGCGCCCGCCGCCGCCTGAGGCCGCCTTGATGATGACCGGATAGCCGATGCGGCGAGCCACCGCCATCGCTTCTTCCGGGTCCTCGGGTACCGCGCCGTCGGAGCCGGGAACCGTCGGTACGCCGGCCTTCATCATCGCCTCGATGGCGCTGACCTTGTCACCCATCAGGCGAATGGTGTCGGCGCGCGGGCCGATGAAGGTGAAACCGGAGCGCTCGACCTGCTCGGCGAAGTTGGCATTCTCGGAGAGGAAACCATAGCCCGGATGAATGGCATCCGCGTCGGTGACTTCCGCGGCACTGATCAGCGCCGGGATGTTCAGGTAGGACTTCGCCGAGGAGGCCGGGCCAATGCACACCGCTTCGTCCGCCAGGCGCACATGCATCAGTTCACGGTCGGCCTGGGAATGCACCGCCACGGTCTTGATGCCCAGCTCTTTGCAGGCACGCAGGATGCGCAGGGCTATCTCGCCACGATTGGCGATGAGTACCTTGTCCAACATCTTGTATCCGCCCAGGTTGGAATGGAAAGAGGAGGTGAGAATGGCCTTAGCCGATGACCAGCATGGGCTGGTCGTATTCCACCGGTTCGCCGTCTTCGGCCAGGATGGCTTCGATGACGCCGTCCTTGTCCGCTTCGATCTGGTTCATCATCTTCATGGCTTCGACGATGCAGATCGTTTCCCCTTTCTTGACGCTCTGACCGACTTCGACGAACGCCTTGGAGCCCGGTGCCGGAGCGCGATAGAACGTGCCGACCATCGGCGAATTCACGGTATGGCCGGTGGGCTCGGCCGGGGCGGCTGGCTCTGCCGATGCCGCAGGCGCTGCCGGAGCGGCAGCGGGTGCCGCCGGGGCTGCAGCGGCCGGGGCCGGCTGATAGGCCACGCCGTTGGGGTGACGGCTGATACGAACCGACTCTTCGCCTTCCTGAATCTCGATTTCGCTGATGTTGGATTCTTCCAGCAGCTCGATCAGCTTCTTGACCTTGCGGATATCCATGAGTCTGTCTCGATCGGGTGATAAGGGGTGGGTCTGGTGGGCAGGTTGCTCCGGCTCAGGGCGCTGTCAACCTGCTCAAACTTTGTCTAGATCACGGCATGATGTTGCACGATGCCGCTGATAATCGCCTCTGGACGGCGTGTCGGCGGAGTGTGCCGAAAAAAACGGGTCATGTCCAGTGACGGTCGGAGCCACTCAGGCTGAGTGCCCGGCGGGCCCATCGCGCTTGGCAAACCATTCCAGCAAGGCGCTCAGGTGATCGGCAAAGGGAGCGGCTTCCACTTCACCTTGAATGCGGGCATCTCTGATTTCCTTGCCGGCGTTAAAGAACAGCAGGCTGGGTGGCCCAAACAGCTCGAAGCGCTCGAGCAGGGCGCGGCTTTCAGCGTTGCTCTCGGTCACATCGACGCGAATGCGATAAAAGTCGTCGAGCCGTGCCGCCACCTGCGGGTCGGGGAAAACGTCGCGCTCCATGATCTTGCAGGATATGCACCAGTCGGCACTGACGTCGACGAAGGCCGGTTGGCCGCTGCGAGCGGCACGGTCGAGTTCGGCGTTGAGCCCCGCGAGCCCCGTGACCGTGGTGAAGCGTGGCGAGGCAGCGGGTTGGCTGACGCTGGTGGCGGCAGTGTTGGTTTGCCAGGCCAGCGGACGTAGCGGGTCCTCGGCGCCGCCGGCCGCTCCGACGACCAGAGTGAGCCCCCAGGCCAGCAGCATAAGCCCCCCGGCCTGACCCAGCCGAGCAAGCCCCTTGGGATGATCGAAGCGCAGGGCGCCCAGCGCCAGGGCGCTGCCAATGGCCAGCGCACCCCACAGCAGCAGCGTCAGCGGCCCCGGCAGCAGGCGCTCAACCAGCCAGATCGCAATGCCCAGCAAGAGCACGCCGAAGGCGGACTTGACGTGCTGCATCCAGGCGCCGCTGCGGGGAAGCAGCGTGGCCCCGAAGGTGCCGACGATCAGCAGCGGTACGCCCATGCCCAGCGCCAGGGCGAGCAGGCCCAGCCCACCCATGGCGGCATCGCCGGTAGATGAGATAAACACCAGAGCACCGGCCAGGGGGGCCGAGACGCAGGGCGAGACCACCAGTACCGATAGGGCGCCGGCCAGCGCCAGTCCCAGCGGGCCGCTCTGCTGAGCGCGGTCCTGCCAGGCGTCGAGGCGCTGGGTGAGCCTCGCGGGCAGCCGCAGCTGGAAGACACTGAACATGGCCAGTGCGAACACCACGAACAGCGCGGCGAAGGGAATCAAGACCGCCGGAGACTGCAGGCGTGCCTGGAGATTGAGCCCTGCACCGAACAGTCCCATCAGCACGCCGACGCCGGCATAGGTCAGCGCCATGCCGGTGACGTAGCTGCCGGACAGCGCGAAAGCGCGCAGCCGCGAGGGCCGCTGGCCGACGATGATCGAGGCAAGGATCGGCATCATCGGCAGTACGCAGGGGGTAAAGGTCAGCCCCAGCCCGGCGAGGAAAAAGAGGCCCAGCACCAGTGCCGGGGAGGCATCCTGCAACAGGTTGCTGAACTGGCCGTCTTCGCTGGTCAGTGAGGACGCCTCAGGCGCCGTCTCGGCGGGCTCGATTGTATCCTCCTGTGGCGAAGAGGAGGGCGGTGCGAAGGCCGCCGGGGCGGAGCCTGGCAAGGCAGTCAGTTCAACCTGCTGCGGGGGATAGCAGAGCCCGGCTTCGGCGCAGCCCTGATAGTGCAGGGTGACGTCGATCGAGTCGGCGTCGCCTGGATCTTTGATAGGTACCGGGAAGGTGACGCGATCATGGAAGACATAGACCTCGCCGAGGAACTCATCCTTCTTGAAGGTGCCGGCAGGCAAGACGGGCTCGCCAAGCGTTACCTCGGAGCTGTCGGTGCTGATGCTCAGTCGGTGGCGATAGAGATAGTAGCCATCGGCGGCCTCGATGCCGACCATCAGACGGTCGCCGTCGATCCAGGCCTGAGGGCTGAAGGCTTCCTCTACCGGCAGGAAGTCGCCATTGCTGCCACCCGAGGGAAACAGCTGGGCCTGTACCGGAAGCGAAAAGGTCAGCAGCAGACCAAAGGCGAGAAACATGAACCGTGAGATCAACGTCAACATCCTTGCAGGTATTCGGAGCTTTTGGACAGGTAGAGAGTAAGGCGGCAAGTGTTTGAGTCAGGTATAACCCAAATATCACTCAGTTATCACCACAGCCGGAAGTCAGCGTTTGTCTGCGACCGAAACGCTCGACAGGAGTTCCTCGGTCGTGGAAACCTCTCAGGCATTCACCTGCTAGGATAACTCATACGCCTTGTCGGCTTCATGCCCAGCATGCGGCGGCAGTGCGTGCGAATCCCTTCCCAATCGCCAAGGACCTAGACGATGTCATTGTTCGGATCACGCAAGGCCCGCCCCACCCGGCCCACGGATATTCTGGAACGCCCCGACTACGGCTGGGTGTGGAAGCCGCTGCTGGGACTGGTCGTTGTCTATCTGGTCGTGACCCTGGCGCTGGGTGCCTGGTGGAGCCTGACGCCGGACGGTTTCGACGTGCAGCAGGCCAGTGCCGAGCAGCGTGGCCGGCTTGCGTCTGACGCTCCCGGCGCGGCGCCGCTTGATACCAGCCCGGCAGGGCGCGGGGCGGTGATCATAGCGACCCAGATGACGCTGCTCGATACGCTGCTCGACAAGCAGGGTGGCTATCTGCGTAACGACATGCTGCCGCCGGGACTATGGCTCGACAACATGCCTGCCTGGGAGCTTGGCGTGCTCAAGCAGGCCCGCGGTGAAGCGCATACTCTGGTGGAAAAGAGCGCCATGCAGCCGGGAGCGTTGAAAGAGGCCCAGGAGCGGCTGGACGGCGACAGCCAGGACTGGCTTTATCCTTCCACCGAACACCGCATAGCCAAGGCTCGCGATGCCTACGCAGTGGTGCTGGATGATCTCAATCAGCAGCGTGATGCACTGCCGGCTGAAGGCGATGTGCCGGCGTATTGGCTGTCGCGCGTGGCCCGGCGCCTGGATGAGCTGACCTACCGTCTGTCGGCCAGCGTCGCCGACCCAGAGGCCCTGCGCGAACTCGAGGTGGATGTCGATCAGTTGCCGGGCCGGACGCCCTGGTACCGGGTTGACGATATTTTCTTCGAGGCGCGCGGTCAGGCCTGGGCGCTGGAGCATCTGCTAGCCGCCATGGTCGCCGACTACGGTGACGTGATGGCCGCCGCCGATGCTGAACCTTTGGTGGAGCGCCTGCAGGCCGAGCTCAAGCAGGCTCAGCGGACACTGTGGAGCCCGGTGGTACTAAACGGTACGGGGTTTGGCATCTTTGCCAACCACTCGCTGATGATGGCCGCCTATACCCAGCGCGCCGCGAAGCTGGCCGAGGCGCTTTCCGGTCGTCTGGCGGGTGTCAGTGCGCCGGACGCCTCGCTGAATCAGTCGGCTGATCCGTCAGCGCAAGAGCCCATGGCCACTCAGGCCGGAGCCGAGACAGGTGCTCAGGCGGAAGCCCAGGCGGAAGCCCAGCCCCAGGCTCAAGATGAAACCAGCGCTTCGGCGGCCGACGAAGCAGCGTCGCCGGATGCAGAGGCCAAGGCGCCCGGCACCACACCCGACACGGCCGCTGCCGATGAATCACCGGCCGCTCCATCGTCTGGCAGTGACGAGGCGAGTGCCGGTGAGCCGTCTGCCGACTCGGCTGAGCCGGCGGTTGATGGGGCGGATACAAACGCGGATAGCTAGAAATCTGCAAGTCGCCAGGCAGTGAGCTATGTCATGTCAGAGAGGCGGTGTAGAAGCAATGCAGACGAGTGGCGGAAACGAGAGGTAACGAGAAGGTAATGACGAGAAGGCAATGACGAGAAGGTAATGAAAAGGGGCGCTCAATGAGCGCCCCTTCTGCGTTGTGCCCGATATTGCGGCAGGTGTTTCTGCTTTGCTGTTTACCTACTTACCGATATACCTACTTATCTATATACCGGCATACCTATTTATTACCTGGGGCCGTCGTCCACCGCTATGCGACTGGCGGGATCGGTTCAGGCTTTTTCGTATTCAGGCTTTTTCGTAGGCGGCAGCGGCCTTTTCGATCGCCTTGCGAGCGGCGTCGGCGCCGTCCCAGGACTCGACCTTGACCCACTTGCCCTTCTCGAGATCCTTGTAGTTCTCGAAGAAGTGAGCGATCTGCTGGCGCAGCAGCTCGGGCAGGTCGGTGACTTCCTGAATGTCGTCATACAGGGCAGTGAGCTTCTGGTGCGGCACGCAGACCAGCTTGGCATCTTCGCCGGCTTCGTCGGTCATGTTCAGGATGCCGACTGGGCGCGCGCGGATCACGCTACCAGGCTGCACTGGATAGGGGGTTACCACCAGTGCGTCCAGCGCATCGCCGTCGTCGGCCAGGGTGTCCGGGATATAGCCGTAGTTAGCCGGGTAGAACATCGGCGTGGCCATGAAACGGTCGACCAGCAGCGCATCGAGGTCCTTGTCGATTTCATACTTGATCGGCGCATGGTTGGCAGGAATCTCGATGGCGACGTAGATGTCGTTGGGGAGATCTTTGCCGGCGGGAATCTTGTCGAAGCTCATCGTCGCGTCCTTGGGTGGGCAGTAATCGTTGCCTGTAAAGTCTGGCGAATTATACGAACTGCGCGGCGCGATTACCAATGCGACGAAGGCCGTCATGGGCTCCGAGGGGGCCTCTGAATGTGTATGATAGGTCCAACCTCTATCAGGAGGGGGTATGGCCGCCGAATCAAGGAGACAGACAGGTGGATTCCGAGTTAGCGCTGAGCGTAGGGCAGGCCTTCGTGGCCCCGGAGCGTCGTCGTCACCGCAGTTCGATGTCAGTGCGTATTCCCGAGCCACGGTTGTTGGCGCTGAAGGGTGCCTGCGCGCTGATCAGCGACTCCAACTCGCGCAACGCGATTGCCCACCAGGCCGGCGAGCTCAGCGTGCGTGGCTTTCTTGCCGACTATATATCCACCCCCGAGCATTGGGATATCAAGACCTCGGCGACGCGGGTGCTAAGGGCGCTCAACGGCTGGTGTCACAGTCAGAGCGGCCATGTCAGTGGTGGCAGCTATGTCTGCTCGCTATCGGCGATGATCTATCGCGGCCGCGAGGCGCACCTCTTCCATATGGGCGATACGCTGGTCTTTCGCCTGCGCGGGGCCGAGTTCGAGCAGCTCTCCCGCGACCATGTGACGGACCTGGGCGGCTATCGTTATCCCTCCCGAGCCTTGGGCATGGATGGCAATCTGGATATCGATTACATCACCATGCCGCTGAAACAGGGCGATATCTTCCTGTTTACCACCCCGGCAGTGCGCGGCACCCTGATGCCTTCCGACTACGTTCAGCTGATCCGTCAGGATGCAAGTGACCTGGATGCCGCCTGCGAGCGCCTGGCCGCCACCGCGCTTGAGCGTGCCCAGGAGCGCGGCTACGGCGGCGAGCAGTTCTGTTTCCAGCTGGTGCGCATCGACCGACTCCCGGAAGACGTTACTGAGACCCCGGACAAGCTGTATGGCGATCTTCCGGTGCCGCCGGAGCTGAGCGTTGGGCAGCGCCTCGATGGTCTTGAGGTGCGTGACGTGCTGTCGCGCACTGCCCAGTCACGGGTCTACCGGGTCTTTGATCCGGTCAGTGGCCGGGAAATGGTCATGAAGGCGCCGAGTCCCGAGCTTTCCAGCCGCAATGCCTATCTCGAACACTTCCTGCTGCAGCAGTGGGTGGTCGAGCGAGTCAGGTCGCCCTTCGTCGCGCGCATCATGGAGCCTTCGCGGCCGCGCACCCACCTCTATTACCTGATGAATCTGGTCGAGGGGGAGCGGCTCTCCGATTGGGCGCGGCGCCACCCTCAAGCGAGCCTTTCTCAGCGGTTGGATATTGCTCGCCAGCTGGCCAAGGCGGTGCAGGCGCTGCATCGCCGTGATTTGCTGCATCAGCAGATTCACCCCGACAACGTGCTGGTGGATACCCACGGGCAGGTGGTGCTTGCTGATTTCAGCGCATGCCGGCTGCGGGAAGGCGACGGCCACAAGCATTCGCGGGAACTGGCGCGTCAGCTCGGCCTCACCGAACACAGTGCCCCGGAATACGCGCTGGATGATGATGTGGGGCGACGCAGCGATCAGTATGCCCTGGCCTCGACGGTCTACTGGCTGATCACCGGCGGGCTGCCCTACGATGTGCCGCCGCATCAGTTGCGAAGTCACACGGACCTTGAGCAGTTGAGCTACAAGAGTGCCTGCCTGCTGAATCCCGAGGTTCCTCAGGCGTTGGACGATGCCCTGCGCCGGGCCCTGGATCCGCAGCGAGCGCTGCGCTTCCGGCGCCTGTCGGAGCTGGTGGTCGCGCTGCGAGAGCCCCGCCGCAAGGGCGAGGCCGCCAAGGCTACGTCATCCGTCTCCACTCGCTTCTGGCAGGGGGCGGCGGGGCTGTTGCTGGCGCTGTTGGTGATCTCCTGGCTGATGCGCTAGGGCCGCCCACGCCGGTTACTGGTTTAAGTGCCGACAAACGACGTTAAGCGCCGACATAAGACTATGCAGACACGCGAAAACGCCCCGGCAATGAACTGACCCCCAATAGTTGGACGGTTCATTCAGCCGGGGCGTTTTCGTTGTGATCATCTGCTGCCGCCGGGCTATTGCTCGGCGGCAGCATCGCTCAGAGGCTGTCTTGTCGCTTAGCCGTCGGTGGCTTAGCCGTTTGTGCTTAGAGCGTAAAGGTCGGCAGCTTGCGTTCGACCCGTGCGAGCTTGAGGTGCGCCACCCGCGGCAGGCCGTTGTCGAACGGCGGGAAATCTTCACCCTGGATCAGCGGCGAGAGGTAGCGTCGGCAGGCCTCGGTGATGCCGAAGCCGTCCTCGCGGATGAAATCCTTGGGCATGAATTTCTCGCGATTGGCGATGTCGCTCAACGGCGCGGCACCGATTTCCCAGGCATAGGGTTCATCGCTGACCCGGTCGATGGTCGGCATCATGGCGTTTTCGCCGGCCACGGCAAGCTCCACTGCTTTCTCGCCGACGGCATAGGCCTGGTCGACGTCGGTCTTGGAGGCCAGGTGACGTGCGGCGCGCTGCAGATAGTCGGCGACCGCCCAGTGGTACTTGTAGCCCAGGTCCTGCTTGACCATGCCGGCCAGCGTCGGCGCCACGCCGCCCAGCTGGCGGTGGCCGAAGGCGTCGGTGTTGCCGGAGTCGGCCAGGAAGGTGCCGTCTTCATAGCGGGCGCCCTCGGAGACCACGATCACGCAGTAGCCGTAGTTCTTGACCGCCTCATCGACCCGCGCCATCACCGCCTTACGGTCGAAGGCAACCTCGGGGAAGATCACCAGGTGGGGCGGCTCGCCCTCGCCTTCGCCAGCCAGGGCGCCGGCCGCAGCGATCCAGCCGGCATGGCGGCCCATGACCTCGAGCACGAAGACCTTGGTGGAAGTGGCACACATCGAGGCGATATCCAGCGAGGCCTCGAGGGTCGAGGTGGCGATGTACTTGGCCACGCTGCCGAAGCCCGGCGAGTTGTCGGTAATCGGCAGGTCGTTATCGACGGTCTTGGGCACGTGGATAGCCGTCAGCGGGTAGCCGAGCTTTTCCGATAGCTGAGAGACCTTGAGGCAGGTGTCGGCACTGTCGCCGCCGCCGTTATAGAAGAAGTAGCGGATGTCGTGAGCCTTGAAGACCTCGATCAGCCGCTCGTACTGGGCGCGGTGAGTCTCGATGTCCTTGAGCTTGTAACGGCAGGAGCCGAAGGCGCCGCCCGGGGTGTGGCGCAGCGCGGCGATGGTCTCGTCGGACTCTTGAGAAACATCGATCAGATCTTCGGTCAGGGCGCCGATGATGCCGTTGTGGCCGGCGTAGACCTTGCCGATCTTGTCGTCGTGGCGACGGCACGCTTCAATCACGCCGCAGGCGCTGGCATTGATGACGGCGGTGACGCCACCGGACTGGGCATAGAAGGCGTTGTGCTGGGCCATGGGGCTGCTGAGCTCCTGGAAAGCGGGTCATCGAAGGGGCGAATTGTCAGGTCGCCATGTTAGCCCAAAGTGAGGCGACCTGCACCCGCCGGGCGCGCGTGCTGGCACCAGGATGGAGGCGGCGAGGGCGCCATGCTAGTCTGCCTGCCACCCTGGCAGGAGGCACTCGATGCACGTACATATCCTTGGAATCTGCGGCACCTTCATGGGCAGCCTGGCGCTGCTGGCCCGTGAGCTTGGCCACCGGGTCAGCGGCTCGGATGCCAACGTCTATCCGCCGATGAGCACTCAACTGGAGGCCGCGGGGATCACCCTCCAGGACGGCTACGGTGCAGCCAATCTCGCGCCGCGCCCGGACCTGGTGATCATCGGCAACGCCTTGTCCCGGGGCAACCCGGAAGTGGAGGCGGTGCTCGAGGCGAGGCTGCCCTACATCTCAGGCCCCCAGTGGCTCGCCGAGCATGTCTTGCCCGGAAGGCGGGTGATCGCCGTGGCCGGCACCCACGGCAAGACCACCACCGCGAGCCTGACGGCCTGGCTACTTGAGGCGGCGGGCCTCGAGCCTGGCTTTCTGATCGGTGGGGTGCCGCGCAATTTCGGCGTTTCGGCGCGTCTCGGTGGGGCGGGTGCGCCCTTCGTGGTGGAAGCCGATGAGTACGACACCGCCTTCTTCGACAAGCGCTCCAAGTTCGTGCACTACCGCCCCGAAATCGCGGTGCTCAACAACCTCGAGTATGACCACGCCGACATCTTTCCCGACCTTGCCGCCATCGAGCGCCAGTTTCATCATCTGGTGCGCATCGTACCCGGCGACGGTGCGCTGCTGGTTGCCGACGGCGAGCCGGCGCTGGAGCGCGTGTTGGAGCTGGGCGCCTGGACCCCGGTCAGTCGCTTCGGCACTGCGGCGACAAGCCCCTGGCGGCTGGAGCTCGAGCGGGAGGACGCCTCGCGCTTCCTCGTCATCCATGAGCAGGGCGAGGGCCCGGACGCAGCAAATGAAGACGCGGTGGTCGACTGGTCGCTGACCGGCGAATACAACGCCCGCAATGCCTTGGCCGCGCTGGCCGCCGCCCGTTGCCTCGGCGTCGGTCTTGCGGCGGGCGCAGCGGCATTGTCGCGCTTTGAGAGTCCGCGGCGGCGTCAGGAACTGCGCGGCGAGGTCGCGGGGATTCGCGTCATCGACGACTTCGCCCATCATCCTACTGCCATTGCCGCGACGCTTGGCGGCCTTAAGGCCGGCGGTGAAGGTCGTCTGCTGGCGGTGATCGAACCGCGCTCCAACACCATGCGGCTCGGCACCCTGCGTGCCCGCTTGGCCGAGAGTGTGGCCGCGGCCGATGCGGTCTGGTGGTACCAGCCGGCAGGGCTCGACTGGTCACTTGATGAGGTGGTCGCGGCGAGCCCCGTGCCCTCGCGGGTGGTCGATGATCTCGAGGCGCTGGTCGCCATGGTGGTGGCCGATGCCAGGCCGGGTGATCGCATCGTGGCGATGTCCAACGGCGGCTTCGGCGGTATTCATGAGCGGCTGCTTGCCGCCCTGGAGGTGGCTCATGGCTGATTCTCAACTATCACAGCAAGTATCCGCGGCAGAGAATTTCGCCTTTCCGGTCACCGTGGCGCTGACCGGTGCCTCAGGGGCCCAGTACGGTCTGCGCCTGATCGAGGCGCTGGTGGCGGCGAACCATCAAGTCTGGGTGATGATTTCCAAGGCTGCCCATCTGGTGATCGCCACCGAGACCGACATCAAGCTGCCGGCACAGCCCGAGCGGCTGACTGAAGCGCTGTCATCGCGCAGCGGGGCGCGCCCTGGGCAGATTCGCTGCTTTGCCCGGGAGGACTGGATGGCGCCGGTGGCCTCGGGCTCCGGGGCACCCTCGGCGATGGTGGTCTGTCCGTGCTCCACCGGGTCGCTTTCCGCGATTGCTTGCGGGGCCAGCAACAACTTGATCGAGCGGGCCGCAGACGTGGCCTTGAAGGAGCGCCGCACCCTGGTGCTGGTGCCCCGGGAGACGCCGTTTTCGGCGATCCATCTCGAGCACATGCTAAGCCTGACCCGCATGGGCGCAGTGATCCTGCCGGCGGCGCCGGGCTTCTATCATCAGCCCGCCAGCATCGACGATCTGATCGATTTTATCGTCGCCAGGATTCTCAATCAGTTAGGCATCGAGCATCGGCTGATGCCCCGCTGGGGCGAGTAGTCGGCGCGCAGATTCAGGGAGGAAACATGATTGCAGCGGTCGCTTTGTCGGTCTTCGTGCCGACTTTTTTCCTGGTGTCACTGACGCCGGGCATGTGCATGACCCTGGCGATGGTGCTGGGGATGACCCAGGGCGTTCGCCGTGCGCTATGGATGATGCTTGGCGAACTCACCGGCGTTGCTCTGGTGGCGGTGTCCGCCGGGGCGGGGGTGGCGACGCTGATGCTGGCTCAGCCGGCATTGTTTACCGCCTTCAAGTGGCTCGGTGGCGCCTATCTGGCCTACCTGGGCATCATGATGTGGCGCGAACGGGGGCGCATGGCGATCCCCGAGCTCTCCGGCGAGCAGCAGGCGGTCGGGCGCCGCACGCTGATGATGCAGGGATTCGTGACCGCGATTGCCAACCCCAAGGGCTGGGCCTTCTTCGTGGCACTGCTGCCGCCGTTTCTCGATGCCAGCCGCCCTTTGGCGTCGCAGCTCGTGGTGCTGGTGGCGATGATCCTGGCCATCGAGTTCGTCTGCCTGATGCTGTATGCCGTTGGCGGGCGCGGCGCAGGGCGGCTGCTAGGCAACGCCGGGCGCGTGCGGCTGCTCAATCGCCTGGCCGGCACGCTGATGATCGGTGTTGGTGCCTGGCTGGCACTGGGCTAGGAGGGTCGGGCCAGAAGTTTGGCTCGGAGGTTGGGCTAGACGTTTCGGTTCAGAGGTGCTCGAGGCGCGCCCTAGACCGGCGGCAGCCAGATAAGACGAATCACCAGCAGCGTCAGCGACGCCAGGGCGAGGCGAAGCCAAGGAGCGTCGTTCATTGGGCGGTGAGGCGTGCGATGATAGCTGATGTTGACCATGGCACAGCCCATCAGCCCAAGCAGTACGCCACCGACCAGGTCACTGGCCCAATGTACGTCTAGCACCAGCCGCGACAGCGCCATTGGCAGGCAGACGAGAATTGCCAGCCAGTAGGACATATGGCGGCGCTGGGAGGTGAGTTCTCGGGCGAAGAAGGCAGCCGCGAGGCCGAAGAGCAGCACCGACGTCGAGGTATGGGCGCTGGGGTAGGACGCGGAATCGGCCAGGTAGGCCGGGGTCTCGGGCCGGGCGCGGCCTATCAGGTGCTTGAGCAAGGTGTTGGCCATGGCCATGCCGGCAAGCCCTGCGGCCAAATGTATCAGGGTCGTCGTATGCCGCCTTGCCAGCAGCCACGCAGCCCAGGGCAGGCAGAGGGCAAGAATACCGACGACATCGCCGGTTTTGGCCATCCCCTCGGCCAACCGCGTCAGCCAGGGCGATCCGATGGCTGCCATCAGGGCGCGAATCTGTTCGTCCATGACCAGCGGCCCGTGGGACTCCAATACGGCCAGGGTCCACAGGCAGAGCCCGGTGGAGGACAGCACCAGCAGGCTTAGCGAGGCCAGCGGAATCTCGCCGTGAGGCTGAGAGCCGAGTCGCTGCCAGAGCCGGCGACTCCAGGGGCGCCCAAGGGCCATTCCGGCCAGTCGCCGGTAGAGCCAGCCCTCCTTGGCCAACTGATGGCGCAACCAGGAAAATGCCAGTGCCGCAAGGCCGGTGGCGACGGCGAGCAGGATTATCCACTTATCGCTGCCTGCAGGCAGGGCCAGCAGCTGTTTCCAGGTGCGCCCCAAGAGGTAACCCGGCAGCACATAGGTCGGGGCCCATACCAGCGCCGAGCCGATGTTGGCCCAGGCAAAGGTAAAGGGGCGCATATGCATCATGCCGGCGACCATCGGCACGACCGGACGCACCGGGCCGGCGAAGCGGCCGAATACCACTGACAGGGTGCCATGGCGCTGGAAGAAGCGCGCGCCGTGTGCAAGCCATTCCGGGTGACGTGAGAAGGGCCATAGCCTGGGCACGCGTTCGCGCTGGGTGTAGCCCAGGGCGAAACTCAGGGCATCTCCCGCCACCGCGCCCAAGAAGGCCGCCAGCAGTACCAGCGGGATCGCCAGCTGCTGATGACCCGCCAGCGAAGCGGCGGCCGTGATCAGGACCACGCCGGGCACGATCAGTCCGATGACCGCCAGGCTCTCCACCAGAGAAATGACGGCGATGCCCAATAGCAGTAACGGCGGTGAGGGTGTGAGCTGATACAGCCAGTCGACAAGGCTCATGGCGTGCTGTCCATCAGGGCGCGTTCCTTGATGCGTAGGCGCTGCTCGAAGGCCGGCAAGCTTTCGCCCGGGTGCAGGGTGCAGGCGACCACCATGGCGCTCAGGTGCCCGGTTTCGCTGATCGCGGTGTCATTGAGCGTTGTCAGCAGGCGGTTGCGTGTCATCAGCGCATCGTTTTCGTCGGTGCCGGGCAGCAGCATCCACAAGAGGGACTCGCCGGTGCGGCCGAGTGTATCGTCGAGCCGGCAGCTGCGGCGAGCCGCCTGGCAGAAGCGCTGCAGCAACTCCAAGCGCAGTCGAGCGCCGAACTGTTCGTGGGCCATTTCAAGCTGCGGCAGATGGATCACCAGTACGCTGAGACGGCGGCCGAGCGCGTTGGCGCGTTTGTGCTCCTGAGGCAGGCGCTCGGCGATCATGTCGCTGGATAGGGCGTCGCACTCGGGGTCATGGGGCGAGGTCAGTTTGTCCAGCGTCAGCTGACGCATCATTTCCCAGCGTGCCAGAGCGCCAACCAGGCTGACCGCCAGGTAGGAAAGGGACGCTATCAGAGACGGCCAGTTGCCGTTGAGCAGCAGCCAGACCGGGGCCATCAGCAAGTTGACGCATAGGGCATGCCGTGTAGATAGCAGCAGCGTGGTGAGTACCGGGGGAAAGCCCAGCCAGAGCATGGCAGGTGCCTCGCCGTGGCGCAGCAGCTCAGCGCACAGCAGATAGCTTGCCAGCAGGGTGATGATTGCCGCGGCACGCCGCGCGGAGGGCGTGCCCAGGCTCATCAGAGTGGCCGTCAGCAGGGCCATGCTCAGTGCCGCCGGCAGCAGGATGCGATCGAAGTGGCCCATCTGGTAATGCCACAGGGCCGCGCCAGCGGTCAGCAGAGTGACCCAGGCGTGGAAAAAGGTATAGAGCCCCGGGTGAGGCAAGCTGTCCAGGTGTTTCATGAGCCTACCCCTCTTCGATGATGATCAGTGGCTGGCGCTGATCTCGGAGAGCCTGATATTCGCTGGCCAGGGTCAGCGGTCGAGCCAGGGTGACAATCCGGCTGCGCAGCGGGGTGGGCATGTCATCCAACAGAGTCTTGCGCCGCTCGCGGGCCTGCTCGAGATCGCGGCTGATCAGCAGGGTGGCCAGGGTGCGGTTGTCGAGTTTGTAGCAGGCCTCGTAGTCGTTGAGGCGCTGGCTGAGCTTGCTCATCAGTGGCCAGAACTGCCGACCCTGGGTGCGTATAAGCACCAGCTCGGCGTATGAGCCTTCCCGTTCACTGCGCACGACTTCGCGAGGCAGGTCTTCACCCAGTTGATGAACCGACCACAGCCGGGCACCGGGGATCAGCCGTCGCCGCCGGCCGATCCGCAGCCAGGCAGATTGCACCTCTCGGGCGCGGGCGAGCCCCAATAGCATCAGGCCAACCAGCAACATGGCAATCAGCAGCGTCTGGCCTACGTCGAGGTCGGCTTGGACCTGCCAGACAGCGTAGCCCGCCAGCAGGCTATGCAGGATCATTAACCAGATAGGCTGCGGCAGCATCAGCAACAGCGCGAAGCACCACAGCCAGACGGTTTGATGCTCGGAATCGACATTGAACAGGCCTGCCAGCAAAAAACTGGGAAGCAGCTGCCAAGGGACGCTGGACGGCCAGCGTACGCTGCACTTCAGCGTCAGCGACGAGCCTGTCAGCCACAGGCCTGCGAGCACCAGTAACATGCCGCTGGGCAGCATGGGTGCCGACAGGGCGAGCATAATGAGAAGGAGGGCGCATCCCAGCATGGCCGCTTGCAGTGGGCCGACTTTGTACTTGCTTCCCATGGGCCTTATATTGTTTCCCTTGCGCAATATTGCATGATGATACCGGCCCTGGAGCCGCCTACGAGGAGTTTTTGTTCCGCATGTCATCACACTACTCAGAGGCCGTCGCCGGCAATGACGGCCTAGCGCCGATCACCGATGTCGACGCCTACGTGACGCAGTTGGGCCAGCAGGCCAGCGCCGCTGCCGCCATGATGCGGCGTTGCACTACGGCTAGCAAGAACTCGGCTCTGCTGGCGATGGCTCGACACCTCGATGAGTCGCGCGCCAGCGTTCTCGAGGCGAATCAACAGGATCTGTTGCGTGGTCGGGAAGCGGGCCTCGATGATGCCCTGTTGGATCGACTGGCGCTGGATGATGCGCGTGTCGATGCAATGATCAGCGGACTGAAGCAGGTCGCCGGTTTGCCCGACCCTGTCGGCGAAATCGATGGCTTGCGGGCGCGGCCCAGCGGCATTCAGGTCGGTCAGATGCGGGTGCCGCTAGGCGTCATCGGTATCATCTACGAGTCTCGGCCCAACGTCACCCTGGAAGCGGCCAGTCTGTGTCTCAAGTCTGGCAACGCCTGCATTCTGCGCGGCGGCTCCGAAGCCCGGGACAGCAACGCTGCCCTGGCGAGCTGCATTGCTGCCGGCCTTGCCGAGGCCGAGCTGCCGGCGGCGGCCGTGCAGGTGGTGGCGACCACTGACCGCGCCGCGGTGGGGCGTCTGATCGCCATGCCCGAGCACGTCGATGTAATCATTCCTCGCGGCGGCAAGTCGTTGATCGAGCGCATCACACGCGAGGCGCGAGTGCCGGTCATCAAGCACCTCGACGGTGTCTGTCACGTCTACGTCGACGCCACGGCCGATCTGGACAAGGCGCTGGCGATCGCGGTCAATGCCAAGACCCAGCGCTACGGCACCTGCAACACCATGGAGACCCTGCTGCTGGACGCGCCGATTGCCGAGACGCTGCTGCCAAGGCTCGCCGCGGCCTATGCCGAGCACGGTGTCGAGCTGCGCGGCTGTCCGCGAACCCAGGCCCTGTTACCCGGCGTGGTGCCGGCCGAGGAGGCCGACTGGCATGCCGAGTATCTGGCACCTGTGCTGGCGATCCGGGTGGTCGATGGCATCGAGGCGGCGATGGATCATATCGGCCATTACGGCTCTCATCACACCGATGCCATCGTCACCGAGCACTACGGCCTGGCTCGCCGCTTCCTGGCCGAGGTTGATTCCAGCTCGGTGATCGTCAATGCCTCGACTCGCTTCGCCGATGGCGTCGAATATGGCCTGGGGGCCGAGATCGGCATTTCGACAGACAAACTGCATGCCCGCGGCCCGGTGGGGCTCGAGGGGCTGACCACCCGTAAATACGTGGTGATGGGCGATGGTCATGTCCGTGGCTGATGATAGTCCATCGGCCGGCGCGATGAGTCGCCCGCCTCGGGTGGCGATGCTCGGCGGCACCTTCGACCCGGTGCATCTTGGCCACCTGCGCAGTGCCGTGGAGCTTCGCATGCAGCTGGGGCTGGACCGCGTACATATGATCCCTGCCCATGTGCCGCCCCACCGGGCGGCGCCGGGTGTTTCCAGCGCCGAGCGCCTGGCGATGCTGCGCGCCGGCATTGGCGACACGCCGGGGCTCTATGCCGACGACCGTGAGCTCCGGCGTGAGGGGCCGTCCTATTCTGCCGATACCCTGAACAGCCTGCGCGAGGAATACGGCGGTGAGGCGCGACTGTTGATGGTCGTTGGCCACGATGCCTTTTTGAAGCTTGCCGACTGGCATGATCCCGAGGCGCTCTTCGCTCAGGCGCATGTGGTGGTCATTGCTCGGCCCGATCACGCTGCTCCCTTGCCGTCAGCGCTTCAGGAACTCATCGCCGGTCGCGAGGTCCAGACCTGCGAGGCGCTGTTTGAAACGCCAAAAGGCAGCGTCATGCAGCTGGCTCTGCCCAGCCGTTTGGCGGTGTCCGCCACCGCTATTCGTCGCTGGCTGGGAGAAGGAGAAAGCGTGCGCTACCTGCTGCCCGAGGCGGTGCTCTCGCATATCGCCCGAGGCGGGCTATATCGCGGTGCATGAGGCGCTGTCGCCAGGGTCTCAAACGGGTAGAATAGGCGTTGAACCATGCATTCATGAATGAGGCGATATGCACATCGACGTTTTGAAACCCCTGGTCATCGATGCCCTGGAGTCACTGAAGGGCCAGGACATCACCACTCTCGACGTATCCGATTTGACTGATGTGACCGATCAGATGGTGATTGTCAGCGGGACCTCCAGCCGTCACGTGGCGGCGCTTGCCAATAACGTGGTCGAGACCGTCAAGGAACATGACGTGATGCCGCTTGGCGTCGAAGGCCATAGCGGTGCCGACTGGGTGCTGGTCGATCTCGGTGACCTGGTGGTTCACGTGATGCTTCCCGAAGCCCGTGACCTCTATGACCTCGAGCGGCTGTGGACCGAGTTGCCCCGCGATGGCGCCCATGAGCGCCAAGGCGGAGGCCTGGCGTGAAGTTGCGCGTGCTGGCGGTCGGCACGCGCATGCCTGACTGGGTGGAGAAGGGCGTCGAGGAGTATCGCAAGCGCCTGCCCCGGGACTTTGCCCTGGAAATACACGACATAACCCCCGGCGCCCGGGGCAAGAACGCCGACACGGCGCGAGCCATTGCCCTGGAAGGCGAGCGGATGCGTGACAAGCTGCGCGGCAACGAGCAGCTTGTCGCGCTGGAAGTGGGCGGCAAGCCCTGGAGTACCGAGCAGTTGGCCCAAGAGGCCGACCAGTGGCGTCTGGAAGGACGTGATGTGGCACTGCTGATCGGTGGGCCTGAGGGGTTGGAGCCTAAACTGTCGGCGAGCGCTCATCAGCGCTGGTCGCTGTCGCCGCTGACGCTGCCGCATCCGCTGGTGCGTATTCTGCTGGCCGAGCAGCTCTATCGGGCCTGGACCCTGCTGGTCGGCCACCCTTATCACCGTTGAGTCGTCTAAGGCCGAGGGCCTGTCGCTCCCGTGGAGAGTGATCGTTTTGATGTTGTCGGAATCCGCGAGTGCCCCTCATGCGTAAGCATCGTCAGGCGCTGAAGAATGCCCGTCAGGAAATGCATACCTTCCGCGTCCGCTCGCTGGTCGCGGCTTGCCTGGTGGTCCTGCTCACCGGTGCCTTGATGGCGCGGCTCGTCTATTTGCAGGTGGTCCAGCATGATGTCTACATCACGCGCTCGGAGAACAACCGGGTCCGGGTCGAACCCCTGCCGCCCACTCGCGGGCTGATCTATGACCGTAACGGCGAGCTTCTGGCCGAGAATCGACCGACCTACAACCTTACCCTGGTGCGCGAGCGGGTCGATGACATCGATGCCACCCTGGCGCTGCTGATCGATCTTCTCGATCTGCCTGATGCCGAGATCGAGGCGTTCCGCGAGCGCTCCCGGCAGCGCCAGCGACCCTTTCAGCCGGCATTGTTGATGAGTGATCTCAGCGAGGAGCAGATCGCCAAGCTCGCCGTCAATCGCTATCGCCTGCCGGGTGTCGAGGTCGAGGCTCAGCTGCTGCGCTACTATCCGGATGCCAAGATCATGTCGCATGCGCTGGGGTTCGTCGGGCGCATCAATGCCGAAGAGCTCAATCAGCTGGATCCCGGCAACTACGCCGGCACCCACTTCGTGGGCAAGACCGGCATCGAGCGTTACTACGAGACAGAGCTTCACGGCCAGGCAGGGCTGCGCAAGGTTGAAACCAATGCCCGGGGGCGCGTGCTGCGCGAGCTGGGGCGCACCGATCCCGTGCCAGGAAAAAACCTGACGCTCACCATCGACAAGGACCTTCAGTCCCTGGCCGTTGACCTGATGGACGGCCGGCGCGGCTCGATCGTGGCCATCGCCCCGCAGACCGGCGAGATTCTGGCCATGGTCTCGACGCCCGGTTTCGACAGCAACCAGTTCGTGACCGGTATCGATGTGGCGTCTTACCGGGCGCTGCAGAACAATATCGACCTGCCGCTCTTCAATCGCGCCGCTCGCGGTCACTATCCGGCGGGCTCGACGATCAAGCCTTTCATGGCGCTGTCTGGCCTGATCGAAGGGGAAATTACGCCCAGCGATACCATCTATGATCCGGGCTATTACCAGTTGCCCAACGATTCGCGTCGCTATCGCAACTGGCTGCGCTGGGGGCATGGCAAGGTCGACATGGAGCGCGCCATCACGGTGTCTAACAACACCTATTTCTATAGCCTGGCCCATGAGGTGGGTATCGATGCTATCAGCGAACATATGCATCAGTTCGGCTTCGGTGAGCACGTTACCCAGGACGTCTATGGCGAGAGCACTGGCTTGATGCCCTCGCGCGAATGGAAGCGCGAACGCTTCAACCAGCCCTGGTACCCCGGTGAGACCCTTTCGGTGGGGATCGGGCAAGGTTATCTGCAGGTCACACCGCTTCAACTGGCGACGGCCACGGCCGTGTTGGCGAACCGCGGTCACTGGGTCAAACCGCGACTGGCCAAACGCATCGGCGGCGAGGAAGTGCCGGTCGACTTACCGGATACCAAGGATGACATCACCATCGAGAACCCTGAGTGGTGGGATGACATCTACGCTGGCATGGAGAACGTGCTCTCGGGGCGTGAGGGCACGGCGCGGCGTGCCGGCAAGGGCCTTGAGTACCGCATGGGCGGCAAGTCGGGTACCGCGCAGGTGTTTTCGCTTGGTCAGGATGAGAAGTACAACGCCGATGAGCTCGCCGAGCGGCTGCGTGACCATGCGCTGTTCATCGCCTTCGCGCCGGTGGATGACCCGCAGATCGCGATCTCGGTGGTCATCGAAAATGCCGGCGGCGGCAGCAGTCATGCCTCTTATCTGGCACGCGACATGGCGGATGCCTGGCTATTGGGGAACGACGATGAAGATGACGCCCAGGGAGATGACGCATGACGGCGCTGAGTGATCTGACTAGGTCTCTGCGCGGCCGTCCGGTCAGGCCACCTCAGAGTGGCATGTCGCGACGCAAGAGCCTGTGGATGCGTGTGCATCTGGACCCCTGGCTGGTGCTGTTGCTGCTGGTGCTGATGGGGGCGGGGCTGGTGGTGCTTTACAGTGCCAGCGGGCAGAGTATGGTCGTGGTAGAGGCGCAGGCCTTGCGCCTGGGCGTGGCCCTGATGGTGATGTTCGTGCTGGCCCAGCTGTCTCCCGTGACCCTGATGCGCTGGTCGCCACTGGCCTATGGCGGGACCCTGCTGATGCTGGTGGCGGTGGAAGTGATGGGTGATGTCGGGATGGGGGCCAAGCGCTGGCTGGTCATCCCCGGGGTGATGCGCTTTCAGCCCTCGGAGTTGATGAAGTTGGCCATGCCGATGATGCTCGCCGCTTATCTGGGGCGGCGTCAGCTGCCGCCACGACTGCCGGATTTGCTGGTCTGTGCGATGATCCTGGCGGTGCCCGTGGTACTGATCGCTCGGCAGCCGGATCTCGGTACCTCACTGCTGGTGGCGACGGCTGCCGTGTTCGTGGTGTTGCTGGCCGGATTGTCCTGGCGTTTCATCGCTTTCCTCAGCGTGCTGGTTGCCTCGGCCCTGCCACTGTTGTGGATGAACATGCATGACTATCAGCGCCAGCGCGTGCTGACTTTTCTCAACCCCGAGAGCGACCCGCTGGGCGCCGGCTGGAACATCATTCAGTCGACCACCGCCATTGGCAGTGGCGGGGTATTCGGCAAGGGCTGGCTGGAGGGGACGCAGTCCCAGCTCGAGTTCCTGCCCGAACGCCACACCGACTTTATTGTCGCGGTGCTTGGCGAGGAATTTGGTCTGGTGGGCATGCTGCTGGTGCTGTGCCTGTACCTGCTTATCGTCGCTCGGGGCCTATGGCTCTCCAATGGCGCCCAGGACAGTTTCGGTCGCCTGCTGGCGGGCAGTATCATTTTGACCTTCTTCATCTATGTATTCGTCAATGTGGGCATGGTCAGCGGTATCCTGCCGGTGGTGGGCGTGCCGCTACCGCTGGTCAGTTTCGGCGGGACCTCCAGCGTGACCTTGATGGCCGGTTTCGGTATTCTCATGTCCATTCATTCCCATCGGCGGTTATTGCCCCGTTAGGGGGCATTGACCACGGAGAGCCCTGATCGATGATCGCAGGACGTACGACAAGGAAGCTGTTGCCCCTCATCGCCGGGCTTGGGCTGGGCCTGGGTCTGTGCACCCAGGCGGCGAGTGCCGCCGACAGTCAATACGATGAGCATTTCGACCCGTCCACGCACCCTGAGGTGGCGGCACTGGTCGACGAGCTGGCCGGACAGGGCATCGAGCGGGACTGGCTGACTGATGCGCTGAGCGACGCCGACTATCGGCAGGCAGTGCTGGATGCCATGGCAGGTGCCGCCGAGCGTCATCTGCGCTGGGATCAGTACCGTGCCATTTTCCTCAAGCCCGCACGCATCGAGCGCGGTGCGGCCTTCATCGCCGAGCATCGTGAGGCGTTTGCGCGAGCCGAAGCCCAGTATGGCGTGCCGGCGCCGGTGATTGCCGCCATCATCGGCGTCGAGACCGACTACGGGCGAGTGACGGGCAGTCATCGTGTGCTGGATTCGCTGACCACCCTGGCATTTCATCACCCCAAGCGTGGCGACTTCTTCCGCGGCGAGCTGGCGGCCTTCCTGGAAATCACTCACCAGGCCGGCGTGGCCCCGGGAAGCCTCAAGGGCTCCTATGCCGGCGCCATGGGCTATCCCCAGTTTATCCCCACCAGCTACCGGGCCTATGCCGTCGACTTCGACGCTGATGGCGTGCGCGATCTGTGGCGCAATCCGGTCGATGCCATTGGCAGCGTGGCCAACTACTTCGCCGAACATGGCTGGCGCCCCGGAGGCGAGCTTTATGTCGAGGCCAGCGGCCCCCCGACGCCACCGGCGACGATAGATTTCAACCAGACACGGCCGCCCTATGCCCGGCTCTCCATGCTGGCCGAGGCGGGTGTCGTAGCCGACTCGCAAGACCGCCTGGCAGCCAACGCCGAGGTGATTCCGCTGGCGCTGGATCTGGCCGATGGCGCCTACCGCTACCGGCTTGGCCTGTATAATTTCTATGTAATCACTCGCTACAACCATAGCCACCTCTACGCCATGGCGGTGACTGAGCTGGCCGAGGCGATTGCTCGGGAGGAGTCGGCATGAAGCCATTGTGGATACTGCTTCCGGCTATTGCTCTGCTGGCGGGCTGCGCCGCTGGCGGTGGCAGTGTGCAGCCGGTGAGCTCATCAGCGCCGCCGGCGGACGCGGGTACCGCCGGTGGCCGCTATGCCATGTCCAGCGATGCCTACCCCGAGACGCCGCCCGACGTGGCCAATGTGCCCGATGCGGTGCCGCGTCCTGAGCCACGCGCCAGCGGGGGCAATCGTTCGACCTACGAAGTCTGGGGCAAGACGTATCACGTGCTCGACGATCCGCGGGGCTATCGACAGGAGGGCACGGCGTCCTGGTATGGTAAGAAGTTTCACGGCTATGCCACCGCCAGCGGCGATATCTACGACATGTACGAGATGTCGGCGGCCCATCGTTCCCTGCCGCTGCCGAGCTATGTTCGCGTCACTAACCTGGATAACGGTCGCCAGGTGATCGTGCGGGTCAACGATCGCGGCCCCTTTCACGGTAGCCGCGAGATCGACTTGTCCTATGCGGCGGCGGCCCGGCTCAATATTCTGGATCGAGGCACCGGCCGGGTCAGGGTCGAGGCAATCGACCCGGTGGCCTGGCAGGCTCGCCACTCCGGCAAGACGCCGGCCGGCAACGATACGGCAGGCACGAGCACCACAGCCCGTCGCAATGCGCCGGAGCAACAGGCGACGTCTGATCGCGACGTCGCTGAAAACGCCGACACCGACGGTTCGCTTTTCCTCCAAGTCGCGGCCTTGGGGTCTCAGGGCAATGCCCAGGCCCTCAAGACCCGCTTGGAGGACGAGCTCAACCAGCCGGTTCGCGTGACCAGCGATGCTCGCCTGCACCGCGTGCAGGTGGGCCCGCTGGCCGCTACCGGGGACCTTGAATCGGTGCGCGAGGCCCTGCGTCGTGCAGGCTTCGATCAGGCCCTGGTGATTCATGACGGCACCTGAGACGCGTGCCGCTGTCCCATTTAATTCCCTTCGCTCAACGCCACGAGAAATGTTGTCATGAAAGTCTCACTGTTCCGCGCCGGCCTCGGCCAACGCCTGATGTCCGCGCTCCTGCTGTGCCTGATGTGTTTTGCCCTGCCGCTCCAGGCGCAGGAGGTCGACAGTCCCCGACCACAGACCATGATTCCGTCGCCGCCGAGTCTCGCGGCTTCGTCCTGGATCCTGATGGATGCCGATACCGGCGAGGTACTGGTCAGCCATAATGCCGACGAGCGACTGCCGCCGGCCAGCCTGACCAAGCTGATGACCGCCTACCTGGTCGAGCATGAGCTGTCCCGCGGCAACATCGCTCGCGATGATCAGGTGTTGGTCAGCGAGAAGGCCTGGCGCACCGGCGGCTCCCGGATGTTCATTCAGGAGGGCTCTCAGGTCAGCGTCGATCAGCTGCTCAAGGGGGTCATCATCCAGTCCGGTAATGACGCAAGCGTCGCGCTTGCCGAGCACATTGCCGGCGGCGAGTCTGCTTTCGCGGATCTGATGAACCAGCAGGCGGACCGCATGGGGATGGTCAACACCCATTTCGCCAACGCCACCGGCCTGCCGCATGAGGATCACTATTCCTCGGCGCATGACCTGTCCCTGCTGGCGCGCCACATCATTAATGACTACCCGGAGCAGTACAAGGTATACGCCGAGAAGGAGTACACCTATAACGATATCCGCCAGCCCAACCGCAACCGCCTGCTGTGGCGTGATTCCAGCGTCGATGGCCTTAAGACTGGTCATACCGAAGCCGCAGGCTACTGCCTGGTGGCCTCTGCCAAGCGCGACGATATGCGCCTGATCTCGGTGGTGATGGGCACCAATTCTGACGAAGCGCGCGCCCAGGAATCCCAGAAACTGTTGAGCTATGGCTTCCGTTTCTACGAGACCATGGAGCTCTATCCGCAGGGCGCTGTACTCGCCACGCCGCGCATCTGGGGCGGCGAAAAGAACAACCTGCGCCTGGGGGTCGATCGCGAAGTTCGCATGACGGTTCCCCGCGGCCGGGGCGAAGAGCTGGCTGCGCGCCTCAACCTGCCGGCATCGATCGATGCCCCGGTGGAAGCAGGGGAGCGCCTTGGCACCCTGGAAATCAAGCTGGGTGATGAGGTGATCGGTGAGCGTCCGCTGGTGGCGCTGGAAAGCATTGATCAGGGCGGCATCTTCAAGCGTCTGCTGGACAGCGTTCGACGCTTCATCAGCGGCCTGTTCGACTGAGCGCGATTAGTAGTGATCAAGACAGCGGGCGGCCATCAGGGCCGCCCGCTCTTGGTTGAGGGGGATAGGTTGAGTAGAATACTGGGATAAACCATTCGTTGAGTACGCTCATGACCGACAAGTCCCTGCGGGACATGCGCCTCGCCGGCGCTCCCGCGTCAGCTCACGCCACCGAACTCGAATACCCCTGCGACTATTCGCTGAAGATCGTCGGTGACGCCGTCGAAGGGTTGAGCGAGTTGGTGATCAAGATTGTCGAAGACCACGACTCGGCCTTCGATCGACAGACCGTGCGTCTGGTGGATAGCCGCAACGGCAAGTTCCAGTCGGTGCGCCTGACCATCACCGCGACCGGTCCCGAGCAAATCGCCGCCCTGCACGCCGACCTCAAGGCCTCTGGCCGCGTGCACATGGTGATCTGATGCCCGAACTCGAGGTCTATCGGCTCGGTCGGCAGCCTTATCTGCCGGTCTGGCAGGCCATGCGTGAGCTCACCGATCGCCGCGGCCCCGACCAGCCCGACCAACTGTGGCTGGTCCAGCATGACCCGGTGTTCACTCAGGGGCAGGCAGGGCGCCCCGAGCACCTGTTGATGCCCGGCGACATTCCGGTGGTCGAGACCGACCGTGGCGGGCAGGTGACCTACCATGGTCCCGGCCAACTGGTGATCTATCCGCTGCTCGACGTCAAGCGTGCCAAGCTTGGCGTGCGCAGCCTGGTCACCGCGCTGGAAGAGGCCGTGGTCGATGCCCTCGCGGAGCATGGTATCGCGGCAAGGGCGCGGCCTGACGCCCCGGGGGTCTATGTGGGTGATGCCAAGATCGCCTCTCTGGGGCTTCGCATCCGTCGTGGTTGCAGTTTCCATGGTGTGGCTGTGAACCTGGCTATGGATCTGTCGCCGTTTGGGCGCATCAATCCCTGTGGCTATGCTGGTATGGCCATGACCCAACTCGCCGACCTGGTCGATGGCGTCCCTGATGTAGACGCCGAGACCCATCGCCTGGTCCGTTGTCTGGCCGCGCGGCTTGGCAACATGCAACTCACCGACAAGCCCGGCATGCCGCCTTCTCTGGTTTCCGACCAGAGCGCGAGTGCCTAACGTTTACGAGCGCAGGATATCCTGATCATGACCGAAAGCACCGCTACCCCCGTGACCCCGTCCACCGCCGATGCTGCTGCCGCCAAGAAGAAGGCCAGGGTCGAGCGCGGCGTCAAGCTGCGCGGCGCCGAGAAGGTCGCCCGCATTCCGGTCAAGGTGATTCCCACCGACAACGTGCCGCGCAAGCCAGACTGGCTGAAGGTTCGCATGCCGATCTCGCAGGAGGTGACGCGCATCAAGCAGACCCTGCGCAAGCATGGCCTGCACACCGTCTGTGAAGAGGCGTCCTGCCCCAATCTGGGCGAGTGCTTCAACGGCGGCACCGCGACCTTCATGATCCTCGGTGACATTTGCACCCGCCGCTGCCCGTTCTGTGACGTCGCCCATGGCCGTCCCAACGCGGTCAACGAGAAAGAGCCGCGGGAGCTCGCCGAGGCCATCGCCGAAATGCGCCTGAACTACGTGGTGGTCACCTCGGTGGATCGCGATGACCTGCGCGACGGTGGGTCGCAGCACTTTGCCGACTGCATCCGCGAGATTCGCAACGACAGCCCGGAGATCGAGATCGAGGTGCTGGTGCCGGACTTCCGTGGCCGCATGGAAGTGGCGCTGGACACCCTCGAGCAGACGCCGCCGGATGTCTTCAACCACAACCTGGAGACCGTGCCGTCGCTGTACCGCAAGGTGCGTCCGGGGGCCGACTATCAGTGGTCGCTGGATCTGCTCAAGGGCTACAAGGCGCGTCGCCCAGATGTCATGACCAAGTCCGGCCTGATGCTCGGCGTCGGCGAGACCGACGAGCAGGTCATCGAGGTGATGCGCGACCTGCGGGCTCATGGCGTCGATATGCTGACCCTTGGTCAGTACATGCAGCCGTCCAAGAACCACCTGCCGATCGATCGCTGGGTACACCCGGATACCTTCGACTGGTTCGCCGAGCAGGGCAAGGCGATGGGCTTCAAGCACGTCGCTTCCGGTCCGCTGGTGCGCTCCTCCTATCACGCCGATCGGCAGGCGCACGGCATCGAGGTCAAGTAAGCCGCGACCGCGAGACCCTGGCTAGCCGCTAGTCACGATTAGCCAGATACAAGAAGGCCGCGCCCCTCGGGGCGCGGCCTTCTTGTGTGTGAGCGGCGCTCGCGTCAGGCGTCGCCGTCTTCTTCCAGGTCCTCGTCGAGCTCTTCGGCAGCATCGGCGTGGGAGAGGCGCAGGCCTTGGGGCGGCAGGGGAGTGCCATCCAGGGTCGGGCCCTGGGCGCCCAGCGTGAGGCGACCCTCGAGGAACCAGCGCACCGCGATCGGATAGATCAGGTGCTCGCGGCTCTGGACCTTCTGCTGAAGGCTGTCTTCGGTGTCTTCGGGGGTGACGTCGACCGCCGCTTGAACCACGACCGGGCCGCCGTCCAGCTCTTCGCTGACGAAGTGCACGCTGACGCCGTGCTCGGTGACGCCGTCGGCCAGCGCCCGGGCATGGGTGTGCAGGCCCTGATAGGCCGGCAGTAGCGAGGGGTGGATGTTGAGCATTCGGCCGTAGAAGCGCTGCACGAAGCGCGGCGTGAGGATGCGCATGAAGCCTGCCAGCACGACCAGGTCCGGCTCGTGGCGCTCAATCACCTTGATCAGGGCGCCATCGAAGGCCTCGCGGCTGTCGTATTCGCGGTGGGGCAGGGCGACTGCCTCGATGCCGGCATCCCGTGCGCGCTTGAGGCCGTAGGCATCGGCCTTGTTAGAGACCACAGCGACGATCTCGCCGCCCAGTTCGTCGTAGGACTGAGCGTCGATCAGCGCCTGAAGGTTGCTGCCGCTGCCTGAGATCAGCACCACCACCCGGGGCGTGCTGGCCTGCTCGGCCTCGAAACCGTTGAGGGTGTCGGTTGCCTCGCTCATGCCTTGAGGTTCTCCAGAATGACCTGTTCTTCTTCGCCGCTGCGCGCGACGATCTCACCGAGCCGGTAGACGGTCTCGCCCTGGCCTTCCAGGTGAGCCTTGGCACTCTCGGCGTCGGCGGCAGATACGGCGATCACCATGCCGATGCCGCAGTTCAGCACTCGGTGCATCTCGTGTTCATCGACGTTGCCCTGGGTCTGGAGCCAGTCGAAGACCGCCGGACGTGTCCAGGCATTGACGTCGATGCGAGCCCCGAGCGACTCGGGCAGCACCCGCGGGATGTTCTCGGACAGGCCGCCGCCGGTGATGTGTGACAGCGCATGCACCGATACGCCGCTGTCCTTGATCAGGGACAGCAGGGACTTGACGTAGATGCGGGTCGGGGCGATCAGTGCCTCGCGAAGTGGCACGCCGTCGATATCAGTGTCGAGATCCGCGCCGCTGACCTCGAGGATCTTGCGGATCAGCGAGTAACCGTTGGAGTGCGGGCCGGAGGAGGCCAGCCCGAGCAGTACGTCGCCTTCGCCAACGCGGCTGCCGTCGAGGATCTCGTCCTTCTCGACCACACCGACGCAGAACCCGGCCAGGTCGTAGTCGCTGCCTGCGTACATGCCGGGCATCTCGGCGGTCTCGCCCCCCACCAGGGCACAGCCGGACTGGGCACAGCCCTCGCCGATGCCGGTCACCACGTCGGCGGCGATGTCCACATCAAGCTTGCCCGTGGCATAGTAGTCGAGGAAGAACAGCGGCTCGGCGCCGGCGACCACCAGATCGTTGACGCACATAGCGACCAGATCGATACCGATGGTGTCATGTTTGCCAAGGTCCATGGCGAGGCGCAGCTTGGTGCCGACGCCGTCGGTGCCGGAGACCAGCACCGGCTGGCGATAGCCGCTCGGCAGCTCGCAGAGTGCGCCGAAGCCGCCAAGGCCACCCATTACCTCGGGGCGAGTGGTACGCTTGGCGACGCCTTTGATGCGATCGACCAGAGCGTTACCGGCGTCGATGTCCACGCCAGCGTCCTTGTAGCTCAGCGAGGCGGAATCGGCGGAAGGAGTAGAAGAGGAGTCCGACGGGCTGCGGGTCATGGGCTTTCCTGTCGCAATACGATCATCAAGTGGGGCAAAAGTGGAACGGAATTGTAGCATCGTGAAGGCCGCGCCGCACCGTGGAGAGACACGCGAACAGGGAGAGATGCAATGCGCAGACAGTGGTGGCTAGTACTCGGCCTGGCAGGCTTGATGTGGCTGTTCATCAGCCTACAGCCGATCCTGACGCCCTTTTTCGTCAGCATGATACTGGCCTACCTGGGGGATCCGCTGGCCGACCGTCTGGAGGCGCGCGGCCTGTCGCGGCGGCTATCGGTATCGCTGGTGTTTCTGCTACTGAGCGTGATCCTGCTGCTGGCCCTGTTGCTGCTGGTGCCGGTGCTTGGCCGCCAGATCGGGCAGCTTATCGAATCCGTGCCCGCTATGCTGAACTGGCTGCAGGACACCCTGGTGCCCTGGATTCAGTCGCTGACCGGTCAGGATCTGTCCACGGACATTGATGCCTTGCGTCAAGCCCTGATGGCCAACTGGAAGGAGACCGGCACCTTCGCCGCCACCCTGCTGGCGCAGGTCTCTCGCTCGGGGCTCGCTTTGGCGGCCTGGGTCGGCAATCTGGCGCTGATCCCGGTGGTGACCTTCTATCTGCTGCTTGACTGGGATCGGCTCACTGCCAAGCTGCATGGCTCGCTGCCTCGCCAATGGGAGCCTGCGGTGGTGCGCCTGGCGCGAGAATGCGACGAGGTACTGTCGGCCTTTCTGCGCGGCCAACTGATAGTGATGCTGTGCCTTGGTATCATTTACGCGCTGGGGCTAACCCTGCTTGGCCTGCGCTTTGCACTGCTGATTGGCCTGCTGTCGGGGCTCGTCAGCATCGTGCCGTATCTCGGCGTCATCGTGGGCATCTCGGTGGCCGGCGTGGTGGCCTTCTTCCAGTTCGATAGCTGGCTGCCGCTGCTTGGGGTGGGAGCGGTGTTCGCTGTTGGCCAGTTGGTCGAGAGCCTGGTGCTGCAGCCCAAACTGCTCGGCGACAAGATCGGCCTGCACCCAGTGGCGGTGATCTTCGCCGTACTGGCCGGCGGGCAGCTGTTCGGCTTTACGGGGGTGCTGTTGGCCCTGCCGGTGGCGGCGGTGATCATGGTAGTGTTGCGCTATCTCCATGAACACTATAAAAACAGTACCTTATATGATGCTCATGGTATCGAACGCCAGGACGAGGAGGCTTCATGAAGCCCGGTGCAGCGCAGCTCCCGCTCGGTGTGGGTATGCGCGACGATGCGACCTTTGCCAACTTCCAGCCTAGCGGCAACGAGACGCTGGTCGGCACCCTGCGTGCCCAGCTCGATGAAACGGGCGAGCCGTTCCTGTTTCTGTGGGGCGGCGAGGGGGTCGGCTGCAGTCATCTGCTGCAGGCGGCCTGTCACGAAGCCAGCGATCGCGACAAGCGTGCGCTCTACCTGCCGCTGGACGAGCTTGGCCACTTTCCGCCACATATGCTCGAGGACAGCGAACGTCTGGACCTGGTCGCCATCGATGATCTGCACCGGGTGCTGGGCCGCAAGCGCTGGGAGGAGGCGCTGTTTCACTGCTTCAATCGCCTGCGCGATGCCGGCAAGCGGCTGGTGATCGCCGCGCCCGCCGCGCCACGCCAACTCGATATCAAGCTGCCGGATCTGGCCTCAAGGCTGACCTGGGGCATGACCTTCCACGTCAAACCGCTGGACGATGCCGGTCGCTTCGAGGCGCTCAAGCTTCGCGCTCGCGTGCGGGGGATGCAGCTGCCGGACGAGGTCGCCCGTTACATCCTGCATCGGGGGCCTAGGCGTCTGGGCGATCTTTTCGGAACCTTGGAGACCCTTGATCAGGCATCGCTTTCGGCTCAGCGCAAGCTGACCATCCCCTTCGTCAAGCAGGCGCTTGACTGGTAAACCCGCCGGCCTGGTTTGCTGGCCTGGCGCTACCTTCATTACCTCTATTGTCTCCATTACCTTCCAAGACGAGCCTTCCAGCCCATGAGCACGCCCAGGATGCCCGCTACGCCCGCCTCATCAACGACGCTGTCATCCGCCGAGCCCTGTCCCTGTGGCGGCCTGGGTGCCTATGGCGAATGCTGCGGGCCGTTGCACCAGGGCGCCGCCGCGAAGACCGTCGCCACGCTGATGCGCTCACGCTACAGTGCATTCGTGCTGCATCTTGAAGGTTACCTGCGCAGGACCTGGTATCCCGATACCTGCCCGACCGACATGGGGCTGTCGTCCCATACGTGCTGGAAGCGCCTCGAGGTACTGAACCATTGGCAACAGGACGGGCATCAGGACGGGCAGCAGGAGCAGGAAGGACAGCATGAACAGCAAGGCTGGGTGCATTTTCGTGCCACTTTCCAGGAGCATGGCCGCTGGCAGCGACTGGAGGAGCTCTCACGTTTCACACGCCTGGACGGCAGATGGGTGTACGTGGACGGAGATCCTCAGTTGACGGCGCTCAAGCCTGGCCGCAATGATCCCTGCCCCTGCGGTAGCGGCCGCAAGCTGAAGAAATGCTGTGCCGTCTGAACGGCTTCGCAGGCTATGAGTTGGGCGAGGACGATGTTGAGGCGGGAAGCCGTAGCGTCTCAAGTCGTAGCGTATCAAAGTGTTCGAGTAGCAGCCGGTGTTCGGCGCGTTTCTGATGGAAGCCGTCATGCAAGAATGCCTGCAGCGCCAGCGTGCAGTTGGATTCACACATGGCTTCGTAGAAGTGCTGGGCGCGCTTCGCTGCAGCAATCGTCTTGCTGAATTGACGTCGCGCCACGGTGATCGGTTCATCGTCGTGGGCAAGCGATGTCAGGCTGCGAGTGACCCCTTCGCACTGGGGCTTGGGCATATCCATGGTGCTGGCGAAGGATTCTAGCCCCGTCAGGCGGGCTTCACACTCCGTGCCCAGCACGGCCAACAGTCGGCCGGTGGCGGTATCAAGCGTCAGGAAATGAAAGGCCGTACTACGGTAGCGCTGCTTCTCCGCTTGCTCATGTGCCCAGAGTTCCTGGATCTGCCGCTTTGGATGTAGACCGATGGCGAGCAGTGACCTGATGGTATCGATCATGTTGGCCTCCTTGTTGCCTTGGCAGCGCATAGCTTGGGTATCCACCCTCACAGCATAAAGGCTTACGCCGGCCCTCATCTTGATAACCATCAATAAAGCTAACCCTCTGGGGGCGACACTTGCGGCTAACCCATTGGCACGCTTCTACATCCAGGTCTTTGGTTCTTCCCAGGTGTTTGTTTCTAATCAGGTATGTCTATGGTTCAGCGATGTGTGGCTGGGGGAGGCCAGTCAGTGCGGACATCGTATGAAATGCATCGAGTGATTCTCCAGAAACGATAGACGGCAAAAGGCCGCCGATCAGGGATCGGCGGCCTTTTGGGGAGGGAGTTGGCCGGGTATCAGACTGAGGCCGGCCACTCTCTAATGCCACTAGTTACTGGTAGCGGCGTGGGCCTTTCAGCCCGAACTTGCTTTCAAACAAAGCTTAGTTGGCGGACTGAGAAGCGGTTTTGACGCTGCTCTCTACCAGTTTCTGGCTCTGCTGAGCGAAGTCCTGATTCAGGGCTACGACCTTCTCTGTGTCGCCCTTGACGCGCTCACCAAGATCCTTGGCGACTTTCTGCTGACCTTCGATGTAGCTGCGCAGGCCTTCGGCATCCTTGATGTCCATGGCGGCGCGCGCCTGGCTCAGGCTGGTGTCGCTGTAGGCCTTGATGGCGTCGAACTGAGCGTTGGCGAGCTTCTCGCTGTAGTCCAGGGTCAGCGCTGCATAGGCGCGGGCCGGACCGAAGAAGAAGGTCTCGAGCTGTTCAGTGGTCTTGCCAAAGTTGATGTTGTTCATGAAGTCGTTCATTGCACACCTCCGTAGAATATCTGGATACGAAGGGTTTTTGACCTTCGTTGCAGTGCACAATAGCAGCTGTTTTGTTGCAGTGCAACATGGGTTGCGGCCAAGGCCGTAATCCCATCGGCATGACCGGGTCGCTATCCCCCGGCGAGCTTGGCATGATAGGAGCAAGGATGGGCAGGGATTGGCGATGAGGAACAAGATGTCACAAAAGGACCCGTTACCCCCCTTGGTCTGGGATCCACGCAGGGTACAGATCAGTGGTTTCACGACCGGGGTCTATCAGATCGAATGGCTGTTGGTGAGCCTGGTCATCTTTCATCTGGTGGTAGTAGGCTCGCCACAGATGGGGGGTATGTCCATTGTGGTAGGTACCGCCGGCTATTTCCTGTTCAGTCTGCTGGCGAGTCGGCTCAAGTATTTCGATGAACGCCGTCGCTGGCTCTTGACCCTGCACACTCTGGTCATGGTCGGCTTCATCACCTGGTTCCTGCATGGCACCAGCGGTGTGCAGGGCCCCATGGGCAGTCTCTATCTGCTTGCTGTGGTGACCAGCGCCCTGACCCTGGGGACGACAGCAACCTTGCTATTGGTGGGGCTGATTGCGGCCTGCTATCTGCTTCTTTTTCAGCTCGGTGGCGGGCATTTGCTCAGCGCTGAGGGCCTTCTTGTGGCGGGCTCCAACTTGGTGGTCTTCCTGATTACCGGCTATCTCACGGCGGTGCTGGTGGATGCGATTCATCTGTCGAACCGCATGCTGCTGAATATGGCGACCCGCGATTCACTGACCGACATGCTCAACCGCCGCGCCTTCTTTGAGCTGGTTACCCCCTTTCATGCCGATGGTGTGCGTTACCGGCGCCCGTTCAGCGTGGTGATCATCGACATGGACGATCTGAAGGCCATCAATGATCGTGACGGTCATGCGATGGGGGATCGCGCGTTGCTGGCGGTGGCGAGCTGTCTGGAAGACTGCAAGCGCGATAGCGACCTGGTGGCCAGGCTGGGGGGGGATGAATTCGGCATGTTCCTCCCCAATACTGATGAAGAGGGAGCCATGGCGATGCTCGAGCGCTTGCTCGAGCGAGCCGAGGACGAGTTGCCCCGCATCAGTGTCGGGGTGGCCTCCTATCCTCAGCATGGCGAGAAGCTCGCGACGCTGATGGAGCATGCCGACCATGCCATGTACTCGAGCAAGGTCGCTGGCGGGCATCGCGTTTCCCTGAGCAGTGAGCCTCAGCAATTGGCCAGCTGATTTTTCTACGGCTTCAGATAGTGTTTTCTGAGCAATAAGGACAGCCCGATGAACGATACCCGCATTGAGCGTGACAGCATGGGTGAACTTGAGGTGCCTGCTGACGCCCTGTATGGCGCTCAGACCCAGCGTGCCGTCAATAACTTCCCGGTCAGCGGCCAGCCCATGCCGGTCGCCTTCATTCACGCCATTGCGCGCATCAAGGCCGCGGCGGCCAAGGTCAACGCCGAACTGGGACTGCTGGATGGGCCGCGTGCCGACGCGATACAGCAGGCGGCGCAGGCGATCATTGCCGGCGAGCATGATGATCAATTCCCCATCGATGTTTATCAGACGGGGTCGGGGACCTCGAGCAACATGAACGTCAATGAGGTCATCGCCCACCTGGCGTCTCGGCAAGACCTCGTGGTGGGGCCAAACGATCACGTCAATATGGGTCAGTCGAGCAACGACGTGATTCCGACGGCGATCCACGTCTCGGTGTCCATGGCCGTAAAGGATGCGCTGATGCCGGCGCTTGCGCATCTTCAAGCTATTATCGATGCCAGGGCTGCCGAGCTCGATGGCGTGGTCAAGACCGGCCGCACCCATCTGATGGATGCCATGCCGGTGCGCATGAGCCAGGAGCTTGGCGGCTGGTCGAGCCAGATCTCTCAGGCCATCGAGCGCTTCGAGGACGGGCAGGTGCGGCTTGGGCGTCTGGCCCAGGGCGGCACGGCCGTGGGAACCGGGGTCAACGCTCATCCCGAATTCGCCGAGCGCATGGCCACGGCCTTGAGCGATCAGACAGGCTTGGCGCTGATGCCCAACGACAGTGCCTTCGCCAGCCTCGCCGGCCAGGATGCTGCGGTGGAGCTCTCGGGGCATCTCAAGACCTATGCCTGTGCGGTGATGAAGATCGCCAATGATCTGCGATGGATGAACTCCGGGCCGCTGGCAGGACTCGGCGAGATCGAACTGCAAGCCCTGCAGCCCGGCAGCTCGATCATGCCGGGCAAGGTCAATCCGGTGATTCCCGAATCGGCGGCCCAGGCCGCGGCTCAGGTCATCGGTCTGGACGCGGCAGTGGCGGTGGCCGGGCAGAGCGGCAACTTCCAGCTCAATGTGATGCTACCCCTGATCGCCCACAACCTGCATACGGGCATTACCCTGATGACCAACGTCAGCCGCCTGCTTGCCGATCGCGCCATTGCGACTTTCACCGTGCGCGAGGACAACATCGAGGCTCCGCTGTCGCGCAACCCGATCCTGGTCACGGCCCTTAACTCGGTGATCGGCTACGATGCTGCAGCTGCGATCGCCAAGAAAGCCTATCAGGCGGGCAGGCCGATTCTCGACGTGGCCGATGAAGATACCGATCTGGGGCGTGATGAGCTGGAAAGGTTACTGGACCCTGCGGCGCTGACCCGCGGCGGCATTCCCGGCAACTAATTGTCGCCAAGCCAAAGCCGGCCTGGCCAGGTTTGTCGCTATCAGCAAGAGCATGGGCAAGTAGCGCCACCAGTCAGGGTCACCAACCGGGGCAACACCAAAAACGCCGCGCTCAAATGAGCGCGGCGTTTTGGTCAGTGGGCATGTTAGATGCTGACGATTAAGGCAGGGCGGGTGCTAGCCAATCGGTCAGGCAGCCTGTGCCTCTCTTCGGGTAGTGATGTAGCGGCTCAGGCGATTCACCTCATCCGCCGAGAGGCGCAGCCCAAGCTTGGTGCGCCGCCAGAGGATGTCTTCGGCGTCGCGGGCCCATTCCCGCTCGAGCAGATAGTCGACTTCGGCGGCAGTGAGGCCGGCGCCGAACGTCTCGCCAAGATCTTCCACGCGGCGGGCATCACCCAGGAAGCTCAGGCAGAGGCTGCCGTAGCTCGAGGCCATGCGACGGGCTCGGGACTCACCGAGGAAGGGGTAGTCTCTTACCAGCCGGGCCATGAAGGCATCCTGACTGCCGATGTCTCCGCCCGGCAGCGGTCGCTCGGCGGTCCAGCTCGGCCCCATGCTCGGCAGCAGAGGGGCCAGCTTGTCCATGGCGGCTTCCGCCAGGCGCCGATAGGTGGTGATCTTGCCACCGAAAATCGACAGCAGCGGTGCGCCCTCATCGTCCAGGTCCAGGGTATAGTCGCGGGTCATGGCCGACGGGTCGGCGGACTCGTCATCGCACAAGGGTCTCACCCCGGAGAAGGTGGTGACGATGTCATCCCGACTGAGCGTCTGCCGGAAGTGCGCGTTGACTACGTCGAGGATGTAGTCGGTTTCCTCGTCGCTGGCATCGACCTTGGCCGGATCGCCTTTGTAGCGGCGGTCGGTGGTGCCGATCAGGCTGAAGTCCTGCTGATAGGGCAGCACGAAGACAATGCGGCCATCGTGGTTCTGCAGAATATAGGCGCGCTCGTCGACGTTGATGCGGGGCACGACAAGGTGACTGCCCTGGATCATGCGAATGCCATAGCGCGACCGGCGTGTCGTCTTGCCGCTGATGAAAGACTCCACCCAGGGGCCCGCGGCATTTACCAGGGTCTTGGCGCGGCGGGTGATCTGGCGTCCCGTGTCGCGATCCTCGAGGGTAATGTGCCAGGCCCCGTCCTCCTCGCGAGCCTCGATGCAGCGAGTGCGTGTCATGATCTCCGCCCCCTGCTCCTGAGCCTGAAGGGCATTGAGTACCACCAGACGGGCGTCGTCGACCCAGCAGTCGGAATACTCGAAGCCGCGGGTGATGGCTGGCTTCAGCGGGCTCGTGGCATCGAAGCGAAGGCCCTTGGAGCTTGGCAGGCTTGCGCGCTGGCTGAGATGGTCATAAAGGAAGAGGCCGGCACGGATCATCCAGGCCGGACGCAGGTGAGGCTGGTGGGGCAGGATGAAGCGCAGCGGCCAGACGATATGCGGGGCCTTCTTTAACAGCACCTCGCGCTCGTGCAGGGCCTCGCGCACTAGGCGGAACTCGCGGTGCTCAAGGTAGCGCAATCCGCCGTGAATCAGCTTGCTGCTGGCAGAGGAGGTGGCGTTGGCCAGGTCCGCCTGCTCGCACAGCCCGACCCTGAGACCTCGTCCCGCAGCGTCATTGGCGATGCCAACGCCGTTGATGCCGCCGCCGACAACGAAAAGGTCGAGAAGCTCTTGCTGCTGGGGTTCACGCATGGTTCGCTCCGCGAAAAGAGGGCTCAGCGAGGCTCTCTGCGAGGCCATGCGCTGGTGAGGCCCATCATGTGTTCGTTTTAGAAAATATAGTATAGGAAAGCGAACACGAAAGATGCAAATCGAAAATATGTGTCGGGCAGCCCGACTCGGCAGCATGTCACCGGAGCCTGATTCAGTAGTCGAGTTGGCGAGTAGGTGAGTAGGTGAGTAGGTGAGTAGGTGAGTAGGTGAGTAGGCGAGCAGCAGTCCCCGCCATCGGTGGCGGGGCTGGGGAGTGTGGCGAGAGTGGCTAGCGTGAATGGCAATGCCGGCCGGATAGGCGGGCGGCGGGGATGGGGCCCGAGTATCAGGCCTCGGAAGACGTCGGCGCGATATGCAGGGCCACGTCGTTGCTATCGAGCAGTCGGCGGATCGCTTCGGGCGGCTCGCGATCCGTGAACAGGGCGTCGATCTGGGTAATGCGGCCCTGGCGTACCACCGCATTGCGGTGAAACTTCGAGTGATCAGCGATCAGGAACACCTGGCGAGAATTCTGGATGATGGCCTGAGCGACCCGCACCTCTTGATAGTCGAACTCGAGCAGCGAGCCGTCCTCGTCGATGCCGCTGATGCCGATGATGCCGACGTCGACCTTGAACTGATTGATGAAGTCGATGGCAGCCTCGCCGATGATGCCGCCGTCGCGGGACCGCACCTGGCCGCCGGCGACGATGACGTTGAAGTCTTCCTTGTGCTGAAGAATCGCCGCCACGTTGAGGTTGTTGGTGATCACCTCGAGGCCCTGATGGTACTGCAGGGCCTCGGCGACCAGCTCGTTGCTGGTGCCGATGTTGATGAACAGCGAGGCATGATTGGGAATCTGTGCCGCCAGGTACTCGGCGATCCGGCGCTTGGCCTCGACGTTCAGCGTCTTGCGCGTGTGGTAGGCGGTGTTGACGGTGCTCGATTCCAGGCCTGCGCCGCCGTGCACGCGACGAATCAGCCCCTCATTGGAAAGTGCATTGAGGTCACGTCGAATGGTCTGCGGGGTGACGCCGAAGTCGCGGGTCAACTGTTCGATGGAGGCGTAGCCCTGGTGCTTGACCAGAGCGATGATGGCATCGTGGCGTTTCTGCTGAATCATGACAGGCCCGGCCTGGCTGGAGTTAAGTATGAAGCTAAGTAGGGGCGCGGTTGGCCGCGTTGGGACTTATCTTAGCAAGAAACGGCACGGCATTGGTGTCGTGGCATACCGCATTGGTTGAGCGTTAGACGATGGTGGTATGCGCTGAAGCCGTTCTGACAATTGTTGTAAAACGAAAACCCCATTACCCTTTTCTGATTCGAAAACGAAAGGTGTCGCTGCCCCGTCAGGGCCGCCTGCACCGTCTCGCTAAAGGAATCTGCTTCATGGCCTCCTGCATCCTGTCCATCGATCAGGGAACGACCAGTTCCCGCGCCATCCTGTTTAACCGGGAAGGGGAAATTCTGGCCTCGGCCCAGGAGGAGTTCACTCAGCACTTTCCCGCCGATGGCTGGGTCGAGCATGATCCGGAGGATCTGTGGCGCACGGTCGAAAATAGCTGTCGTGCGGTGCTCGAAAAGGCCGGCCTGGCCGCCGATCAGGTGGCGGCGATCGGTATCACCAACCAACGGGAAACGACCCTGGTGTGGGATCGCGCGACGGGCGAGCCGGTCTATCCGGCCATCGTCTGGCAGGACCGGCGCACCCATGAGGTCTGTCGGCGCCTCAATGACCAGGGCCATGGCGAGCTGATTCAGCAGCGCACCGGCCTGCTTATCGATCCCTATTTTTCGGCGACCAAGCTCAAGTGGTTGCTGGACGAGGTGTCGGGAGTTCGCGAACGTGCCGAGGCCGGCGAGCTGGCCTTCGGCACCGTCGATACCTTTCTGCTGTGGCGCCTGACCGGTGGACGCGTGCACGCAACCGATGCCACCAACGCCTCACGCACGGCTCTGTTCAATATTCACACCCAGCGCTGGGATACGGACCTGCTCGACCTGTTCGGCATTCCGGAAAGCCTACTGCCCGAGGTGAAGGATTCAAGCGATGACTTCGGCACCGTCGAGGCACCTCTGTTCGGCGCCCCGATCCCGGTGGCCGGCATCGCCGGTGACCAGCAGGCGGCGCTGGTCGGACAGGCCTGCTTCCAGCCAGGCATGGGCAAGAGCACCTACGGCACCGGCTGCTTCATGATCCTCAATACCGGCGACAAGGCCGAGACGTCGCGTAATCGCCTGCTCACCACCGTTGGCTATCGACTCAATGGCAAGGTGACCTATGCCATGGAAGGCAGCATCTTCGTTGCCGGTGCGGCCATCCAGTGGCTGCGCGATGGCCTCAAGCTATTCGCCGATGCCGCCGAGACCGAACAGCTGGCCAGCACCACCCGCAGCGGGCACGGTGTCTATTTGGTGCCGGCCTTCACCGGCCTCGGCGCGCCGCACTGGGATCCTCAGGCCCGCGGCGCCATCTTCGGGCTGACCCGTGATACCGGCATCGCCGAGCTGGTCGCTGCCGGCCTGCAGTCGGTGTGCTTCCAGACCCGCGACCTTCAGGCCTGCATGGATGACGACATCACGGCCTCCAC